>JAKSBQ010000079.1 GCA_022361075.1 Opitutales bacterium | reverse complement strand
TCTTCTCCTTCTCAGGCCCCTCACCAATGAGTCTGATCCTGAATTCTTTCCCCATTTTCTGAAGAAGATTTGCGAGCTCAAGCACGTCGCGATGATTTTTCCCATGAACGAATGCAGCCACATAAAGCAAAACGAAAACGTCTCGTTCGCCTGATCGATGAGAACCTTCCTTCTCCCACCCCAAAATCTCGGAGTGTCTCAAGCAGCCGTTCGGATGTACTTCAACTTGTTGTTTGGTAAGTTTGGTATCGAGAAGCTGCTTTTTGGCAAATTCACTGTTGCAAACCACAAGTGAGGCGACACGCAAAGTTTTGCGATACATCCGTGGGATCTTTCTCCCTGTCCGCATGCTCGCAACCAATCGGATACCTGGAAACCAATCTCGGATACGGTAACCCTGACAGTTCGCATTCCTGCCCATCAACAGAATGACTTCAGGTTCCAAAGTCGCTAACCGCTTCTTCAACTTCGGTGCATACCAATTGAGGCCAAAATCCCTCGACTGAAGATGCTCCACTTGAACTTTAGAACCGGACAAACGATCCTTGAGCGGTCCGTCAGGGCGATTCGTTAAATGGATGACTTCGTGGCCTTGATCGCTAAGTTTACGACTCAGATAGATGCTCTGGGCCTCGGTTCCTCCAACTCTTAGGTAGTCCTGATAAACGACGATCCTCACTCAACTTAGGCTTTTTTTAAAATAAGAGTCGCATTCGCGCCTCCAAATCCGCTGCTGTTGGACAAGGCAATTTGCGGATTGGAAAATTCAGTCTCTCTCAAGATGTTTAGTCCTTCCCCCTCCAGATCGAGTTCTCTTAACTTAGCGGTTCCAGGACAGAATCCCTCATTCAGCGATACCGCAGAAATCCCCGCTTCCAAAATGCTCGAAGCTGAAAGGGCGTGTCCGGTCAGCGCTTTCGTCGCGCTGATCGCCACTGAACTTTTTTCACCAAAGATTTTCTTGATCGCTTTGAGTTCGGCCGGGTCCCCTTGCGGGGTGGCTGTCGCGTGAGCATTGATGTAGTCCACGTCCTCGGAAGTGATCCCTGCGGACTCCAGTGCCGATTCCATTGAACGCGCAACCCCCTCACCTTCGGGTTCCGGAAGCACTGCGCTGTAACCATCGGAAGATTGTCCCCACCCTAAAAACTCAACGATTGGTTTTGCCCCTCTGGTCTTCAAACTCTCTTCAGATTCCAGAGTCATCGCGACTGCACCGCCGGTCCCGATAAACCCACTTCGGTTAACATCAAAGGGAATGGAACTTTTCTCCGGATCGGGTTCATCGGACATGGCCCGCATGCCCGCAAATGGCAACAACGTGTTGAAATCACCGTCTTCCGCACCCACAACGATCATGCGGTCTTGACGACCCAGGGCGATGTCGTCGTGCGCCATGCCCAAGGCATGCCCTGAGGATGCGCACGCAGAAACAAATCCGCAGGAGTTTCCTTTGATTTTGTAGTGGGAGACCAAGCTAAAATTCAATGTTCCCGGTATCGAACATACAACCGCTTTAGGGCTCAGCCTGGCCACACCTTTTTCGTGCATGTAATTGAGGTGATAATGCAGTTGAGACATAGATCCCGCAGAAGCTGTGTAGAGTCCCGTTTTCACGTTGGAAATCAGATCAGACTCCCAGCCCGCGCATCCCAATGCCTGCTCAACTGCGCAATAAGCGTATAGGCCATGAGGGCTAAGTGATCTTAACAATGCCCTGCCTGGCCGGTAGCGGCTCGGGTATTCCCAGTCCTCAGCGTCCTCGGATAAAATATCAAATTCTTTGATGGTACCTGCTAACTTGACGGGTACATCCTCACGATCGAATGGAGCGTATTTTTCGATTCCTGAGCGAAGGTCTATGAGGCTCTGTCGAACTTCAGCGTACTCATTGCCAATGCTGGTAATGAAACCTAGTCCTGTGATGTATACTTTTTGCATTTCGATAAGGTTCGAGCTTCAAGGTCGGTAAGATATTGGAAAATTAAAAATCACTCAATCTCCTAAATTTATATATCACCATTTGGATTCTCCCAACTCAAAAGATGTTCAAATTGCGTGCGGAGTCATTTGACAAATGAAACAAAGCTAAAATCTTGCTCGCTATGGAAATCAAAGCATATCTAAAACCGTCCTGCGGTTGGAGTAACGGTGTTCGAGCAATCATGGACAAATATAATCTCGGATACGAAGATATCGACATCATCAATTTTCCCGAAAATTACGCTGAAATGGTTCGTTTGAGCGGACAACGACTCTCACCTTGCGTGATCATCGACGGCATCATGCTTGCCGACGTGAGTGGAGAAGAAGTCGAGCAGTACATGCTGGAAAACAATCTCATCGAGCAAAACAATCGACCGGTGAGTGTGTCGATCAATTCTTCTTGCAGCAGTAAGGATCACAAACACGTAAAAGCACAACTACCTGCATGACTCAATGCGCCGTTGACCGTCGCAACTCAAAGTTGATACTTTTGAAGGCAGTCGTTTGACTGCCTTTTTTGTTAAGTTTCGCCCATGTCCACGATTCGTATTCTACCCGACCAAGTCGCCAACCGCATCGCCGCAGGCGAAGTAGTCGAACGCCCGGTCGCAGTAGTTAAGGAGCTCGTGGACAACAGCATCGACGCCGGCGCAATGCGGGTCAAAATTGAGATTCAAAAAGGAGGAAAATCACTCATTCTTGTCGAAGACGACGGTAAGGGCATGACTCCCGATGATGCTTTGCTCTGCATCGAACGCCACGCAACCAGCAAGATATCCAGTAGCGAAGATCTTTTTAACATCAAGACTCTCGGTTTTCGGGGAGAGGCTATTCCGAGTATCGCTAGCGTTTCGCGATTTCTCATGCGGACCCGCACGGAGGATCATCCCGACGGGACAGAAATACTGATCAATGGAGGCAAACTTCTCCATCGCAAAGATGTGGGGACTCCAAAGGGAACCCGGATCGAAGTCTCGCATCTGTTTTCCTCTATGCCTGCCCGACGAAAGTTTATGAAGACAGACTCGACTGAGGCTTCTCACATCATCCAATGGATGCGCCTCATCGCATTGGCTTATCCTCACATCGCTTTCAGACTTCAGTCCCAGCAAAGAACACTGATGCAGCTCCCCGAAAACCAAGAGCTCAAGAACCGCATCCTTCAACTTTGGGGTCAAGAGTTTGACAATCAGCTACTCCCTGTGGAACTCGAGTCAGATGAGATCAAAATCTCAGGGTACATCGGAAAACCCGGAGTATCTCGTCCTTCGAGGAACGACATGGTTATGATCGTAAACGGCCGTCCGGTCGAGTCTCGCACACTTGGCTTCGCGATGACGGAAGCCTACCACACTCATATTCCAAAGGGACGATACCCTATCGGATTTCTTAGAGTCGAAGTCGAGCCTTCTTCGATCGATGTAAACATCCATCCTTCGAAAAAAGAGATCAAATTCAAACAGGAAACCAAAATACGCAGTCTGGTGATTCAGGGGATTTGGGACATAATCCGACCCCAGCGATCCGTGGAGCCAGTCGAAACGACACCGCTCCCTAGCCCTACCATCAAACGTGATCCTCCGTCCCCACAACCGACCAACCTTCCCAGGGAAACTGCTAACTTCACCATTCCCAGACGAGACGTAACGTCACCGCCACAAAATTCACTGAAGAATGTACCCGAGGTGATTGTTGAGAAGAGAGAGGTGACAAAAACTCCTGATGAACAAGTGGCTAAACCTAAGATCTCGCGTACACAAATCGAAAGAGAATGGAGATTTATAGGGAGTTTCTCACGAACCTATAGTCTGTTTGAGAGATCAGCCGGACTTACCGCCATGCATGCCCAGCGAGCACTCAACCGTATTCGATACGAGGAGATTTTAAATCAATTTCAAAACAGGAAAAGTCTCGTTCAATCGCAGATCGTGCCCATCCCTTTTGAACTTGATGTCCATCAAACCCAACGCATGCCAGAACTCGTGGATACACTCCGAGAGTGCCAAATTGAAGTAGAAACGTTCGGGCGAAATTATTATCGAATCGAGACAACGCCCCATTTTCTTTCGGGAGAGCAAGCCCAACAATTGATCATTGACGAACTGAAACAGGAAACGCTTACCCCACTTCAAAACCTACAGAAAAAACTGGCCCAAACCGCTGCCTCGCAATCGGCTCAGCGCATCGAACTTCCACTCATCAAAGAAACTGCGACTGACCTGCTAATGCAGTTGCTTGAATGTGAACAACCCGCGGTCGATCCTTCGGGGAATAGTGTCATCACTCATTTTCCTCATCGGATGTTCGAATGAGACGGGTAGTTCCAGCTAGTGATCTTCGTATGATCGCGTGAGAAAAAACAACCCCACCGAGACGACTCAGGTGAGGTATGAGGTGTTGATGTGATGGCGTAAATCTACTTCAAGTCTCGATATTTCCGATCGCGATCATAATCGATGATAATCGTTTCGAGGCTTTGGATTCGTCGCTCGAGTTCATCGATCTTTGCGCTGCGGGCTGCGCTTACTTCCTGTGCTTCCTTCTTCTTTTTGTTGGATACTTTTCCTTTGAAGATTTCAGCGATAAAAACGATTGCTACAATAGCGACTATGGCGGTCCACATGTCCATGATATCTTGTAGTTTTGAGTTAGGTCTTAAGACGAATTACGGAATCGGCGTTCCCAGTCCTTTTCGGGATCTGTCACCGCATTCTCAAGACGTTGAACACGTTTATCAAGCTTTCCGAGAATCGATTTGATCCTCCCAACTGCTGATCCGCGGGAGTCACCGTAGGTGTTGTAAAACTCACGCTCTTCATCAGAAGTGAAGTCAATTACAGGTTCAGGTCGCATGATAACTGCCAACACTGCGTAAACTAAGAGCGCAGGCAAAAACTGTGTGAGTATACCGATGAAAACAAACAAAAATCGGACTAACCAGATTGGCAGGTTGCAACTGATCGCAAGGCCTTTAGCGACCCCAAAAATCATGCCACTCCGGGAGCGATAAAGTCCGTATGTCGTGGTCGTTGTGCTGCTATGAGTATGTCTTCTATAACTCATCGTTTTTTCCTTTCTGGGTGCGGTCGAGTTCAAAATAGATGGTTTCGAGGGAGTCGATCCGCCGCTCCAGTCGAATCAAAGATTGATGTATTTCCTGCAAATCGCGGGCGTCATCTTTACTCACGGTATCTGGTGACTTTTTCTTAAAAGCTGCCATCAGCATACCCGTAATGATGATTAGGGTTACACATATGACGGGCAATCCGACGGTAATTAAAAAGAATATGGTAGGTTCCATGTGAGTCTTTCTATCCGAATTTCAGAATAACTAAACCGCAAATTTAGTCCTGAGTCGGATTAGGTGACTGTTTTTCTTTTAACGCCTTGAGCTCGTTTTCGATCTCATCGTCGGTTTCGATCGCAGAAAACTGCTCATCGAGATCCTTTTTAACGCCATAGTTTACGAGGTCCGCGTCTGCTTCCATGCGCTCGATGCGTTGCTCGAATTTGTCGAACTTCATCATCGCTGCTTTGTTATTGTATTTGCGAACGTTGCTCTGAGCCTGATGAGACTTCTGAGCGCGAACGTGACGTTGCACCAATACTTTGTGCTTGTTGCGAGCTTGCTCTAGCTTTGCTTCGAGTTCGCTGATGTCTTTCTTGTATTGGTCTACGACCTCCTGCAAACGATTGTCTTCTTCGTCCACCACGTCGATTCGGTTTTGGATCGCTCGTTTCTCAACCAGCGCTTCACGAGCGAGGTCTTCCTTTCCGCGGCTTACTGCTAGCTCGGCCCGCTCGGTCCAACGATCAAGTTTGTCCTGAAGCTCTGTCTTTTCTCTTTTGCTTTTAGCCATTTGCGCCATAGTTCCGGCACAAGAAGCTTTGATTTCTACGAGTGTGTCTTCCATTTCGCGGATCATGAGGCGGATCATTTTTTCCGGATCTTCCGCGCGGTCTAACATCGAGTTGATGTTGGAACTGATGATGTCTGAGAATCTTGTGAATATGCTCATTTTAATTTCCTTAGTTAAATAATAGACTACTGAGTGTTGATGGTTACCTATTTAACAGAGAACGTGCCAATCTTATCAAAATTTTCCTAAAGCACTCTTTATCAACAGTTTAAAAATTAGACATTTCTTTCAAAAAGATTTCATTGGCAAATTTGAGTAAATTTCGCTTACTGTTTAGCGAAAATCACCAACCCACATGTTAGCTTCTGATACTTTACCCGACCCCATTGGCGAATCCACCGCTTTTCTAGACTTTCAAGCACGTCTCAGCGAGGTTGCCAAAGTTGATCGACCCGCTCTCATCATTGGCGAACGAGGCACGGGGAAGGAAATGGCAGCCCGTCGCCTACACTACCTATCTAAGCGTTGGGATGAGAATCTGGTCACTCTAAATTGTGCAGCGCTTTCAGCAAATCTACTGGAAGATGAACTCTTCGGTCACGAGGCCGGATCTTTTACTGGGGCCAGCCGCCGCCGCAAAGGTCGTTTCGAAGCTGCAAACAGAGGCACTTTATTTCTCGACGAAATCGGTCAAACACCACCTGAACTGCAAAGTAAGATCCTACGCGTTGTTGAGTACAACTCGTTCGAGCGAGTCGGTAGCTCAGAGACTATTTCGGTCGACGTTCGCATCATTGGTGCGACCAATTCGGATCTCCCTGAAATGGCGAAAAGGGGGAAGTTTAAGTTCGACCTGCTTGATCGGCTTTCTTTCGAGGTCATCTTCGTGCCTCCGCTTCGCGCACGAGGAGATGACATCATTCTACTCGCAAATCACTTCGCCGCCAGAATGACTCACGAAATGGGTCGCAGCGGTATCCCGCAATTCAGCGACGACGTCATTGATGAACTCGTTAACCACCAATGGCCTGGAAATGTGCGAGAGTTGAAGAACGTCGTCGAGCGCGCGGTTTGCCGCTCTGCGGGCGAGATGATTACCGAGCTCGATTTCGAACCCTTTCGATATCCCTACGGAGAACTACCCTCGATGCATGCAGCCGTGGAGGGTTCCGTAAGTGGATCATCTTCCGTTTCTCCACCGACAACCCCTTCAGTCGATTCATCGAAAAGCTGGACCGATCTTCTCCGAAAGGAAATCCCCAACAAAGGAATCAAAGATCTCGTTCGCGACATGGAAACTACGCTCATGAAAGAAGCCCTCCGCAAAGCTGCGAACAACCAGCGCAAGGCTGCCGAGCTGCTAGACCTTACCTACCACCAGTGGCGAGGCATGTATCGCAAATACGAAGACGAATTTGAAGTGATTGAGGAGGAGGCGTAAAAATAGAAAAGCATACACGGAGGAACTTTCCTAAAGTGCCCTCCGCTGGATGTACGCTCTAGTTCCTCTTCAAAATAGAATATAAACTCGGAATGACATACATATTTAAGAATGTGGATGTCAGTAGTCCTCCCAGAATGACGATCGCCATGGGCGCTTCGATTTCTTTTCCGGGTTCTCCCTGCCCAAGGGCAAGTGGTATAAGGGCTAGTCCTGCAGTGAGGGCTGTCATTAGGATGGGATTTAATCTCTCCTGCGATCCTCGGTGAATAGCTTCCTGAAAGGGTAATCCCTCTTTGATGAGATTTTGGTAGTGAGAAATCAGAAGAATACCGTTCCTTGCAGCAATCCCAAATAATGTGATGAAACCCACCAGAGAAGCCACACTCACGACGCCTCCGGTTAGAGCGACAGCCCATATTCCACCAATCAGCGCAAGTGGCATATTTACCAGTGCTATCAGCGTATCTTTGAAAGTGCGAAACTCGTAATAAAGAATCAACACGATGATCAGCAATGAAACCACTGAGATAAGTGTGATTACCTTACTGGCTGTCTGTTCGCTCTCAAATTGGCCACCGTATTCAATGTAATATCCTCGTGGCAGGTCCACATTGGATTCTATTTCTGATTGAAGCTCTTTGATGATGCTACCAAGGTCACGATTGGCGACATTCGCTTGTACAACCAATTTTCTCTGAGCATTTTCACGACCAATTTGATTTGGACCCAGATCGTATTCGACTGATGCAAAATCGGACAAAGGCAACATGGCTCCCGTATTGGTTGAAACCAATGCATCTTTGAGTCGTTCAATGTTGTTTCGGTAGGCGTCATCGTATCGGATAACAATATCGAATGTCTTTTGTCCTTCCAAAACACGGCCTACCTTTTCTCCGTTAAAAGCGCCATCGACGAACTCTGCAAGTTGGCCTGATGTTACTCCATGCTGCGCCATCATTTTCCGATTAAAACGGATCGAGATCTGCGGAATATTCACCATCGGTTCAACTGCCAAATCGACAATACCTTCGACTCCTTCCATCTCGTGCTCAACCTTCTCACCGATTCTTCGGAGCTGAGCCAAGTCTGATCCGAATATCTTGACTGCAATACTTGCTCGAGTACCGGATAACATATGATCAATACGGTGACTAATGGGTTGCCCTACTGTGAACTGAACTCCCGCAATGTCGGCCAACGTATGGCGAGCTTCCTCCATCGCAACTTCCCGATCCAATTCATTGATATCGATGACAACTTCAATCTCACCCGCATTTACCGGTTGAGCGTGTTCATCCAATTCACCACGACCTGTTCTGCGTTGCACACTTTTAACTCCTTTAATCTCAAGGAGTTTCTCCTCTGCCTGAATCCCCAGTTTGGTCGATTCATGCAAAGAAATGTCAGGTGCAGACACATAGGAAATCGTTAAAGCTCCTTCATTGAACTCAGGCAAAAAGGATCTACCTAGTTTGGGGGCGATGACGATCGCTGTTGCTAAGATTAACGTTGCTCCACCTAAAGCAATCCATGTGTGCTTCAACACGACTTTCAAACTTGCACTGTAGATGGGCTTCAGAAAGCCGGAGAGCCAACCATCCTCGTTTTTGCGATAAAGTTTTTCTGATGAGAGTAAAATCGATGCCAGAACAGGCGTGATACTAAGGGCAATCAACAAACTAGCGAAAATCGAAATAATGTAGGCAATGCCCATTGGTTGCAGCAATCTCCCCTCAACTCCACTCAAGAAAAACAAAGGTAAGAATACTACAGTTATGATCAATGTGGCACTGATCATTGGTTTTCGAATCTCTTTTGAGGCCGAAAAGACTATATCGTTAATGGGTGAACGTTCTTTCTTGGGAAGCTTAAAATTTTCCCTCAAACGTCTATACACATTTTCGATATCGATGATGGCGTCATCCACCAAAGCTCCAATGGCAATGCCAATCCCTCCCAATGTCATCGTATTGATCGATATTTCCATCAATCGGAACACCAGAAAAGTCACGGCAATGGACAAAGGCATCGCTAGAACCGAAATGAAAGTGATCCTGAAGTTTCCAAGGAACAGGAAGAGAACGATGATGACCAGAAACGCTCCATCGCGTAACGCTACTAATACATTGTGGATCGCAACTTCAATGAACTCGGACTGACGGAACGAATTCTCTTGTAGCAACATCCCTTCGGGCAATGAGTTTTGAATTTCTGAAAGCACCTCATCGATTTTTTCAGTTAGCTCAAGCGTGTTGGCGCCAGGTTGCTTGGTTACAGATAGAACAACAGCGTCTTTTGCGTCAGCTGAAGCACTACCAAAACTAACAGCAGTCCCCACTTTTACGTCGGCTATGTCACTGAACAAAATCGGAACACCATCAATAACGGTAACGACCGAATCACTTAGATGATCCACATGGTAAGCTCTACCGAGTCCACGAATCTGGTATTCTTTTCCATTGTCTCGAATGACACCGCCTGATGCATTTTCACTCGCTTCTTGAGCCGCTGTCATTGCGTCGTGTAAAGTAATTCCATAACTCAACATTTTCTGAGGGTTCAAGTTGATCTGGAATTCCTTAACTTTGCCTCCGATCGTGACCACTTGAGCGACACCCGGAACGGCCAACAAACGCCTTCGAATTGTCCAATCAGCCATCGTTCTGAGATCCACCGACGATACGACGGGTTCTCCATCCTTTTGCTCCGAATAGAGTCCGATCAGCATGATTTCACCCATGATGGATGACATAGGATCCATTTGAGGTGCTTCAATGCCTTCTGGCAGCGTGTTCAATGTCGCCTGAAGTTTCTCCGCCACAATTTGTCGGGCATTGTAGACATCCATATCCCAATCAAACTCGACATGTACAATACTCACTCCTGACGATGAAAATGATCGAACTCGGCGAACTCCTGTTGCACCATTCACGGTAGATTCAATCGGAAGTGTCACCAAGGACTCCACCTGCTCGGGTGCCATTCCATGAGCTTCGGTGAGGAGTGTAACTGTTGGCGCATTCAGATCGGGAAACACATCAACTGGCAATTTCAGCGCGGTATACGTTCCTACGATCAGCAGTGTGATGGCTGATAGGATGATCAGCAGTCGATTTCCTAAAGAAAATCGTATGATTGCATCAAACATGATTGTTTCCTCCAGTTAGTGAGCGTGCCCATGTCCCATTTCATCACTGGACATCGTTGACAGTCGGATAAAGGTCGCTCCTTCAGTGACGACTCTTTCTCCAACTTCGATACCATTGATCACTTCGATCCATTGCCCATCAGAGTTTCCGAGCTTCGGAATGCGACGTTCCACAGTCTCACCGTCTACCTGAACATAAATGACTGGAAAACCATCCTCTTCCCTAACTGCAGAAACTGGCACAGCAATTGAAGGTTTTTCCACTTTAGTAAGGAGCTCAACAGGTCCCTTGATACCCTCAAAAAACTGATGTTCATCATTGGGAATCAAGAAACTAAGGACACTAAACCCTGTATGAGAGTCTTTGATGATCGCTCCAGAAGTTCTAACCCCTGAAAGATCGGAAATTTTGAAAATATCAGAACTCCCCAGAGGCTGAAAAATTGCGTCGTCGACTTCGCCGACCTGCATCAGTCTAGATGTGGGGACCTTTACCCTCAGCAACACAAATGAATCGTTGTGCATACTGGCCAAGCGTTGACCTTCTTCCACTTGTTGTCCTTGAGCAAAAAAGATCTCCTCGAGCACACCAGACGTTGGCGAAATAACCTTAATGCCACTTAACGAGCTCATCAGTTCCTCCGGTTTCAGACCAAGATTTTCGATAGAGCGCACGAGTGTTTCCAACTCGATTCGAGCGATTTCAAGACGTTCCAACGAAGCAGCGTTGCTTTCGTGCAATTTCTTTACCTTTTGAAACTCCACTCTTGCCAGCAAATAATCTTTCTGAAGTTTAACCAACCCATCAGAACTTGATGAATTAGGTCGAATGGTAAAAAGCACCTGTCCATCAGTGAGATAATCTCCACGATTCAAATCTACTTCCTCAATCATCTCTACGATTCCCGCAAAAGGTGCAGAAACAACAAATCGCCCGTCTGAAGGAATCACGATTTCTCCGGAAGCCGATATGCTCTTACTAACTTTACGATCCTCTGCTGCAACGGTTGCGTAATCGATTTTCCATTGCTGCTCTTTTAGAAAAGAAATCATATTCGGATTTTCTTTTTCCTCTTCAGCCGGAGGAACATCATGTTCATCCGCATAAATCACTACGTTTGGAATTACGTGAGTTACCTCAAGTTGTTCACTCACTAGTTTAAGTTCCATTAAGGAGTCACCGTTGAATGGTGGAACGATCTCAGGTAAAAAAATACCATCTCTAGCTGGGGCATTGGAGGTCACGGTGTATTTTTCGCCAAAAGGAGAAATCAATTTCACCTCCAAACGACCTTTTGTGATGGGAGTGAAATCCGATAGTCGTGTAAGATGGACGATGAGTCTCGCACTACGGCCTTTTACCAAACTTGGGTGCTCCATAAACAATTCTGAGGCATCCATATATTGAGTAACAACTGTGACGGAAGCTTCCCCGTTATCATGGTCGTGGCCTCCGTTCCCATGATCTGCATGGTCGTCTCTATGATTATGGGAATCATGCGAGGAATCACTGTGGTCGTGCGCATGATCGTCATGAGAATGTTGAGCGTAAAGGCTTTGATTGATCACCAAGACGATTGGGAGCCAAAGCATCAGATTAATATAGTTTTTAAAATAAAGTTTCATGGTTCTTATTGTTCGATAATGATTAGGGGAATTTCCGCTCCTGTCTCAGTCGCCAGACGGATCGTAGATTCGAGAAATTTGCTCTCCCTATTTAAAATTGAATCGATCCCCTGATAGTAAGATTCGATCGTGCCTAGGTGTTCCAACAAAGTGTATTCACCCGCTAGAAATAGGTTGGAAGAGTTCTCAACCAATTCTTCATACTTGGCTTCAGAAGGTCGATTTTCCCAGCGTTCTGAATGAACCTGCCAAGCTCTGTAAACTTGCTTCACTGCGCTCTCAAAAATGAGAGCGATTCGCTTAAGTTCAGTTTCGACTTTCTCAGCTTCAACTTTTGCAATTTCGGCAAGAGAGCCTGTTTTCGCAAAAAACGGAAGATCTACAGACAATCCAATGTAACTACCGTCTTGTCCACTTTCGTTTTGCAATCCCCCGACATCAAGTGATGCTTTTGGAAGTTTCTTTCGATTTGCAGATCTGCTCTCTGCACGCAACCATTCTAATTGGGATTTAGCTTTCCTAATTTCAGGGTGATGCGACTTAGCATAGGCGACAGCAGATTCTACATCCAAAAATGGAAACCCAGAGTCAGTGATTTCAAGACTTTCGATGTTCCAATCTGAACTACCTGTTTGGTGAGTGATCGCAATATGAGCATTTTTCAAGCTCAACTTTGATTCGAGCATCAATGAACGGTATCGATCCTGAGTTATTTCAACCATCTTAAGGCTCGTTGAGGGAACCGCACCCGCTTCAATTGATGCACTCACAGCCTGATAGAAGTCATCAAGATATCGATTAACCCGTTCAAGTGAATCGAGCCGTTTCTTTTCGATACACATTCTCATCAAAGACTGAACAACTTGTTCAGCGATGCCGACTCGTTTTAATTCGATATCGTAGAGAGCAACTTCTTGTCTTAACTCGGCAGCTTCAATCTGCGATACTCGATTCCATAAAAAATCGAGTGAAGTAGAAATCCCAATTTTGGTTTCTTTTGAGTCTCCAAAATTATTGCCGGACAACCTTTCCTCTTCCCAAAAAACTCTTGGATTCGGAAACGAACGAGCATGTTTGATGCGGGCTATCGAAATATTTTCTTCATGAACAACCTGCGCATTTATCTGCTGTTGTTCATAAGCTGAATCAATGACATTTTTCAGCGATATTTCGGCGATTGAGTGAGAGGTCCAACCAAATGGTCCTAACATCAACAATACGCCGATGAGTTGTAAATGATTCGGAGAAATCCTACTCCGAAAAGATAATTTTAAATTCATATTGTTCTTCAATTTTCGTTTTCAATTTAGCTCACAGACAGGAGCTATTTCCTTCCAACAGACGTTGGACTGAACCAAAGCGATGCAATCGCCTCAGCGCGAAATAACGAAAATGAAGAATCAATTAAGGAAACGAACAGATCTGGTATACTGAACCAGGCCACAAGGAATCAAAGGAGGCGCCCTTGCCTTTAACCGAGAATTCTCCTCGAAACGATGGCTTAAATTCTCGTTTGTATGGTAAACTTTTCCCGGAACAAATGTAACCTCGGGAAAACTATTAACCGAAACATTTGCATGTGTCTGAGCAAATTCCCAATCCGTTGAGATGATTGTGTGTTCGCAAGGTTCATGATGCTCCCCTTGATCGTGATCATGGCTATGATGATCATGTTCCGAGTGATGGTGATGATCTCCCTCGCAATTTTCACCCCAGAATACATGTATTCCGCCAGACTCATGATTACACAGCTCCGCATTGATCTTCGCCCCAAATGCGACGAGTAATGCTAGAATAACTGAGAAAAACTTACTCACGACTTACATCATACGGATAATTGATAACAAGATTAAGCCCAGTTTCATTTGAAACATATCGCCTGATCTAATCGCTGTTTTTTGCTTTGTTGAGACAACGTTCACAAATTCCGACTCCATCTTTATAAACGAAGTGAAGCTCCGGCTCTTTGAGGTCAGTCGTACCACAAACGGAACAAACGTGAAAAGGTTCTTCCTCGGATGGTTTTGCCGCTTTGGCTTTGGCACGCCGTTGGGTGCGATTTCCAAAGTTTCGAAACATCTGAACCACGTCTTTCCCGAAAAACAGGAAAAAATTTCCAACTCCGGCGAGAATGATGACCTTTCCAATCAAAGGACTGCTTAAAAAGCTGACCAAAAGAAGAATCCATGTCAGCATTGCCAACCATTTCACTTTAACGGGTAGTATGAAAAAGAGCAGGAATTCGTAATCCGGATTTAAGAAGGCAAACGCAAGAAAGATCGAACTGCTTATAAAAATGTTCGAGATGACTACGTTGGGGTACAGAAACAAAGCGATACCAGCTGCCACAACTGAAAAAAGAAGTCCCGAAAGAACGTAAAGCGTGAATCGAAAGCTTCCCCAATAATGCTCTAAAGCATTACCCATCATGAACAAAATGTACCACGCAAAAATCAGGAAAAGCGGGTGCATCTCCGGCGGAAAAAACGCGAACGTGAAAAGCCTCCAAACCTCTCCTTGAGCGACGAGCAAAGGTACAAGGGATATCGCATCCATCGGGTAGTTTAAAAAGGTCCGCATCGCCCAGACTAACACCTGTCCGATAACCAGATAAATGATCAGGTTCGGGATGGCGATCCACCCGAATCTTCGTTCAAGAGAGTCAATCAATTTCATTTTTTATAAAAAGGGACTTTAAAACGGATTTCCCTCAAAAACCAATTTCCGGCATCTTTTGGGCGTGTTCCCAGATTCCCAACCAGTGAGGCAACCACGTGGGAAGGCTGTCCAAAGGGAGTTGGCTCTCGGCGTCGGAAAGCGCTTCGGCAGGGGTTGGGTGGGTTTCCAAAAAAAGCCCGTTTGCCCCTGCTGCGAGTGAAGCACAAGCTAGTGTAGGGACAAATTCTCTTTTCCCTCCACTTTTTCCACCACTGGCTCCGGGAAGTTGAACTGCGTGGGTCGCATCAAGGATACAAGGATGACCAAACTTCCCCATAATTGGCATCGCACGCATGTCCACCACAAGATTTTGATAGCCAAACGAAGTCCCTCGATCGGTGAGCCAGATTTCTTTTGCTCCTGCACCTTCAAGTTTGTTCACAACAAACTCCATTTCATCTGGTGAGAGGAATTGCCCTTTCTTCACATTGACCACTCGTCCCGTCTCGGCGGCAGCAACCAAAAGATCGGTTTGACGACACAAAAACGCGGGGATCTGCAAGACATCACAAACCTCCGCTATCTTCGCAGCCTGCCCAGGGGCATGAATATCGGTCACGCACGGCAAGCCTGTCGCTTCCTTAACCGCTTTGAATATTTCCACTCCTTCCTCAAGACCAGGACCTCGTTTGCTGGAGAGCGACGTGCGATTCGCTTTGTCGAACGATCCTTTGAAAATCAAATTGATGCGAGGTTCAGTGTCAGCGATAGATTTCAGCGTCGACGCTACTTTGAGTGCGAGATCCTTGTTTTCCAATGAACAAGGACCAGCCAGTAACAGCATTTTGTTTGAATCAAAAAGCATAATTCCGCCCCTTAGTGCTTTTTGGATTTCATGCAAGCACCCACGAAGTTCTTAAAGAGTGGGTGCGGAGCGTTTGGCTTGGATTGAAACTCGGGGTGAAACTGAACGCCTACCATGAAAGGGTGATTTTCGATTTCCGCTATTTCCACCAGTCCGCTCTCAGGATTTACACCGGCAACCTTAAGTCCTTTTTCGGAGAAACGCTCGCGATAATCTCCGTTAAATTCGTAACGATGCCGATGGCGCTCTGAAATCGAAGGTTTACCGTAGGCTTCGTAAGTCTTGGTCCCCTCCACGAGATCGCAGGTATAAGCCCCAAGGCGCATGCTACCTCCTTTATGAACCACATCCTTCTGCTCCTCCATGAGATAGATGACGGGATCTGGTGACTGATCGTCAAACTCCATGCTGTTCGCCTTGGGCAACCCTAATACATTTCTTGCAAACTCGATCGTAAGGATGTGCAGCCCCAGGCAAAGCCCGAAATAGGGGATATCGTTCTCCCGGGCAAATTGTGCGGCGTTTATTTTTCCCTGAATGCCTCGGTTGCCGAATCCGCCAGGAACTACAATCCCATTGAGGTTCTTCAGTTGCTCAAGCCCTTCCTTGCTTTCAAGCTCCTCCGCGTCGACGCGAACAATGTCCACTTCGCAATCGTGAGCAATCCCAGCGTGCGTGAGCGACTCGTAGACGGATTTGTAAGCGTCCTGCAATTCGATGTATTTGCCTACGACACCTACCGTGGTGCGGTATGCCGGATACTTCAGGCGACGCACGATGTCGCGCCACTCGTCCATCGGTTGCTCGGGGTTGGGTATGTTCAAAGCCTCAACTACCAGCGTATCCAGATTTTCGCGCTGCAACATCAGCGGAAGTTCGTAAATCGAGCTTTCAACATCCTGCTCTTCGATGACGGCTGCAACCGGAACGTTACAGAAAAGGCTGAGTTTCTGCCGGATGGAAAGGTCAAGTGGATGCTCGGTGCGGCAGACCAAAATGTCGGGCTGAATACCGATCTCACGAAGCTTCGCCACACTTTGCTGACTCGGCTTCGACTTCAACTCACCCGCCGCTTTGATGTAAGGCAGCAGGGTGACATGAATGAAGAGCACGTTATTTCTTCCAACTTCCAGTGAAAACTGCCTCATCGCTTCGAGGAAAGGAAGTCCCTCGATGTCACCGATAGTTCCACCAATCTCGGTGATAAGCACATCCACGTCCTCTCCTGGATCTCGAAGGTTTGCTTTGATCTCATCCGTGACGTGAGGGATGACCTGAACCGTCTTTCCCAGGTAATCACCACGACGCTCTTTCTGGATGACCGTTTCGTAGACTTGTCCGGAGGTCAAATTGTTACGACGGGACAAACGGCAATTGGTGAATCGTTCGTAGTGACCAAGATCGAGATCCGTCTCAGCTCCGTCATCCAGAACGTAGACTTCGCCGTGCTGAAACGGATTCATCGTGCCGGGGTCGACATTCAGATAGGGATCAAATTTCTGAATCTTGATGCGAAGCCCCCGTTGCTCGAGCAGCGCACCTAATGCCGCTGCCGTCAGTCCTTTACCCAACGAGGAAACCACGCCCCCTGTCACAAAAATATACTTCATCTATAAACAACTCGTTGCATCAACCGAACCTAAGTAACCCAATAGCTCAAACCAAAAATGACCGCGAGGAATATCAAAACGAAAAAGATCACGTTCAGTACGAACTTGAACAATTTCTTCAAAACGACCCCAATGATAATCGCTAAAACGATCGCGGCGACGATCAACCACCAGTCCCCATTGTGATAGGTCTGCAGCAATGTTTGCTGGATCTGATTCCACGCCTCAATCACTGCCCGCTCAAGTTAGATGGGCATCCTGAGGATGACAAGCAAGGATTCTAGGAACGGTAAATTCACCGGTAAATTCAGGGGTTGCCAAAAACACACTGATTTCCAAACACTCAGGAATGACCAACCCACATCCTGTTCCGTTGCTTCAAGTGAGAGATCTCTCACTTAGATACAGCGGACTCGATTTGCCCGCTTTCCAAAATATTTCAACAGAGGTACAACGCGGCGAGTTCGTTTCGGTCATCGGGCCGAGTGGGTGCGGGAAGTCCACTTTTCTCAAGGCTCTCGCCCATCTTATCAAAGCGAGTTCGGGAGATTTTAATTGGCAGGGGGGAGATCAACCTTCCATTGCTTTTATTTTTCAGGACCCAACACTCCTACCGTGGAAAACGGCCCAACAAAATGTTGAGATCCCCTTGCAACTTCAGGGTGTCAAAAAAGAGGATCGCCAATCAATCGCTGCCAAGGTTTTGGAACAGGTTTTATTAAAAGAGAAAGCCAACACCTACCCCAAGGCCCTTTCCGGAGGAATGCGGATGAGAGTCTCCATCGCGCGAGCGCTTTCTGTCGAACCCGAGATGATGTTTCTCGACGAGCCATTTGCGGCCCTTGACGCCATCACGCGTCATCAGATGAATCACCTGATTCTAGAACTGCAAAATCGACAAAAGTGGGCAGCACTTATGGTGACACACTCGGTAAATGAGGCTGTCTACATGTCGGATCGTGTTCTCGTCATGAGCGGAACCCCGGGTGAAATCGTAGACGACGTAAAAATTGATCTTGAAAGACCGCGGGTCGAAGAGATTCAAAATTCACCGGAGTTTCTCAGGCATGTTCAGGAGATTCGCGAAATCCTGAAAAAAGGAAGGATCACATGAATTCGATTTCAAAAAACCGAATGCTTCCTCCTCTCATTTCCGGAATCGTGTTCGTTCTCGTCTGGTATGCCGCAATCTGGATTTTTAAGATCAGCCCGTTTTTTCTGCCTCCGTTCCATGATGTCATCTTCGCCTTTTTTCGAGAGGGCGAACGCTTGTTCAGCGCAACCATGGTTACCGCGGTTTACGGTTTGTCAGGATTCGGCCTATCCATCGTTGCCGGAGTTTCCATTTCGATTCTATTGAGTAGCTCTCTGAGCGTTCGAAAAGCAATTTATCCATGGGTTTTACTCATCCAAATGACTCCTGTCGTCATTTTCGCACCGATCATCGTGCTGTGGTTCGATTATGGTCCCGCCTCGGTGATCACGATCACCTTCATAACGACCTTTTTCCCCATCGTGGCCAACACCACCCACGGACTCATCTCAACCGAACCCAACATGATCGACTGCCTGAAAGTTTATCAGGCAAATCGTTTTCAATTGATGAGTCTGCTGCGTATCCCTCACGCCGTACCGGACATGATCAATGGCTTCAAGATCGGTGCCACGCTTGTTCCAATCGGAGCGGTATTCGGTGAGTTTTTCGTAGGAAGCTTCGCGGGTAATCGAGGTGGATTGGGATTGCTGGTTTTTATTTACAACAAAGAAACCCGGATTCCTGAGCTATTTGCTGCGGGACTTTCCGCATGCCTGCTCGGAATACTTATGGTTGCGTCGATCCAATTCATCAATTGGCTTCTTCTCCATAAATGGCACGACTCTTTCGCAACTCACAACCGACACTGATCGCCACACTTTTGTTGGCCTTCTTCTGCCTGATTTCCTGCAGTTCTCCTGAGCCGGAAAAAGCGGACAATGACCTGATTTCCATCACCATGCAGACGGACTGGTTGGCGCAGCCAGAGTATGCGGGATTTTACCAAGCGAAAGCGGCAGGAATTTATGAGAAATACGGACTCGATGTCACGATCGTCGAGGGAGGTCCCAACGCAGACCCCATGAAGCGCCTCATTTTGAAACGATGCGATTTTGTCAACGCTCGTTCGGACGACGTGATCGTCGCCTTCGCCCGGGGAATGCCAGTGCAGTTTGTTGGAGTCACTCTTCAGCACAACCCGTTGGCGATTTTGTCTCACGCGGAAAACCCGATCACCGAATTCGGGCAACTCGACGGGAAGCGCATCATGGTCAACGTTGCCGCTCCCTGGATCGATTATCTTGAAGGAAAGTATGACATTCAGGTGGTACGCATGCCTCACAATTTTGGCCTGAGCCATTATCTGAACGACAAAGAATTCGTCATGCAGTGTTTTCTCACCAACGAACCATATCAGGTGCGAAAACTGGGAGCCGACCCAATTGTCCTACCGATGTGGAAATCCGGATGGGATGCTTATCGCGGCATCGTGGTTCACTCCGATTCCCTGCAAGATCGCCCTGAGGTGGTGGAAAAATTCGTAAATGCTACCCATGAAGCCTGGCAGAGCTACCTATTTGGCGACCCAAGCCCGGCTCATGAGTTGATCCAAAATCGTAACCCAAAGATGACCGATGATTTCATGAACTACATTCGAATCCAATTGATCAAAAATCACATGGTCGCTATGGAAACAGCAAACTCCATCGGCAAATTCGATCCCGCACGCCTTCAGGAGCAAATTCAGATTTTGAGCGACATGAAAATCATCGAAAAAAAGTTTGATTATTCGGAGGTTTTCACAATCTTCGCCTCTTCAACTCCCTAACGGGATCAACCAACAGGAGCGGGACTTGGTGGCAGCATTTCCCTCTCGTCAACTTAACAAACCATGAAATTCAAGTATTCGTGTGGATTACTGCTAACCCTTCTGATTAACGCCGTCAGCAACGCTCAAACGCGTGTAGACGAAGAGGATCTTGGACCTATCCAGGAATTGGAAGCTTTCATCGTGAGAGAGTCGTCTGCTTACCAAAGCGGTGCGATCACTCCATCGTCGCGTCCGGTGACAGGGATTTTCACGGGCGACATGTCGGTGCTGGAAATGCCTCGATCAGTTACGATGGTCACTCCAACCCACATGGAGTTACTCGATATCGACGATCTTCGCTCACTCTCGAAATTTGGCGCCGGCACACAGATCATCAATCACTACGGGGTGACCGGCACTCCTATCATCCGTGGTGCGAAAGGTGCGACTCTGCTCAACGGAATGGTCCGATCCTTTAACCTGAATGAGATGCCACTTTCCTTCGGCTCGTCGGAGGCGCTCGATATCGTGAAGGGGCCAACTCCACCCCACATTTCTCCAACTCACGTGGGAGGTTTCGTAAATATGGTTCCGAAGGCACCATTTTTTGACGAACGAAGGGGTTCGCTATCACTTTCAGTGGGCAGTTACGATCATTACCGCGCTCAACTCGATTACGGAGGACCGGTGATGATGTTCGGAAAACCGTCGGCTTTTCGTGTCTCCGCAACATTTCAAAGAGAAGACGGATATTACGATCGTTTGAAAAATGATTTCGAATCCATCTACGTCGCGATCAAAACCGACCTTAACAAGAAAGTCACAGCGTTTGGAGGATTCGAGTTTTTCCATTTTGAAAGTAACGAAAACGCCGGCTGGAATCGACCGACTCAGGCGCTAGTCGATAACGGGAACTACGTCATCGGTGAGCCGATCAATATCACCGATTCTGATTTTCAGAATACTGGAAATCGAGACCTCGCTTCATTTCCGTTCGGCTACGGATGGGCAAATGGAATTCAGGACTTCAACGCACTCGTCGTTCCCACAGCGGTTGTCGATGACGCGGTGAACAACGGCCTGATCAGTGACGCAGCTCGCGAAGCTATGCTGGATCTCTCAAATCCCAACGATCTCGCTCGCGCCTACGGCCAACCGCTGCCGAGCACCGGTGAGCATGACCCACTTTATCAAGCCGGGGCTCCGGTCGCAGACACTTTGGCAAGATTGAGCGGCAACCCAAACGAGGGCTATCGCTACACGAGGGCCTATTTTGACCAGGGTGGTATTGTTTTTACCACCCCGATTGATGGGAGTCAGATTTTGTCAGATGAAGAGGATAAATCAGAAGCAACCAATTGGGTGGGCTTCCTTGATCTCGACTGGACCGGAGGCGAGAATACTCACTGGCAAAACAAAACACTGATCGACGCCCTCAAGACTGAAAAACTCTCATCATACGGATACGCAATTGACACCGAACAATTTGTCTTCGCCAACAAAACTCAAGGACAGAACCATCTCGATTTCGGAAGCAACACATGGATCTCCTACGGAGTCGGATTGCGTTACACTTCAGCAGAGATGGTTCAGGATTATTTTGCGGAACCCTTTTCACGTCGCGATATTTCCAGGAACGAAGTCAGCTCGAATTCAAAGATCCTGGCCGGACCCCAAATTGGCCCCGACGGTCTCAACTATTGGTCCCCCGACATTGGGGCAAACGTGAAATCCAAACTCTTCCAGACCGGCGCATTCGCACAACTGGACAGTGACCTAAACAGCCGTCTGCGAATCATGCTATCAGCCCGTGCAGAACAGGCTTGGTATGACGCTGAACTTCCATCGCGGGTCCAAAGAGCCAGTGATGACATCCGTGAATCTCTCAATCAGAATGGAGAAAAATCGCTCTACAGCCTCGGTGCTTACATCACTTACCGGGTCTCAGATGCCATTCGCCTCTACGCTGCGGTGCAAGACGGTATCGCACTCGATCTGACTCAGGCAGGCGGCGTATTCGGTGAAGAAAATTTCGCAAAGGCCAAACTGATCGAAGGTGGAGTGAAAGTTCGAGCAATCGACGACCGGATTGAGGCGAGTTTGTCCATCTGGGAATGGGAGCAAAGTCGATTTAATCAACGGGACTTTCAGTCCGAGCCTCTCGAAGGCAAAGGTGTGGAATTCGAAGCGACGATTACTCTGATTCAAGATGACCTCTACCTGATCGCTTCCGCAGAGAATCAGCGCATCCGCCGTCTGTCAGGTCTCGGATTCCGTTCACTTCCGCAGTCCGAGCAAGACTGGGCGTTAAACGCTGGGGTGCTCAACGGAGGAGTCGATGCTTTCCCAGAAAACAATCCTGAGCTCAACTACCCTGGGATTCCCGAAACGACTTACAAGGCCCACCTGATCTGGACACCAGGGACTTACAGCTTCAGCGCGAGCGGAATCTACAGTCGGGCTCACTGGTTGAACTTCGAGCAAACGATCAAGTTACCCGATTCGCTGCAAATCCAGCTCCACGCCAGCCGGACTTTCGGAGACTGGCAGGTATCCGTAGGTGTCGAAAACCTGACCGACGAAGACTACTTCCTCGGAGCAGATCCGTTGTTTGCGTCCAACACACTGGTAACAAAGGGTCTTCCAAGGACTTATCGATTCACGCTGAAAAAGTCCTTTTAAAAGGTAGCGTTGAGCATCCCAGTACAACCACTATTGAGAACGAACGGTTGATCCGGCTGCTGCCGGACCAGCCCTACCCTATTTTCGATAAGTAAGTCAGGCTTGCCCCAAACCAACGCTTGGGACAGGATTCTCTCGATATGAAACACGTCGGGATCATTCTTGCCGGGGGTTCGGGAAATCGTCTGAAATCCGTCACCCAGGACAAAGCGCTGCTTCGAATCGGGGCTGGAGCGGTCATCAGTTGGAGTGTGGTGGTGTTTCACCAGGCGGGCCTTTTTGATGAACTCGTGATCGTGCACCGGAATGAGGAGCAGAAGACGAAGATCAAAGGTGAATTGAAACAGTGTTTGAAAGAATCCCTTCCCATCAAGTGGGTAACGGGTGGAGCCCGTCGTCAAGATTCGGTGATGAACGCCCTCAGAATGATCAACGACTCCGAGAAAGTAGTGTTTGTCCACGATTCCGCCCGGCCATTCATCACGCCCCAGGACCTACAAAATCTCTCCAGGGCTGTTTCCAAAACTGGGGCGGCTACAATGGCCACTAAGGTCACCGATACGATCAAACAAGCAGATCGAACAGGTGATCTGGAAAATCTACAGCTCGAAGATCTTAATCGAGATACCCTCTACGCAATGGCAACTCCACAAGTATTTAAAACCAAAAACCTCCTTGAGGCCTACGAACAAATCGAAGATCTTGAAAAAGAGGTCACCGACTGCGTGGCGGCCTATCAGCTGGAAAAACGAGGTGTCTCTTTGGTTTTGCCTCAACAAAACAACTTCAAGATCACCAATCCTGAAGATGTCGAACTCGCAAATTTTCTGATTCACACAGGTTCGATACAGAAAGTGTTTGAGTTAGCCTACTCCTGACAAATAGACTGAACGGAGTTTCTCATCATGACGGAATCCTATCAGGTAATCGCACGAAGATGGCGCCCTAAAAAGTTCAGTGAACTGGTCGGGCAGGAGCACATCGTTCAGACGCTTAAGAACGCGATCGACCGTAATCGTATCGCACACGCTTACCTTTTTGTTGGCCCCCGAGGAACAGGCAAAACCAGCACCGCTCGACTTTTTGCATGTGCACTAAATGCAGAGGGAGAGCCGAGCATCGATGCTTCACCTGACACCGACATTTCGAAAAGCATCATGGGCGGACAATCGATGGACGTCATCGAAATCGACGGAGCATCCAACAACTCTGTTGATCAAATTCGAGACCTGCGAGACGATTGCATTTACGCTCCTACCCAGTGCCGCTACAAAATTTATATCATCGATGAGGTCCACATGCTCAGTAACGCCGCTTTCAACGCTTTACTGAAAACACTCGAAGAACCTCCCGAGCATGTAAAATTTTTCTTTGCGACCACCGAAGCTCACAAGGTTTTGCCGACAATCGTTTCACGCTGTCAGCGATTTGAGTTTCGACCCATCGATGACGAAGTCATTATTAAGAAACTATCACAAATTTCGGAAGCGGAGAATATCAAGATTTCGGATGATGCGCTGCAATCGATCGCAACATTGGCCGGAGGCGGCATGCGGGACGCACAATCGATTCTTGATCAGATGATCGCTTTTTGCGGAACCGAGATCAAAGAAAGCGACATTACTGATGTCTACGGACTCGCTCCTCATGACCAGCTCGAAAAGCTGGTGGAGACCATGGAGTCGGGCAGTGAAAAGGATCTTCTCAGTCAAATCGACGAGCTCGTGAACGAAGGTCGTGATCTTTACCGAATTTTGTTGGATCTGGAAAAATCCTTCCGACAGCGCATGCTTGAGGTTCTTGAGGGGACCAAACACCCCTACGACGTCCAGGCTTACGTTCGGGTGATTGATACGCTGAAAAAAGGTGAAGATGCCGTAAAGCGAGGGCTTTCGGATCGGGTTAACTTTGAAATCACCCTCTTTCACGCGATGAGGGAACTGAAATCGATGCCGATTGATGTTGTGATCAAGCGAATGACGCAATCCATCAGCCAGTTGCCCGAAAAAAAAAAGTAGAGGTTAAGCTGGTCCGAGAAGAAGAGCCGGAGGTGGCTTTCGAAGCGGACAAACCCGAACCTTCCGGAGCCGCCGATCGGCAGGTAGGCTACGATGAATCGACTACCGAGGTTCCTGTCCAGAAACCCGAGAATAAAAATCCTGTAAGTTCCCTCGCCGATACAGATGAGAATCTGGAACCCTATATTCAGCAAATCGACTCAAGGGCCCGGGAAGTGCTGGCACAGGATTACCATGCCAAATTTGTACTCCGTATACCTCCAAAGAACGAAAAAACAGGGTGAATTCTGGAAATATGTTAATAATCTGTTAATAACTCATTGACACCTGCGGATCTGCATTTCTTTCATAAGTTTGATTAATGCTTCTTCTCGCGGTCATGAAATAACGCCATACCTTGATTTAGGGTGCTTTTCCACTTAAGGAAGCGCGATTTCATCCGCCTATTCAAAATATCCGCTTTTTGTATCATGGTGAATTACACTGAACAAGATCTTCTCAGGACGATCGGGAAAATCGAGTCGCTACATGCCTGCGCGCAGGTATTGGCCAAAGCGTTTGAAATTCTAAATGACCCGGACTCCAACCAAATCGATCTTGTTGACACCATTAAAACAGACAGCTCCTTAACCTCTGATATCATGCGTATCAGCAACAGCGCCTATTACGGAGGAGCACTGGAAATCTCCAGTCTGGAGGACGCGATTCATCGACTCGGTTTTCGAGAGGTGATGAAGCTGATCAGTATCAGCATGTCACGCCAGATCTTCAATAAAACACTAGAGCACTACGGGATCTCTGCGCTCGACTACTGGATGGAAAACGCTGCGGTTGCTGCGACGATGGAAAACTTTGCGGATCTACTTGATGAAGATCGCTCCTACTTCTTTACACTAGGATTGCTACACAGCATCGGGCGCCTCGTTATCGATCAAACTCTTTCCGATCGAGATTCCACACTCGTGTGGGACGGTTCCAAACCATCAGAAGAATGGGAAGTGGAGAATTTCGGTTTTGATTTTACAGACTCTGGGCACGTTTTGCTGACGTCTTGGAACTTTCCACAGAGAATCTTGTCGGTCATTCTCAATCAACTCACGCCGGAAAGAGTCAATAACCCGACAAACTCATTGATGGCCCTCAACTATTCCATCCGTTGGTGCAAGGAACACAGACAATTTCGTTCTGAAGAGTGCGGCGATCCTGAAGTCGAAGAGTGGATGAGTGAGCATGAGGTGACTCAACAGGACTTGATGGAACTCCAGGAGAAATCTACCAAATCCTTTCAAGATCTTCGCAAGTTAGCAGGAGTCTAAGATTTTCATTGAAGTTCAATCCTCTCCGATTTCATTAGGATCTTCTAGTTCGATGTCCTCGCCGCAACCGATGTACCGCCTGCCTTCATCGTTTTCGATCACATAAACTCGATACTGAGGATTCATTGAGGGCTTAAATATGGTCGAGGCCCGCCGGGTTTACCAACGAGCCTCGTTTGGGTGCAGGGCCTGGATTTGAACCAGGGATCCGGCGGCTGCCGGATTATGAGCGATCGGGAGGATTAAGTCCTGTGATTTGATAAAAACCCGAATCACGACCTTGTTTTTTCAATTTACGTTCAAGCGCAAACGCTTCGCTTCGGATTAACTTTTGTGATTTCCATACAATTCGCCAAGGGCCTTTTCCAGAAGTCCATTTAGATAAACCAAGATTGTGTTGTTTAAGTCGGTGTTCGATGTCTTCACTGTAACCGATGTACCGCCTACCTTCATTGTTTTCGATCACATAAACTCGATACTGAGGATTCATTGAGGACTTAAAAATGGTCGAGGCCCGTCGGGTTTACCAACGAGCCTCGTTTGGGTGCAGGGCCTGGATTTGAACCAGGGACCTTCAGGTTATGAGCCTGACGAGCTACCGGGCTGCTCCACCCTGCAACAACTTCAAAGATTAGAAGCTACCTGTTCTCTTCAGGTGAATCAAGTACTTTTATTTTCAAATTTTTTTGACGTTCTCGGGCTTTTAAAGGCTCGTCAGTCTGCTGCTCTTTTTCTTATTAAGAAATAAACGTCTCCTTTTCATGATCTTAGATACGAAAAGCATCGTCAGAAAGAAAATCTCAGAGGTTGCGAATCTATTGGGCAAGTGGGGAACGATTCTGGGTATCTGGTTTTCAACATCGTTTGCAACAGCAAGTACAGTCGCATACGAAGATGTAGCTCAGCTCGAAGGTGCTGAGTTAGTCAAGGCTCTGGTCGAGAATGACGATACGGAGAGTTACAGAAATTCCCCTGCGAAATGGATCCCTCTCATTCGAAGCGGAATTTCATGGACCGAAACAAACGACGAAACCGAAGCTCGAATCAAACTTTACGCTATTGGAGCAATAGTTGCAGGGTTTTCTGGAGACCAAGCATTGGCACAGTCCTTTTTTCAAAAAGCTCATCGAATCGCCGCAGAGCAAGATAGTGATTTAGGTAAAGCTTACGTATCGAAAAGCGAAGGCTACTACTACTTCGAAGAAGGTAATTTGGTCAAAGGGATAGCACTTCTGTCAGAAGTCGCGGAAGTCTATGAGCAAAAAAGAAAAGTTTCTGAGCTAGTGGAGGTGAAACATGAGCTGGCAATTCACAACGCTAAGCTCGGAAACCGAAATCAGGCGCGACAACATGTTGACGACGCCTTGTCAATTTCCACTGGCATCGACGATCTTCTTCTCATCGGGAAAAGTTACCAGATATCTGGGATGGTTCATGCGATCCTCGATCTCGATCTGGATCTCACATTTCGAGGTTATTTGGAAAACTCAATCAACCGACTACGCTCAGAAAATCCGAACCTCGAAACTTCAGACCGCTATCAACAAGCGATCGCTCCACTCGAAAACGCGATAAGCTACTTCGATCAAGTGAGAGAAAATGTGGGCAAAGCCGAGTGTCTGCAGTTTAAGGGTGATATCATGATGAACAGGGGCAACTACTCGTCAGCTCAAAACTACTTCCAAAAAGCGTTCCAGCTCTATGCTGCCAATCAAGGGGGAGATTACTTTCCGGCACTAGTGGTAGGGCTATCCACAACACTTTCGCTGCGAAACAATTATACAGCTGCGCTGAACACGATCGACACGGTCCTCTCCAAGGCATCGGACGAAATTGGGATGGGGTTGTATCAATTGAAAGCAGAAATCTCACTCAAGGCATTTGATGATCTACTAGCCCGCGAGAGCCTTCAGTTGGCCATCGAAAAAGCCTCCAAACTACAAGATAACGAACAGCTCTCAAAACTCTATTCGCAGCTTAGCGAAGTTGATCGAATACTGGGTGAATATGATTTGGCTTTCGAATCCGAGCGCAAATCCAAGGAATTTTTAGCAAAGGCACTACACAGAGAATATGAGACCAAAATTAGCTCTATATCTGATGAATTGACCGATGCTCTGCGAGCCAGCTCAGAGTTAAGGCTGAATACCGACGAACAACTGCAAACTGGCGACAGACGCCAAATATCAACCACACTAGTCTACGTTGCTATTCCCACCGGAGTCGCCTTAATACTTTTCATCATCTTGCTTTTTCAGGTTCAACGGCGGAAATCCCAGAGGAGCAGATTACTAGAGTTGCAAAGTGAGTTGAAGCAATGCGAGACCAAGCTCTCAAAATGGAAGGACGAGCGAAACACGACCTTTTTGAACCTCGCCCAGGAACTTCGTACTCCGATGAATGGAGTCGTCGGGGCAATCAACTTACTCAATGACACAAAATTAGACTCTGTTCAGGAAAACTGCTACCACATCATGGAGGTGAGTAGCCGTTCGATCATCACACTCATCGATGATATTTCTGACCTGTCCCGCTTGGAATCAGGAGCTCTCAAGCTCAAGGAGACTCCTTTTGATCCAGTGGCAACTACAGAGGCAGTGGCACTTCTTTTCCGCTCCGACTCCCAAAAAACAGGACTTTCCCTCATCTGTGATGTTCCTTCCGACTTACTCGCTGAAGTCATCGGCGACGCGCAACGCATTCAACAAATCTTGATCACGCTACTCGCCCGATCTTTCCAAAACACTGCCGAAGGGATCATCAACGTAAAGCTCGAAGAAATGCAGTCCGACGACAAATTGAGAACTAAATTGAAGTGGACTGTCGAAAACTCCGGTGAACCGATGTCTCAGGAGGATGTCGATCAAAGTTTCGGTCTTCTTGCTCCATCCACCAATATTCACACCTCATCTGTCCCTGCTTCGATGTTGGGAATGGCTATTGGTAAACGTATCGCCGAAGCGATGATGGGCTCGGTCGAAGTGACTCCGAGCAAGCTCGGCGGAACTTGCACTTCAGTCACGATTCCCTTGGTAAAATCGCCTGCCCGCAAGGAAGCTTCGAACCTCTACGAGAGATTTCCCAGTCATTCAGCTTTGATCATTTCAGGAGACGAACCCGAACTCCAGCTCATCTCAAAACACTTACGTTGTTGGGAACTTGGCGTGCAAACACAAACCCGACTGGACGACGCTCTCACCTGGTTTCATACGCACAGCCCAGATGTGGTTTTCGTTAATCCTTACACTTCGTCAGAAGATCTCAACATCCTTGAACAAATTTCAGCTATTCGAAACTCGGAACAACTCGAATCCGTACCAATCGTCCTGATTGTTTCTCATGAAGATTATTCGAGTGCTTCCGCATGGAAAAAGCAAAAGTACGTTCATCAGATTCAGGCTCCCGTTCAAGTAGGCCTACTTCACAAGACCCTTAAGCAAGCACTCTATTTCAAATCTCCACTTTCTCAGTCTTTCGCATCTCTCGAGCCAGAAAGCGTCATTACCCGCGCCGAAGAGCCTACAGACGGTAAAAACAGTTTTCAGTTCAAGCCCTTCCTGCTTCCATTCAAGTCTGACGCAAGAATCGACCCAGACCTGAAAATACTCCTAGCCGAGGACAATGTGGTAAACCAAAGGGTAACCGCATTGATGTTGAAAAAAATTGGCTTCACTATTGACGTGGTCACGAATGGAAAGGAAGCAGTCAAAAAGGTTCAGGAGGAGGACTATGACATTGTCCTGATGGACAAACTCATGCCCGTGATGGACGGAATCCGCGCCACTCTCGAAATCCGAAAACTTAAACTAAAGGCTCAGCCAATCATCATCGCATTAACAGCATCAGCCTCACTTCAGGACGAAATGGCATGCCGCAACGCTACCATGGATAACTTCCTCTCTAAACCCGTTCCGCTCGAGAAGATGAAAGCGGCGCTCGCCTTCTCAACAAGTGTGATCAGTCAGCGAAAGAATTAAACCGCGTTGGATTCCTTCAGGGAATCCACTTTGGTTTTTAGCTTTTCGTAAAGCGCTTTGAGTTTTTCCTTTGAAGCCTCAGCCTTCTCGCCTGTCGCTTCCGAAAAGTCTTTCATCGCGTCTTCTACATCTTTTTTCAGGTTTTCGAGCTCGACGATTTTTTCTTTGATTTCAGGCTTCGCGTCTTCGCCAAGTCTTTCGATTTTCTTTTTGAACTCCTCAATCGATTCCGAAGCCCCATTCCATTCTTCATTGGTAAATGCCTTTAACTCCTGCCACTTTTCTTGGCTTAAATCAGCTGCAGCATCCACCGTTTTCTTCGCGTTGTATTTCACGCGCTCCCAATTGTCCTTGGGTTCTTCGTTCTTTTTGCAAGAAACCACTCCCAGCACAAAAAGTAAGGCTAGGGCAAATGAGGTGATCGTCGATCGGTAGAATTTCATATCTCAAAAGATATGAGATATTTCCCGTTTCCAAATCGAAACTCCAGATTCTCAATGCCTGAATTCAAAAAACTACCTCACTCTATCTGGGAAACCAACTTTCCGGTAAACTTTGTTCAGAACTTTGTAAGCTCTGTTCTGCGCCCGAGCTGCTCCGTCTTTGAGAACACCTTCGAGATACACTTTGTCACTGATAATCTCATGATAGCGAGCTTGAACCGGACGTAGTGTTTCGACTACCGCCTCTGCCACATCCCCTTTGAAGGTTGCATAGTTTTGACCCTGATAGTCCTTCTCAATTTCCTGAACGCTCTTACCAGTCAGCACGCTCAGGATTGTGATCAGATTGCTCACTCCCGGTTTGTCGTCCGCCACTCGAATTTCAGAACCGGAATCCGTGACCGCACTCTTGATCTTCTTTGCCAGTTTTTCAGGAGGCTCGATTAGAAATAAAGTTCCGTTAGGGTTCTCGTCGCTCTTCGACATTTTCCGAGTCGGTTCCTGGAGTGACATCACTTTTGCACCCGATTTCGGGATATATGCGTTGGGTATATTAAAAGTCGGCGAGTAAGTGTTGTTAAACCTCTGTGCGAGATCTCGTGTGAGCTCAAGATGCTGACGTTGGTCTTCCCCGACTGGAACGGCATTTGCGTTGTAAAGAAGAATGTCTGCGGCCATGAGCACCGGGTAGTAAAGCAGACCTGAATTCACAGAAGCTTGCGCTTTAGCTCCCTCGTGCGAGAAACGAATGTCATCACCCGCTGATTTGACCTGAAATCCCAACTTCTCAGCCTTCTCTTTGAACTGAGTCATTCGCTGAAGGTCGCCGATAGGAGTGTAACAGCTAAGCACCCAGGCCAATTCAGCGTGACCGATCACATGTGACTGAAAGAACAAGGCAGCCTTTTCAGGATCGAGTCCGCAAGCGATGTATTGAGCAAGGCACGAATAACAAGCTTTGCGAAGCTCCGCCGGCTCCCGCCTGACGGTGATTGCGTGCATGTCCACAATGCCAAAATAGCACTCGTAGTCTTCCTGCATGGTCGCCCAATTGCGAACTGCTCCGATGTAATTACCTAGAGTAAGATCTCCTCCTCCGGTAGGCTGGGCACAAGTTAAAATTACAGGTTTTGCTTCGCTCATCGCTTGAATCTTCAGTCAGTTGGCAGAAAATTTCCAAGCCGAAAATCAACAGTGAACTCATTTAAGGGTCAAGCTCAGGATATCTCATAAGGTAAACCACGAAAACGATTGATGACGCACAGGCATCACGTCAAATAATAGGTATTGATTATTGTTATCTAATCCTGCAATCTAGCGAAATTCGGCAACTAGCGTGCCGAGTGTTAGGAATCTATACCTGAGAATCAAAGTGGCGAACACCAACATATCTGAAGCAGAAATCGACGCATTAAAGGAGTCTCTCAAGAGATGCTCCGAAAAAACCATTGAGGCGGCCGTCGAATATCGAGGGACCAAAAATGCAGATTTAGTTCCTACGATTGTCACAGGAATAATCGAGCGATTTTTAGAGCCCGACATGCGCCCACAAATGAGTTCAGGAGACGACTCTCTTGAGCTTTTTAATGATTTGGGCGTGGACTCACTGACCATGATGGAAATCGTCATTCTCGTTGAGGAGGTAGTTGGAGTTTCCATCGAAAACGAAGAGCTGAGAGATCTAAAATCGATTGCGGACGTAAAGGCTTTCATCCGTACAAAGCTCAGCTAAACGAATCATTTCATGTCCGATTCGTTACAACTGGACTACGCCGAAGTGCTTGAGGCGACTCCATACGCGCCACCATTTCTATTTTTGGATGAGGCGACCCTGGGAGAGCAATTCGCGACCGGAATCTACAAAATCAAAGGGAATGAGCCTGTGCTTGAGGGTCACTTAGCTCATAAACGAATTTTTCCCGCATCTCTTGCAAGTGAATCATTGGGTCAACTTGGTGTGCTCTACCTCGTAAAGAATGCGACCTCGCCAGAAGGAAAAAAAGTGGATTTGAAAAACATCGTTTTCACTTCTGCAGACGGCATCCGAGCGCATCGAATATGCAACGTCGGTGAAACCCTGGAATTGGAAATCAAGATCAAACGGTTGCGGTACCCGATGATCCAGCTAGGTGGAAAGATCACTGTAGATGGGAAAAAGGCGTTTTTTGTCGAGCAAATCACTCTAGCTTTCGACTGGGCTTAGGAGTTCAATAATGCCAGCTGTTTTCAGCAAGAAATCACCTCCGCGTGTTTTTTACCTCTACACGACGTTTCCACTGGTGAGCGAAACCTTCCTTCAACGTGAGATGAGGGTGATTCAAACCCTCATTCCCGAGCTTTCTCTGAATACCATTTGGGGGGGTGGAAACTCATTTGAGGGATTTCCAGTTGATCGATTTCGGATGTGGGAACTCGCCACATTGTTGGTCTGGCTTCCCTTTTGGCTTATCAAAAAACCTAAGACCCTTTTTGGTTTTTTCGGCCGACTGATGCAAAAACCTCCTGCCTATCCAAAAAACTGGGCCGAGTGTCTGCTCGGATTCGCTTATGCGCTGATTCGGGCCAAAAAAATCGAAAAATGGCAACCTGATCTGATCCACGCAGTTTGGGCCACCATGCCTGCAACAGCCGCGATGATTTTGAGAGAATTGATCGGAATCCACTACTCGATGGGCGCTCATGCTTACGATATCTTTCAAAATGGAGGGGACGCTTTTTTAGACCGAAAGCTGGACGAAGCACAATTCATCCACACATCGACCAGATTTGCTCGAAAACATTTGCTCTCGCTGGGAGCCGAGGGCCAGAAAGTTCACCTCATTCGCAGAGGACTGTCCTCTTTCCCGCCGATCAAGGCTCAGAGAGAAGAGATCGGAAGAGTTAAGTTGCTCACAATCGGGCGCTTGGTGGAAAAAAAAGGTTATCCCGATCAGTTTCGGATTTACCGAGACATGCGAAAGAGAGGGATTCCCTTTGAAGCAAAAATAATTGGTGATGGTCCTCAAGGATCTGAGTTAGAAAAACTCATTTCCGACTATCATCTTGAGGGACATGTCAAACTCATCGGAAAAGTTCCTCATGAAGAAGTCCACTCTTACTACGAATGGTGCGATTTGTTCGTCTTCACCGGTGTTGTTGCGAAGGATGGAGACCGCAACGGGCTAGCCAACGTGATCCCGGAAGCAATGGCCAGGGCGATTCCGGTCATCACCACCCCAGACTCCGGAATCATTGAAAATTTCAAAGATGACTATGAGATGGTGATTCTGCCCGCCAAACCGATCGAACCATGGGTCGAAACGATCAAAAACCTTATCGCAGACTACGACAGACGAAAGATGTTAGGCACAACCGCCCGACACTGGGTCGAGCGTCAATTTGATGCCCACAAAAACAGCGGGAAGCTTTTTAAGCTGATGGTTGCAGACTGCAACAAAAGGTCGCCCAAAATCGCAGAAGAACAACCAGAATCCGAAGAGGCTACAGATGCTTCTTAGCAGCAATTCGGAAAGCCTTTTCGATGATCTCAAAATCCTCTTCCGTATGACGAGCTGATGCAGCCGTCCGAATGAGATCCTTTCCGGGAGGCACAGCCGGAGTCGTCGAAAGAATCGAAAACACACCATTCTCCAGAAGGGTTTTCCAGAAGAAATAAGCCCGCATCCGGTCACCGATCACGACAGGGATTGCCGGAGTATCGCTGCCCCAGGTATCAAGCCCGATGGACTCGTAAATCCCCTTCAACCGCTTGGTGTTTTCCCAAAGCTTTTCAAGATGCTCGGGCTCTGTTTGCAACACCTCCAACGCAGCCTCAGCACATCCGGCTGCTGCAGGACTGATCGCAGCACTGAAAATGGTCTGTTTGGAGTGGGTCCTCAGATATTCAATCGCAGCTCTACTACCCACAACGAATCCACCTGTGCTTGAAAGCGCCTTCGAAAAACTTCCGCAGATGATGTCGAGTTCATCCGTGACCCCAAAATGATGGGCAGTACCACGACCACCTTCACCCATGACCCCAAAACCGTGAGCATCATCCATCACGGCGAAACAATCATGGTTTTTCGCCACCTCTACCAGCTCACGAACGGGTGCGATGTGTCCCTCCATCGAATAAATACCATCAAAAACGAGTAGCTTAGGAGTCTTACTTTTCTCGTAACTCAGGATATCTTCGAGATCTGCGACGTTATTGTGGCTGAACCGTTCGACCCTCGCATCGGAGAGCTTCATACCACTCACCAAAGAGGAATGGTTATTTTTATCCGCCAATACCACGTCTCCCCTTTGTGCAAACGCAGCAACTGATGTGATACACGAAACGTAACCTGCAACTGAGACGTGGCAGGCTTCTTTCCCGAGAAAATCAGCTATTTTCTCTTCCAGTCTTTCGTGAAAATAGCGACTACCATTGGCCGAACGTGCTCCAGTAGTTCCGCTGCCCCACTCATCCATCGCCTTCTTGCCACCCTCAATGACCTTGGGGTGCTCACCTAAGCCAAGATACTCATTGCTCGTGAGCATGACTTTTTCCTCTCCTTGTAGCCAAACTCGAGTAGCTTCCTGACGGTCAAGCGAAAGATAGAGCGGATTGTATTTAAGTCGTTCTTTGGTAAGTGAGTCAGACTCGCAACGTTTCGCAATTGGGTTTTTGGAACCTAAATTAAGTAAAGCCATGGTGTATGAGACTAGATTTGCTAGAAAGCTACTTATTGGAACTTGATCGCCAATCTATGAAATACTCTTTGTGGATTGAATTTGGAATATTGAATCTAGAACTGAGCATAGTCTGAAAATTCTGAATTCCAGATTCCAAATTCCTTGTCCAATTATTCATGTAATACGTTCTTTTCTATTTGCATTCTGATACACCAGTTTGCATCCAATCTCTGCTTTCAAGGAATTGGACTTATTCCGGCATAGCTCGCTATGCTACTGTCGTTCAGACCATCGGATAACTTCCCAACCACTTTACAAACGAAGACTTGCTTCGCAGTTCATCCATCACCCGCTGGACGGAAGCGTCCTCATAGTGTCCAATGAAGTCAATGAAGAAAAAGTAATCCCAGCTTTTCTGACGAGTGGGTCGGGATTCGATCTTACAGAGGTTTATTTTGTGAGACGAAAAGATATTCAGAGCATTTTGTAGAGCTCCAACTTCATCTTTTAGCGAAACCACGATACTTGTGCGATCCTGATCGTCTCCGAGAGGTTTAGTCGGTTCCTTTCCAATCACAAGAAAACGAGTGATGTTGTCAGTGCGATCCTGGACATTGCGCTGGACGATCGGTACTTCGTAAAGCTCCGAAGCGAGTGAGCTCGCAATAGCAGCGACCCCCTTATCCTTCTTCGCCATCGTCACGGCGAGCGAAGTACTAGCCACCTCCTTCTGATCAACACCGGGCAGGTGACGTAACAGCCAATCCCTGCATTGCCCGAGCGCCTGATCTTTTGAACAAACCATTTCAATTTCCTCAAGTGGTGAGTTCGAAATCAGGCAATGCTCGATCGTCAGATAATTCTGATTCACAATGTAAAGGTGGGTGTTCACCAACATGTCCAGCGAATGGCGAACGATGCCGTCCGTCGAATTTTCGATAGGAACCACCCCGTAGTCCGCGTCACCCTTCTCTACCAAAGTGAAAATCTCAGGAATAGATGACACAGCTTGATAATCCATCGAGGACCCAAAACAACCCAATGCCGCCTGATTGGTGTAGGACGCTTCCGGTCCGAGATAAGCGATTTTCGCAGGACCTTCCAAAGATTTTGCAGCGGAAATAATCTCCCGATAAATGGCACGAAGGGAGTCAGGCTTTAACGGACCACCACTAAGCTCCTCAATTTTACCAAAAACTTTTTCCTCCCGGGAGGGATCATAGATCGCACCCCCCACTTCTGCCTTAATTCGGCCAATTTGACAGGCTACTTGCGAGCGTTTGTTTAGTGTCTCAACGATTTGCTGATCACACTTGTCGATTTCCTTCCTCAACGCTTCGAGTTCTTCGTTCATGCTCAATAAATCTAAACTTTAAGATCCAGGGACTCCTGCCCGTCATCCGTTTCAGCCAAGGGTCGATTGACCCACTCGTCCAATCGATCTGAAGAAACGATGTCTGAAGTGGGCAGATCAGAAAGGGATTCGAGTCCACAAAAGTCCATGAATTTGGGCGTCGTTCCGTACTGCAACGGACGTCCGGGTAACTCCGCCCGCCCCCTTGCAACGACAAGTTCAAGTTCAATTAGCCGACTCAGCGCACTGTCGACGGCAACACCCCGAATCCGCTCCATTTCCGAACGAGTGACAGGCTGCCGATAAGCCACGATCGCGAGTGTCTCGAGGGCTGCCTGGCTCAGCTTGAGAGGTTTGGTTTCACCTCTAAGGGCACGAATCCAGTCACCATACTCAGGAGCAATGCAAAGTCGGTAACCTTCCTTCGTCAGGAGCACTCGATAAACTTCATTGGTTTGCTCTAGCTCACGAGTCAAATCATTCATTGCCTCACGAATCGAAGTGGAGGTGAGAAGAACCGGGTAACTGGAATAAGAAGGATTATCCGGCAAACTGCCATCCTCTTCGCCCGCATCTTCGTCATTCCGTCCCACAAACTGTTCGCGTACGCGGTTGTACACTTCCTGAATCTGTTTCACATCCAGTGGATCAGAAGTAGAAAACAAAATGGCTTTTAGCCACCTACTGAGATCGAAATCCATTTAATACAGGGCTCAACTATGCACAAAGCGTTTCATATAATGGCTCAAACAACCACTTGCCAAGCGAATTTAAACAACACTCATCCCATCGCAATAGGCTCCTGTAAAATATCAATCAGGAAACAGGAGAGACCCTGAAAATGCTTTTCTTCGATCACCAAAAAAGGTTATGACCATCCTTCTGATCCAAATTTTTTAAATCCGACTGCATTACATGAATAACTGGAACACATTCTGCCAACGGTTCTTTTCCTTTGAAAACCCGAAGTTCAGTCTCGATCTGAGTCGAGTCAATTATCCTGAGAGTTACTTCCAGGAGATGGCTCCACAGATCAATAAAGCTTTTGAAGAAATGCAAAAGCTGGAATCTGGGGCAATTGCTAATCCAGATGAGAATCGCATGGTGGGGCACTATTGGTTACGGACGCCTGAATTGGCTCCACAATCCGAAATCACTTCAACGATCCAAGAAACACTTAAACAAATTGAGTCGATCTCTGCCAAGGTCCATTCCGGTGAGATTATTGGAGCAGGAGGGAAATTTAAAAATCTGCTGGTTATCGGTATCGGTGGCTCCGCTCTTGGGCCTCAATTTGTGGGTCGCGCTTTGAGTAATCCGGAGGCCGATGTGCTCACCGCTTACTATTTTGATAACACCGATCCGGACGGCATCGATCTTACCCTCAAACAAATCGGAGACGGGCTCGGACAAACGCTTTCAGTCGTCATTTCGAAATCAGGTGGTACGCCCGAAACTCGCAACGGTATGCTCGAAGCGCAAAATGCTTATCATGCCGCAGGTTTGGATTTTGCAAAACACGCAATCGCGGTTACTGGCGAAGGAAGTAAACTCGATCAGGTTGCAGAATCCGAAGGCTGGCTGGCAAGGCTTCCCATGTGGGACTGGGTGGGTGGACGCACGAGCGAAACCGCCGCCGTCGGTTTACTTCCGGCGGCTCTCCAGGGGCTGGATTTCAAAGGCATGCTTAAGGGAGCCAAACAGATGGATGCGCTAACCCGTATTGCTGAAACTACAAAAAATCCTGCGGCGCTGCTTGCGCTGATGTGGTATTTCCTCACAGAAGGCAAAGGGTCAAAAGACATGGTGGTGCTCCCCTACAAAGATCGCCTTGAGCTGTTTTCCAAATACTTGCAGCAGTTGATCATGGAATCCCTGGGCAAGGAGCTTGATCTTGACGGAAACGTGGTGAATCAGGGCATCGCTGTCTACGGAAACAAGGGCTCAACCGACCAACACGCTTACGTTCAGCAGTTGCGTGAAGGTCTCCTAAACTTTTTCGCAATCTTCATCGAAGTACTCGGCGAGAGGACCGGCGACTCCATCGAAGTTGAGCCAGGAATCACTTCGGGAGATTATCTCCAAGGGTTTTACCTGGGCACACGCGACGCACTTTACGAGAAGGGTCGCCAATCCATCAGCATCACGGTACAGGAAGTCTCAGCTGAGACAGTCGGAGCTTTGATCGCCCTGTTCGAGCGCACAGTTGGGCTCTACGCAACACTCATCAACATCAATGCCTATCACCAACCTGGTGTCGAGGCTGGAAAGAAGGCCGCAGCAGGAATTCTGGATTTAAAAACAGAGGTTCGCGAATTTCTGAGATCAAACTCCGGCAAACTTCTCAACATAGACGAAATCGCGAAAGGGTTGAGTAAACCCGAACAAGCTGAACTGATTTACAAGATCGTTGTCGCGGCCGTAAGTAACGACACCATCACTTACTCCTCTGAGAACTTGAATAGCCCCTCTCAGGCGAAGGTCATTTACAAAGGCTAGATTTTATCACGAATCTTCCTCATTGGCGAACGAGCCCAGAGTTGACAGTTGGGCTCGTCTCGCGTACGCAGTTAAAGAATCCTCTCATCCTCCCCATGTCTACTCTGTCACTTCTCCTTCGCATCTCCTCTGTATTTGCCGCCACGATCGCTGTCGTGTTTTACTTTCGCGGAGGCAATCAGCTTAAAAAACTCACTCACGAGTTAGAAGCCAAGCAGTCACTCATCGACCAGCAAACAACCGAAATCGCAGAGAAGGTTGCAAACTACGAGCGCATCAAATCCGAATTAGACTCCACCGCCATCGAACTCGCTACTCTAAAAAGAGATCAACGACTGAGAGGACAAGAAGTCAAAATAGTCAGAAGAGAACTCAACAATTCCCAACGTAAGATTGAAGAACTCGAATCTCTCAAACTCACAATCTCTAACGAAAATAACAAGCTCCGCAGAGAAAACATCGATCTCAAAACTTCAGTCTTTGATCCGCAGAAGACTTCCGAAATTTTCCAATCAAGAATCGCAAGACAGAGAAACAGAATTCAGGAGCTTGAAACCCAGCTTGCGGACACCGAGTTTGTGATTCAATCACTCTTCGAAAATGCTCAGGTGGATTCCCCGCTGACCTCAAAAACGGTGAACAATACCCTAATTGAAGCCTCTAATTGGGAAAATAAACTCTTAGTCTTAAACTCAGGAGCCAAACAGGGAATGAAAGAAAATCTAAAAATTGACCTGATCCAGTCGGGAAATATCGTTGCTAAAGTCAGGGTTACCCAGGTAACTTCTGACAAATGCGTCGTCTACATACTTTCAAACGAAGGACGTCCTGAAGTTTTGAGATCCGGAACCACCATATCTTACAAGTTTTCATCATGAAAAATCGTTTCAACAAACTGATCCTAGCTACACTTCTCGCCATTCTTGGCTTAAGCCTCACGGGTTGTCTCAACAAAGCCGCAGACCAATCCTCCATTCCATGGAGTCGTCCCGCGAGCTGGGAAAATCAAGTTCCTGGATTCCAATAAACCGATAATTCTGTCGGTAACCATTTCCAGAAGGCTTGGACTTTGGGAAATTCATCAGACAGTTCTGCGAGTAAACTCCAGATCGTAGGAACACCTATCGGAAATCTGGGAGATCTCTCAGAGCGAGCAGCCGAAGCATTCAGGAGTTGTGATTTGGTCGCCTGCGAGGACACGCGGGTGACGGGCAAGCTTCTGAACCATCTCCAGATCGAACGGCCCATGATCAGCTACCGGGATGCGAACGAACGTGAAGTGGCTGAACAACTGCTGTCTCAGCTTCAGTCCGGCAAAACCATCACTCTGGTTTCGGACGCAGGAGTTCCGACTATTTCAGATCCCGGTTTCCGAATCACCCGCCTGTGTCAAAAACACGGTATTCCCGTGACTCCCATCCCCGGTCCGTGCGCTTTTATAACGGCCCTTTCGGCTTCCGGACTCCCGACCGATTCGTTTCTGTTTATTGGTTTCCTTCCACCCAAAAAGGCGGCTCGCCAAAGAATCTTCACTGAATACTCAGACTTTCCCCACACACTAGTCTTCTACGAATCCACTCATCGAATTGAGAAATGTCTCAAAGACATGGAATTGGTTTACGGTTCTGAGCGCTACGTGTCCGTCGCGAAGGAGCTAACCAAACTCCACGAACGCATTCATACCGATCGACTTGGCAAATTGAAGGACGACGTTCTTCGAAGAAGTTTAAAAGGCGAATTTGTCGTAATGGTGGCAGCCGACTCGTTCGAACTATGAGCATAGATACCACCCCGAATCGAGTTGCTGTAATCGATGTAGGGAGCAACACGATTAAACTTCTTGTCGCGGAGGCCAACGGTGACAAATTGACATCTCTTAAAACCTCAATCGAGGAATGCAGGATCTCAAAAGGTATGAATGATGCGGAAAGATTGTTGACTGATGAGGCCATTCAAAACGCATGCTTAGCGATTCAGAATCTTCTGGAGATCGCTAAAGAATTCAAACCTTCTCAAATCCGAATAGTCGCAACCAGTGCAGTCCGTGATGCGAAGAACCAAAAAGCTTTTCTAGATCGGACTCAAACCCTCTCCGGGCATCCCGTTGTAGTCCTGTCCGGAACAGAAGAGGCAATATCAGTAGGAAGAGCTTTGAGCCTCGATTCGCAAATCCCACGAAACTCTTCTTTCATTCATTTTGATCTAGGGGGTGGTAGCCTCGAGTATAATCACATTTCGGTGGACAAAATTCTCAAGGCTGAGAGCATGCCGCTGGGTTCGGTTCGATTGAATCAGCGATTCGTGAAGAACCCTCACCAATCGATTACAACAGAGGAGAAGTCAAAAATCGAACACGCAGTCATTTCCCAATTCAATCAAGCAGGCATTGAAACTGAAAACGATTTGGACCTGGTGATCACCGGTGGAGCCTCCACTTTGCTAAGATCCATGTTTTATCGATGCTCGTTCAACGAGGTTCCCGACACCCCATCCATCATTACTCGAGAAATGCTTGAGTCTGTTTTTGAGCAGATCGATTCTTCGAACTGGGAAGAGCGCTTGGAAAATCCTTTTCTTCCTCAAAATCGAGCCGATGTGATGCCTGTAGCACTCTTAATTCTAATGGAAATTCTCGATGTTCATAAAAAAGCTTCCTACACTCATTCTCTTAACGGACTGAGGCATGGAGTCGCTGCAGAGCTACTAAATTTGGTAAAAAATTCCTGAAGTTAGGGATTTTAAGTAAAGGATTTATAAAATGCGTCAAAATAATTCTCAAATTAATGAACAAAACCCGAAAACCGCCGTCTATCTTATTACAGTCAATAATGTAGTTAAATTTACTGTGTAGTTTTGGGGTTATTAGCTTTCAGGAGACCAATCTCAGAAAGCATTTAAGAAGGGAGTTCGAAGAACTCCCTTTTTAGTGTACCGATTTTTCGACTGTTGTATATTATCGTCCATCCTGTAGTAGTCTTGTATGCAATGTCCCAATTTATTCGTGGAATATCCTTTTTTAAAGGGTTTCGTAGAATGTATTCGGGACATCAGCGGTACCCCTTACCTCGTTGGAGGGTCTGTTAGGGATCTTCTTCTCGGGCAGACTCCCGACGATCTGGATATCGAGGTGTTTGGAGTCGAACACGAATTGCTGGATCAACAACTTCGTAAAAAGTTTCGTGTAGACTTCGTGGGAAAAACGTTCGGTGTCTTTAAACTCAAGGGACTACCTATCGACGTTTCATTGCCAAGAACGGAAAGAGCAATCGGGGGGAAACATACCGACTTCGAGGTGACGCTCGCCCCGAGATTAAGCCTTGAGCAGGCCGCCTCACGAAGAGATTTCACAATCAACTCCATTTACCTCAACCTAAACACACTCAAAATCGAAGATCCCTTATCTGGTGAAGAAGATCTTAAAAAGGGTATCCTACGCCACAGCTCCAAGCAGTTTGTCGAAGATCCTTTGCGAGTCCTGCGCGCCATGCAGTTCATCTCACGCTTCGATCTTACCTGTGCACCTGAGACTCTTGAGATCTGCAGATCGATGAATCAAGGGCATCTGCCCAAAGAACGCATTTTTGAAGAATTCAAAAAACTCATTCTTAAGGGCAAAAACATACGCGCAGGACTGCAGTTTTTAGCGGATTGTCGCTGGATAAGCATGTTTCCAGAGCTCGAAGCCTTAATCGGTTGCGAGCAAGACGCTAAGTGGCATCCAGAAGGTGATGTCTGGCAGCATACATTATTGTCCATGAATGCCTTTGCAAATCGCCGATCCGGTGATTCGAAAGAAGATCTAATTATTGGACTCGCAGTTCTGTGCCATGACCTGGGCAAACCCACAACCACCATTCATGTAGATGGTCGAATTCGCTCACCTAGGCATGATGTAGAAGGGATCGCTCCTACCGTTTCTTTTCTCAACAGACTCACAGATGAACGCAAATTGCTGGAAGCCATTCCGCCACTGGTCAAAGAACACATGGCACCGCTTGCTCTTCAGAAAAACAAGGCCGGCGATGCCGCTGTTCGCAGGCTGGCGATACGTGTTGGCAGGTTAGATAGGCTCATGAGAGTCTGTCGCGCGGATCGCGAGGGTCGTCAGGACCCATGGGAGCCACTTCCCTCTCCGGAAGTCGAATGGCTAATCGAGAAGATGGAAACTCTGCAACTTTCCGACAAAAAGCCGAAACCCATCCTCTTTGGCAGAGACTTGATCGAGCTTGGATTTGAACCAGGTAAAAAGATGGGGGATCTTCTGAAACAACTTTTCGAGGCTCAACTAGACGGTAAATTCCACACCCGCGAAGAGGGCATCGCCTACCTGCATGAAAATTGCAAAACAACCCAAAAATCCTCTCTGCTCGACGATAACTGACTCCGGAGCTACACTCTTTCGCTTCATTTATAATGTCTTGAGATTCCTGTGAACAGAATCGATGTCAGGATAATGCCTGCCAGGAAGCCTAATATGAACTGAGATTTGCCGTAGGGTAACATTTTTAAGGGGGTATTGATTTTGTCAGCGCCCCATCCATCCGCCATCCACAGTGAGAATTTCTCCGTGAACATAATTGGACGCTTGGCTAGCCAAAAAAACAATTGGGCCTTTAAAATCCTCGATCTCACCCCAACGGCCTGCGGGAATACGAGTCAGGATCTGCTCACGGCGGACGGGATCATTTCGCAGGGCCTCTGTGTTGTCAGTTGAGATGTATCCTGGCGCAATGGCGTTAACGTTGACACCTTTTGATGCCCACTCGTTCGCAAGTGCCTTAGTCAACTGCCCAATAGCTCCTTTGCTCGCAGCGTATCCGGGAACAGTAATACCACCCTGAAAAGTTAGAAGTGAGGCGATAAAGATGATCTTTCCTGAGCCCCGTTCCACCATTTTTCCGCCGATATCTCTAGACAGCACAAACTGCGCGTTCAGGTTCACGTCGATCACTTTATTCCAATATTCGTCGGAGTGCTCTGCCGCCGGACTTCGCAGGATGGTTCCAGCATTGTTCACAAGAATGTCCGGGGTTCCATGGTCTTCGAGAACCGCCGCCGCAAATTGCTTGACCGATTCGATATCTGAAAAATCGCAGCTATAGCTCGCAAATTTACGACCCCTTTCCTGCACTTTTTTCTCAATCTCACTGTCATTCGCCTTCAGGGTCGCTGAAACACCTATGATATCGGCTCCTGCTTCAGCCAGCGCGTCTGCCATAGCAAACCCGATACCGCGTTTACAGCCTGTAACCAGGGCTGTTTTGTCTTTCAGAGAAAATGCTGCGGGGTAACTCATCGCGTAGGTTAGCACTTATTTTATTTCGGGAATTGGGGCAGCATCCATATCGTCAAATCGCTGATTCTCACCTCCCATGGACCAAACGAAACGATAGTTCGATGTCCCACAGCCTGAGTGAATGCTCCATGAGGGCGAAAGAACAATTTGCCGGTTCCTAACAGCGATGTGCCGAGTCTCCTGAGGTTCTCCCATGAAGTGAAACACTAGATTTTCTTCAGGGATATCGAAATACAGATAAACTTCACTCCGCCTAGCGTGAGTGTGGGGAGGCATAGTGTTCCAAACGCTCCCTTCTTTCAATTCGGTAAATCCCATTACCAGTTGGCAGCTTTGGATGCCATCTTGGTGGATATACTGATAAATGACCCGCTCATTTGCGGACGATCCTGCACCTAATTCGATTCGATTGGCATCTCCAAGAGTTGCTTTTTGAGTTGGATAAACCGCATGCGCCGGATAACTGATGAGGTAGAACTGCGGTGATTCGCCAGATTGACTTTCAAACACAACTTTTTCACTTCCGCGTCCTACATAAAGGCATTCTAAGTTTCCTATTTCATACGATTTTTCGTCTACCAGGACTCTTCCGGCTCCTCCGATGTTGAGAACGCCTAGTTCACGTCGCTCACAAAAATAATCGGATTTAAGATCATCGTTTGCTTCCAGATGAAGAGATGAATCTGCGGGGCACGCACTTCCGATAATCACCCTGTCCGTCTCGCAGGCAAAATAGTTGATCTCCCCGCTTTCGAAAAGATGATCCATTAAATAGTTCTCGCGGATTTGGGCTGTGTTCAAGCGAGGGTACTCGCTTTTTGATGCTGGATAGTGTAATCCCATGATTAATCGTTTGTGAGTGAATGCGAATCAAACAAATATAATTAGAATGTTAGATATTTGAGTCAAATATTACTTTACCTGTGAAATTCGATTTCAAATATGAACCAGTATGCCAGATTATACGATACCCAATTTAAAAAACGCGTGTCTGATTCTCAAAGAATTGTCGAGGTTGGATCAGTCGAGATCGATTGCGGAAATCGCAGACATGTTGGAATTGCCTCGGACCACGGCATTACGAATTCTTTATACCCTCGAACAGGAAGGTTTTGTAAAAAAACAAGGTAAGAACTTCAGCCTCGGTGCTACTTTGATCGCTTTAGGAAGCCGCGCGTTGTCCAGGTTTTCAATTAGAGAGATGGCGAGCTCACACCTAAGAACCATTACCGAATACACCAACGAGACCTCACAGTTAGTTACCTTAACAGCAGACAAAGCCTTAATTCTCGATGTTTTTGCCAGTCCTCATCCACTTTCGGCGCATTCAAAACCCGGAACCCTAGCGGATGTCCATTGTTCCGCGTCAGGTAAAGCTATTTTGGCGTTTGCTAGTGCTGAAACCCAAAAAGACGTTCTCCACGGGCTTACCTTGAACAAGCGAACAGAAAAAACGATCACGACTCGGAAGGGTCTGATTTCGGAGCTCAAAAAAGTCTTCGATCAGGGATACGCAATAGATGAAGAGGAATACCATGAAGGCGTTCGTTGTTTAGCGGCTCCCGTTCTGGACTCTGCCGGTGTCACCACCTACGCTTTGGGCATAACGGCATCTTGCAAAAGGTTTACCAAAAACAAAATCGAAGAATACGCGGATGTCGTGATGCGTCAGGCAAAAGCTCTGTCAGAGACTTTGGGCGCTTGACGCTTTTCAAGATTAGAAAAGCGAGTTTCTCCGGGATAAGAAGGAGCCATCGTTAAGAAAGTGCGAAGCTTTTTTCGTTATACCTTGACATTCGATGCATTATACCTAGAATGTCAATGCATGAGTAAGGATAAAAAGGATTTATTACAGGGGACTTTAGATCTACTGGTGATGAGAATTCTAAAAGCAGGTTCCAGGCATGGCTATGACATTGTCAAGCGAATCGAGCTGCTTTCAGAAGACACAATACGCGTAGGAGAAGGCTCACTGTATCCGTCACTTCATCGTTTGGAAAAGCGGGGATATGTGCAGGCTCACTGGGCACAGAGTGAAACCGGTCGACGAGCGAAATTCTATAACTTAACTCCCGAGGGAAAAAGCATGGTCCAAGAGAAGGAGAGCTATTGGTTAGAGTTTACTTCGGCGGTAAATCTGGTGCTGAAGAACGCTTGATTCCGTGAACGCACGACTTTTCATCCGCCGCTGTTCTTATTTGGCTGCTTCTCTCTTTGGCATAAACCGTCGGCAGGCTGACTTAGACGAAGAGGTTCAGTTTCATATCGAAATGAGAGCGCACGATCTCCGGAACTCTGGGATGTCCAAAGACGAGGCTTCTCGAGAAGCACTCAAGCTTTTCGGAGGCATCGAAAAATTTAAGGAACATAGCCGAGACGCATGGGGAACTCGTATGGTTACTGACTCGATACGCGACGTTCGTCACTCGATTCGGTCGCTTTACAAAAGTAAGGGCTTTAGCCTTACGGTGTTACTCACCTTAGGCTTGGGACTCGGAGGGAATGCTACAGTAGCTAGCATTTTGAGTGCTGTTTTAGGCCCCCCACCATACTCAGAGCCTAATCGCGTTGTTGAAATATTTAATAACTATCCCGGCGCGGGAATAGGAAGATCGAGCTCCAACATCCCGCTATATTTGGATTACAGGGCAAATGTTGTTGCGCTTGATTTCGTCGCTTTAACGAATCGAATAGCCGTAAACATTACCACCGATGCTTCTGCGGTAAGAGGACACGGACTCTTGGCAACAGCGGATTACTTCCGGGTGTTTGGAATTCAGCCTATCCTCGGGCAGTTTTTTGAAGAAACACACTGTATTCAGGGAAACGACAAGGTGATTGTGCTAACCGAGTCCTTTTGGAGGACTCATTATGCATCGGATCCTTCAATTGTGGGTCGCGCGATCGTAGTGGACTCAGTCCCATTGACTGTTCTTGGAGTTGCTCCCAAGTTGGCAGAATGGCATCACGGTGATCTGGATTTCTTTCGCGCCTGGGCCTGGAGCGCCCAAAGGGAACAGTTCGAAAAAACAGTGTATTATGGACGAGATAATAATTACGCTAATCTCTGGGCGCGGCTGAAAAGCAGTTCGTCAATCAGGGAGGCAAAGGCGCAAATAGATTACTTAGAGAGTTTGTTTTTAGACAAGTCGACCCAACAGACAAAGGACTGGAGAGCTTTGCATCAGCACGAAAGCATCGTGGAAACGTTACAGCAATCGAAAATCGCACAGTTCGGAGACTCCCTCCATCTGCTACAAGGTGGACTATTCCTGGTGTTGCTAATCGGTTGTGTCAACGTGGGTAATTTACAACTGAGCCGGGGATTAAAACGACTACCTGAAATCAAAACCCGCGTGGTACTTGGCGCATCCAGATGGGTGTTAGTTCGTTGGCTATTGATCGACTCTATCGTTTTGTCGTTAGGTGGTTTCTTTTGCGGATTGTTACTAGCATGGAGCGGTATTCATTGGGTGAACAAACTAGTTTTGGATGATATGTTACCCACGGTGGGCTGGATCGGAATCGATCAGGGGGCGATTCGGCTTGTATTAGTCCTTTCGATTTTGGTCGCTCTCTGCATTGGGGCCTTTGCACTATCAATTTTATTAGGTGGGAACCTCGATTTGGGAGTTGGTCAAAACACAACCAAGATTTCGCAAAGCAAAATGATGAAAAGGTTAAGGTCTGGCCTAGTTTCGTTTCAACTAGCGATGACTACTATTTTACTTCTTGTAGCCGCTCTTTTGCTGCAAAGTTTTTACAGAGCTCTTAATGAAGACACGGGATTGAATACAGAGAAGGTTGTAGTGGCCAGCGTGACACTGCCCCGACAAATCTACCGCGAAAGCGAAAAGATCGCTAACCTGCGCGTGCGTTTGACCGAGTCACTTCATCAAACTCCGGGTGTAGAATCAGTCGCGTTCGCTTCATATCTTCCTTCTTTGTCAGCTCATGCGATAGGCCCTGCTCGAGTGCCAGCTTTCGAAGAGCTAAACGGCGAAGATTTTTCAAATGTGAATTACAACACAGTAAGCAGAGATTACTTTGAGGTGTTAGGAATCCGTGTCTTGGAGGGAAATACGTTTCGCTTAGCTGACCTGAGAGGAGAAGGTCGGGGTGTTGTGGTCGACAAAGAATTCGCCAACAGATACTTCCCGAACAACGACGCCTTGGGAAAACAGATTTGCGCAAATTCAAGTCGGCTTTTGCCGCTCAAAAAAAGGTCTACAATCATCGGAGTCGTAGAAACGGTTAAGCATAATGGCTTAGACTCCGTAGGGAGCGACTCGAAAACAAAAAATGGCAGCATGCCACTCGTTTACCTTCCCCTGAGCCCTCAAAGCAGAGATCGAGAATTGAACGTATTGGTTAGAGGAGATCTCACTAGAAACGATCTAGTTTCCGAAGTCAGAGGTCATATCCAGAGTCTCAATTCACAGTTGGCCATCTTTCGAAACAGCTCTCTTGAGCAACTGCTCAAGGCTTCGGTCAACGATCGAAGAGCCTTCATGTTACTCATTGCTATTCTAGGTGGCATGGCACTTCTTTTGTCGCTGGTTGGTATCTACGGCGTTCTTTCGTTCGAGATTCGTCAACGAAAGCACGAGATAGGGATTCGGTTAGCAGTTGGCGGATCAACCAAACAAATGCTCGGTGACATCCTCAAACAGAGCTTGTTGCAAGCTGGTATCGGTTTGGCCCTAGGTGTGTTGGCGGCATGGTTTCTCGGTGGAAGATTGGCTGATCTCCTATTTAAGGTTAGTCCGAATGACCCAGCAGTTTATTTCATCACATTGTCATCCCTCCTACTAGTGCTTCTTTCGGCAAGTCTCGTCCCAGCGTTGAGAGTCACAAGAATACAACCCATTGAGGCATTGAAAATTGATTAAAAAATCCGAACTGAAACGGAACACTTTGGTACGACGTGGAAGTTCCCGGTCATGCGAGAATCTTTGGTTTTTCTTAACATGATGCAGAATAAATGACAGACATGAACGAGGAATATGATATAGGTCAGTCGGCTACACTTGCTGACTTCCTCAGCTGTGTGAATCACTACCGGATGTATACGCCTGGTCTATACGTATGCGTGAGCGTTCCGGTCCAATTGAACAAAACCACGCGTTTGACCCCTGGATTTGTGGCACAAGTCAACAGTGGCAAGTTCAAGCAGTGCGATCCTGGTGACTACCAGTATTTCTCAGGTCCGCCAAATTTCGTATTTGATGTTTTTAAAGACAACCAGAGGCAGGAATATGAAAAGAGAAAGGCTCTTTTCGAACGAAGCAGAGTAATCGAATATGTTGTATGGTTCGCTTCAGACAAGATGCCTATTTGGAACCGCCTACATAAAGGAGCATACCTTGAAATATCTGAAGACGTGGAAGGTTTAATAAAGAGTTCTGCATTGCCGGGCATGTGGTTTCCAATAGATGCCTTAGCCGAACGCGACTGGAGAACAATCATGGCAAAAATTTCATGGGGCATTACCAGACGTGGTCACCGTGATTTCATGAAAACGATCTGAAAGAGGTAGATGCGTAAGACCTCACCATTGCTAAAATTAATTAACAATTGCAACGAGAAGCAATGGAGAGGGAACGGACTTGTTTCCTTAGCATCATAAGGGTCGGCTTAACCTCCCACACTATCGACTTGACCCCACACCGGGCTTGACCACTAAATCGCATCTCGCGGGTGTAATACACCCCAAAAGGTCAAAAAGCGATCTGACAACTTAGTTTAACAGGAAAATGCCCGGACATACCGACTATAATTTCAAGGAAATCGAGCCCAAATGGCAGCGCTACTGGGACGAAAATGGGACCTTCGAAGTCAAGGATACTTCAGACAAGCCGAAGTATTACATCCTGGACATGTTTCCCTACCCTTCCGGAGCTGGTCTTCATGCGGGACACACCGAAAACTACGCAGCATCCGACATCATTGATCGCTACAAGCGTGCCAAGGGATTCAACGTACTACACCCAATGGGTTGGGATGCGTTCGGGCTTCCTGCCGAGCAGTATGCCATGAAAACGGGAACACACCCCGCGATCACGACTAAAAAAAACATCGACCACTTTCGCGAGCAAATCAAACGCTTGGGTATCGCGATCGATTGGGGCCGGGAAGTAAACACAACCGATCCGAACTACTATCGCTGGACACAGTGGATTTTCCTGCAGCTTTTTAAGCATGGCTTGGCTTACGTCGATGAACGCCCGGTGAACTGGTGCCCTGAGCTCGGTACGGTTCTGGCCAACGAAGAAGTGATCGACGGAAAGAGCGAAGTAGGCGGATTCCCAGTGGAGCGACGGAACCTTCGTCAATGGGTGCTGCGCATCACTGCCTACGCTGATAAATTGCTGGATGGACTGGAAAACGTGGATTGGCCGGAGTCAACTAAAACGCAACAAACCAACTGGATCGGTAAATCGACAGGCGCTGAAATCGTTTTCGAGATTCAGGGCCATGAAGAAAAGATTACTGTATTCACTACCCGCCCGGATACGCTTTGCGGCGCAACTTACATGGTTCTTGCTCCCGAACATCCACTTGTTTCGCAGATCACCAAAGCAGATCAAAAGGAAGCGGTAGACGCATACATTCAGGTTGCCGCCAACAAGAGCGATCTCGATCGTACCGATCTAGCGAAGGAAAAGACAGGAGAGTTTACCGGTTCCTACGCAATCAATCCCATCAACGGAGAAACAATCCCGATCTGGATCGCAGATTACGTGCTAATGGGTTACGGCACTGGTGCGATCATGGCAGTTCCCGCACACGATACGCGCGACTTTGAGTTTGCAGAGCAATTTGAGATTCCGATTCGTCAGGTGATCAGTGATCCAAATAAAGAATCCACCGAACTTCCTTTTGTCGGTTCCGGAGTTCTTGTAAACTCAGGCGGATTTGACGGTCTTTCGGTGGAAGATGGAAAAAATGCCATCGTTGAGGCTCTTGCGAAAAAAGGAGCGGGAGAAGCCACCATCAATTTTCGTCTGCGCGACTGGTTGTTCTCAAGACAACGATACTGGGGAGAACCTTTTCCAATCATCTGGGTAGAAAAAAATGCCTATGACTCAATATCAAAGCAACAAAGTCAACTGGCTAACGCACTTCCGAAGAAGCCGATCATTTACACCGATGAAAATGGAGTCGATCAATACGCGGTGCCAGTAATCGACAAAGATCTTCCTCTAAGTCTTCCAGAAACTGACAACTACAAGCCTTCAGGCGACGCTCAAAGCCCACTTGCGAATATCACTGACTGGGTCAATATCTGGCTGGACCCTTCAACTGGTGCCACTGTTTCGTCGGCGGAGCCACAACCAACCGGATGGCTCAAAGGTGCGAGAGAAACAAACACGATGCCTCAGTGGGCTGGCTCCTGTTGGTACTACCTGCGCTATTGTGATCCAAAAAATGCTGAAGCACTCATCGATTCTCAAATCGAAAATTACTGGGGTTCACCTGACATGTACATTGGCGGAGCAGAGCACGCCGTGCTTCACCTGCTCTATGCTCGTTTTTGGCACATCTTCTTAAATGAAATTGGGGTGGTCACCACGGAAGAACCCTTTCCAAAACTCTTTCACCAGGGCATCATTTTGGGAGAGATGGAGTACACACTCTATCTCGATGAAGCAGGAAACAAAGTTTCGGTTGATAAGATCGAAGACCTCTCGGAATGGTCGGGGGCGACCCAAAAACTTGAAGCCGAACTGGTTGAAAAAGCACGCGTGGGTAAACAGGATGTCTATCGTCTCAAGGTTGAACCTGAAATCTTGGTAGATGCTCGTGCTTACAAAATGAGCAAAAGCCGCGGCAATGTAGTAAATCCGGATGATTACATCGACAGTTACGGTGCTGACTCGCTGAGAATGTACGAAATGTTCATGGGCCCTCTGGCAGACATGAAACCGTGGAGTGCGAATGGAATTGAAGGACCTCACCGTTTCCTCAGAAAAGTTTGGCGCTTGATAGTTGACGCCCAGGGGGAAATTAGTGACCGCATTCGCGATGAGGACGAAACGGTGGCGACCCTCAAGATTCTGAATCAGACCATCAAAAAAGTCTCATCCGACATCGAAAGTTTCGGTTATAACACTGCGATCTCTCAATTGATGATTCTGGTCAACGAACTCCAAAAAACGGAAACGATCGCCAAATCTACAATCAAAGCTTTGGTTCAAATGATTGCTCCCTTCGCGCCTCACCTTGCCGAAGAGTTATGGGAGCTACTCGGCGAAACGGCCTCAGTGGCTTACGCAAAATGGCCAGAACCTATTGAAATCCCTGAGGCTGAAGATTCCGTAAAGGTTATCTTTCAAGTGAACGGAAAACTCCGAGGTGAGGGAATGTTTTCGAAAACCGCGACCAAGGAAGAAGTTGAAGCAGCTGTGCTCGCCTCCGAGCGAGTTCAAAGTGCCACAGAAGGCAAAACTGTCGTGAAAGCCATCTACGTTCCTGGCAAAATTTTCAATTTGGTGGTCAAATAGAGACTCTTTTCTCAATGAATTCGCCCATTTCCGAGTTTTTGCCGCCCGAGTACGACGCCAATGCTCCTGTGGCAGTTCTCGCTGGCAGGGGATTTTATCCGAAACTAATGGTAGATCGAATCCGCAAAGCTGGGGTTCCGGTTCGGTTGATTAGCTTCGTCGGCGAAACGTCTGACGAATTGATCGATCAATTCGATTCGGCACATCACCAAAAGATAAAGGTAGGGCAGGTTGGCAAACTCTTGAAGACACTTCAGAATATGGGCTGCCGTTACAACGTAATGGTTGGACAGATCAAGCCGAGCAGGCTGTTTGGAGGCATCCACCCCGATCTCAAGGCATTTCGGATTCTGCAGCAGCTCAAAGTACGCAACGCCGAAACAATTTACGGTGCGGTCGTTAAGGAAATGGAACAAATCGGAGTGCAAACTCTGGACGCCCGTGCTTTTATCGATGACCAGCTTGCATCACCCGGATTGATGACCTCGGGCAAATGGAAGCTCGACGATTCCACGTTAGAACATGGCATTCGAATCGCCAACGAAATCGCGCGACTCGATATCGGCCAGGGAATTGTGGTCAAAAATGGAACCGTTTTATGCGTAGAAGAGTTTAATGGCACCGATGAGATGCTAAAACGCGCTGCAAACTACAAAACCTCCGAAAAACTTTTCGTCAAAACCGTAAAACCCAATCAAAATTACGCCATTGATGTTCCGGTCTTCGGAGAAAAAACCATTCGATCCATGGTTGAAGGTGGTGTCCGTCATGCCGCGTTGGCTGTCGGAAAAACGATCATTCTCGACAAAAAAAACGTGCTTGAACTAGCTCGAAAGGAAAAAATCAACCTGTTCGGATTCGAGCACAAAGGATAGACCAGAGGTAGACGAGTTAACTTTTTTGAAGACATTCTTGAACTTTGTTCCATTTATGTTTAAGTAATGTCTAAAAATGGAAGAAAATCATTCAAAACCGGCAACCTACCGAATCGGAGCGATCGCAAATCTCACAGGACTCTCAACGCACACTATACGAGCGTGGGAACGCCGATATGGGATGGTGCTTTCAGACCGTTCGGAGGGAGGGACTCGACTTTATGATGCGGACTCCTTGGATCGCCTCCGTTTGATCAAGAAGCTACTCGATCACGGAGAATCGATTAGCATGATTTGCAACCTGAATACCAACGA
>JAKSBQ010000254.1 GCA_022361075.1 Opitutales bacterium | reverse complement strand
TGGTCTACCGCATGGTCGACCCCGCAGCGCGTGCCACCGCTGCCAACCAACTGGCCGGCCGCCTTGTCGACGCAACCAAGGCGGTGGAGAACTTCCACCTTGAGGCGTGGGGCCTGCGTAAGGTGGACTTGGAAAAGGCCAACAACTGCATATGGGTCAGTACCACATGGTTTACCTGTCTTACTCACCATTGTGTCCAGCTCACCACCATCTATCGCATACGCCTGAGTCTTATAGGCGAACAGCTTGCAGAAATACAGCAAGAAGCCACGAGGGGCAAAGAGGTGGAATTGGTAGAGCGTACGCCCGAAGATTGGATACGGCGTTGTTTTGACTTCTTCCAAGTGACCGATGCCGATGCTGATACTGAATCCGAGGCCGGCGATTGTGAAGAGCCCGTCAAGCGCGTGAGAGTGGTCCGCATATCCGAGGAGGATCCCGAAGTGATCTACATCTCCAAGGAAGACGAGGAAGTGCGTGTTGGTATGAATATCCACGCCATGTTGCTGACAATAGTGAGTAGATTGGCGCAGCAACCACGCCGCCGTCGGAGAATGCGGCCGCAGCGCCAGAGCCTGAGGCGCGTTGGTTGCCGCAGATTGGAGAAGGAAGAGAGTGGCCTGAAATAAGGGCGCTGGAAGAGCTCCGCGCACTTCGCAGGCGGGTCGTGGGGGAATCGGCCATTCTCGCTCTCATCACGTGCCTGCTTGCCGTGGTGCTCCTGGCGAGTGTTGTTGCCACGATCGTCGCCGAGAGGTTTTGATCTCCGCCACACTTTTTCAACACGTTGAAGCTTCGGCGCTTGCCAGAGTTGGCGTGTTGAAGGGCGATACAGCCGGATATTGTATTCAGCTCTGCCGAACTGCAGAACTAACAAGGCGATCGAAGTGTGATGGAGAACATGCTTGATGATGTCGTGCCCCGTGCTGCATAGAACTGATCCAAAACGTTGTTCTCACAGCGATCACAAGACGTGTTGGTTCTTGTGGGAAGAGAATGCCAGACAACGGCGCCGATCAGCCATTCAACACAATGGCGGCTGTGTCAGGGGTCGGGGTGCTCTCATCTGCCCACTGAGGTGAGAGACAACCAGCATGCTTGCCGTGTGGTCGAGTCACACCTTGTTCACCAAAAAACCTGGCGTCAGACACAACGCCCTGATTGCAGAGTGTCCCCTTGCGAAGCGTACCTTATCAGGCTTCTCTTGTAGCGAGTTGTTGGCTTGCTTCGAGGTTTCCTCGTCGAAGTACTTGCTCCCCTTGGT
>JAKSBQ010000032.1 GCA_022361075.1 Opitutales bacterium | reverse complement strand
CACCTGTCATTGTGGTCAAGAAAAAGGACGGAGGAATGCGAATGTGCATTGACTATCGAGCACTCAACAAAGTGACAAAATCGGACAAGTTCCCATTGCCGAGAATTGACGATTTGCTGGACAAACTCGGTGGATCGAAGTACTTTACGAAAATGGACCTTCTTTCGGGATATTGGCAGCTGCGAGTGCGAGAAGGAGACGAACACAAGTTGGCTTTCGTGACACAAGAGGGACTATTTGAGCCACTGGTGCTACCATTTGGCGTGAAGGGAGGACTGAGTGTGTTTCAACGACTGGTGAACACCCTATTCACCAATGAAAAGAACGTGCTGGTGTATCTGGACGATATACTCATTCACTCAGCCACGGAGCAAGAGCACTTGGAGAGACTACGTCAAGTATTGCAGATCCTACGTGAGAACAACCTCTATTTGAAGAGATCGAAATGCGAGTTCATGAAGAAGGAAACTGACTGGCTGGGTCACACGATTAGTGGAGAGGGAGTGAAGACCGATGCGAGAAAAGTGAAGGCGATTTTAGAGATGAGATCTCCGGGAAACGTGAGCGAGTTGAGGACGTTTTTGGGACTCATCAACTACTATCGGCGATTTATACCCAACCTCACGACCTTAGCGGGGCCACTGTACAAACTATTGAAGAAGAACACGACGTGGAAGTGGAGTGAAGAGGAGGAGTTGGCGCTCAACAAACTGAAGGAACAAGTCACAGTGACACCTGTCCTGCGATTGCCCGATGCAGAGAAGGCATATACGATTATGTCAGATGCGAGTGACACAGGAGTTGGAGGAGTCTTAATGCAAGAAGGGCATCCGATTGCCTATATATCGAGACGGTTGAATGAGGCCGAGACGCGGTACTCTACCTACGAGAAGGAGACACTCGCGGTAATCTACTGTTTGAAATCGTGGCGACATTACGTTCACAACGGACTACCAATCAAAGTGCTCACCGACAATCGGAGTTTGAAGCACTTGCTGACACAGAAGACCCTCAGCCCGAGACAAGCGAGGTGGAGTGATGCGTTGAGTGAGTATTTATTGGAATTCGAACACGTTCGTGGAGAGGACAATCAAGTAGCTGACGCATTATCACGACTGAATGTGGTAGAAGTGAGAGTGGGCCCCAACCCCGAAATCGTTAAGAAAATTCAAGCAGAATACGAGACTGACGAGGAATTTCGGCTTAGTGATCTCGAATTAACAGAGCGTGGAGGTCTCTGGTATTTAAGTGGGGGAGAGCGACTGTATGTGCCAAGAAATTACGAAATACGCACAGCGATCTTGGACGCAGCACACGGAATGGAAGGAATGCATCAAGGCGTGAAGAAGACACTTGAGATAGTAGAGCGGAACTACTACTGGCCGAAACTACAACGCGATGTGGAAGACTTTGTGAGGAGTTGCGAAATCTGCGCGAGATCTAAGAAGTCTACGCAGCAACCGCTTGGGTTACTAAACCCGATCAAGCCACCGAAGCAACCATGGACAGAAGTAACGATGGACTTCGTGGAGTTACCAATGACCGAAAAGGGGAATAATTACGCAGCAGTCATTATCGACCGACTCTCGAAAATGGGACACTTCATCGCATGCAAGAAGACGATTACGGCAAGCGAGTTCGCGGAACGATTTCTACGAGGAGTTGTCAAGTATCACGGCTTTCCAAAGAAGATAATCTCCGACCGCGACAACCGATTCACATCGAAGTTTTGGAGAGAACTGTTTGCGAAGTTTG
>JAKSBQ010000437.1 GCA_022361075.1 Opitutales bacterium | reverse complement strand
TCTTGACCACAATGACAGGTGCGGCGTACTCGCTAATCAAAGGTCGAATTAACCCGCGTTCCAGCATCGTTGAAATTTGTTGCCGTATTTCCTCGTTCTCCACCGGGCTGTGCCGGTATGGCACAGCACTTGGTGGCAAAGCTCCTTCTTCCAACGTGACACTAAAATTCACATTCCGATGAGGTGGTAGTCCCGGAGGTAATTCTTTCTCAAATCGATCGCAATATTCTGTCAGAATCGCTTCCACTCTCGCGTCCTCTTCTTCTGATTCCTTCTTTAAGTCGACTGCCGACAAATAGATCGCAAAAGTTTCCTCTCCCTGCTTCATCTCACTGAGGATTTCCTTTCCGCTGACCATTGGAATGGTCATTTTGGTGTCCACTGTCACAGTCTCACCGTCTTTCGTCACTTCAACCTTCTTTCCTTGTGCTTCGATCTTCACGCAGTTTTGTTGAATCCATGGAAGTCCTAAGATCGCATCGTATTGGATGTCGGCTACATAAAAGGCCTCGGTTTCTTCTCTCCAGTCTTCTACGCGGATATTGACTGACACCCGCTCGATTCCATGTTGCTTGCGGCCGTCCGCGAAGCGCAATTCCCGTTGTGCCTCATCAATCTTCTTCAATTCTAGCTTGTCCGCGAGACTCTTTCTGATGATATTCTGGCTTGCGCCTGTATCGAGTAGAAACCGAACTCGTTCTCTCTCTACGAATCCCGTCAAAAATACTAGGGAGTCCCCTTGACTACCAACACCCGCGATGTATGAAGAAGTCGTGTTATTCTCCTGTTCTTCGCTCTTGGTCTCGACCGCTCCCAGATCCATTCGATTTGATTTCTCACGCTTCTTCATTTCACGCAGTTCTTGCATGTGTCGAGTCTTCACCCAACAGTCCTTGAGCATATGTCCTTTCTTCCTGCAGTAGTTGCAGGTGATATTCTTCGCGAATTGACCTTGCTTGTTCCGGTTAGCAGGCGCTGGTCCACTGTGTTTCTTTCTTCCATCATGCGATGATTTCTTGAATTTGCCGTGTACCGCCGAGAGGTCCATTGCGTCTTCCTCCTTTAGTGCCGCTCGTGGGGCTTGCTCTGTCATTCGTCCTTGAGAGGTGTCGCCACCAGTCAGCATAGATTCTGCTTTCTCCGCTGCGCGATTGCACTCTTGCAACGTTTTGTAGTGCATCCGCTTCATCTCATTCTTGATTTCTGGCTGTAATTCATTGTAGAATATGCCCTTGAGGTACGCCTCGTCATGCTTCAGTCCCGATTTCGCGTGAATGTTCTTCAACTCCGCCCAGTATGTCACTACTCGTCGGTTTCCTTGTCGCACTGAGAAGAGCTCTTCTTCTGCACGCTCCCGATCAGTAGCATCCTCAAATCGCGCCCGCAGTGCCTCCAGATAGTCAGTAATTGTTTCGAATTTGCTTAGTTCTTCCTCCGTTAATCCCTTAGTCCACGTTTGCGCCGCCCCAATGAGCTTCGATTCGACCAGTCCAATTAGTTGCTGCATGCTGATTTTATGCACCGATAGATTGGTCATGGCCGTTCTCGCTTTTGATATCCACTCGTCGATGGCCGTCTTGTTCTGCCCTGTAAACAGGGGTAGCTGCTCCCACTGCTTGACCGCCAGTTGGAACGACTCGTTTGCACTCATCATAAATTCAAATCTTCCCACCAATTCTTTGTCAACCTCCTGATCGTACTGCTTTTCAACATCTTGCTCTCCGATGTCATCTTCAACACCCTGTTCTTCTTTCACACTGCTCTTGTCACTCTTCAGCTCACTGAGTACTTCT
>JAKSBQ010000256.1 GCA_022361075.1 Opitutales bacterium | reverse complement strand
AGCTTCAAAACACTAAAGCTTACATAGCTTGAACAGTCGCAGCATTACCGAATTCTAAACGTGTTTCACATGTATTCACAGAGGTTAACTGGAACAGCACCACGAGGTGGGCTAGGCGTTTGCTTGTTCAGTCAGATGTAGGTTAACTTTCCTGTTAGAACTTTACAAGAGTCAAGACCTATCTCTTCAGAGTCCTTTTTTTAATATTTTCTGAATCAATGAAAAGATCAAAAGTAAAAACATAATCAAACTTGGAAGGAACATGAACAAAAATACTTTAGTATTAAAATCCTTTCCAACAGATAGATCCATAATGATCACTGTCGCAAATATCACAACTGCAATGAACGTTAGTAATAAACGTAAATAACTGTATATTTTCTCAAAATTCATTATCTTATTGGACCCGTTATATCGTTACATCCACTGTCATTGTATTCACTATTTATAGTACTCATGATATCACTTGTAGATTCTATTAAAGTATTAAAATCAGATTTCAATGAACTGATGTCATTTGAAATATCGCTTAAAATCCTTGATTGTTGCGCTTCAGAAAAGTGATTTGGAAGATAAACCGCTCCTACATCAATGGCTATTCCCAATAGAGCAATTGCCCCTAGAGTTCTTGAACCAGCTCTTAATGCGGTGTCAGCTAATAATTCAGGAGCATTCAATTGAAAAGCATCAAGAAACATTTGTCCACTAGCAAGTGCCATTCCCCACCAATCTTGATTCGCTCCGCTCACACTAAACGAGGTCAAATCAAACCCAGACCTTACTGCTTGTGGTATATCGCCATATGAAGTAAGTCCTAACACAGCAAGCCCATATCCCATAAGGGAATCAACACTCAAATGATCATTTCCACTAAAGCTGTTTCTCAACCGATCATAATAACCCTGCATACTATCGATTTCCTGTTGAGCATTACTAAGATTTAGTCCAGCATCACTATAAGCCTTCTTAAGTCCTTCACATTTTTGCTGTTTCTTGAACGCGTTGAGACGATCCAATGTTTCCTGGGTTATGAACACACCGCCCTCAAGTATGGCTGCTTTAGCCATAAAATCAGCACGATCACTCATTCCGAACACATTCAAGAACGTACCTGGACGGTCTATGGGTGGGCGAACGGTATAAGGTGATAAATCCAAAATCTTTCCATTGTATAAAAAGTCAGTGTCCATTAACGGATCACTATTCACAGTAATCGGATTACTTTGACCGCTGGAACCACCGGAATCACCTCCACCGGAACCACCGCCAGAACCTCCTTCGCCTTCCACTGAAGCACTATAGTCGGTAGGATCAATATCAGGAACAGAAGGAGGTGGAGTTGGTATTTCAGAGGCTTTTATTGCGAACAGTTCTGCAATAGCATCATAAACTGCTGTACTGACAGCAATATCCAGAGCGGCCTCATCGGATTTATCCGCAATACTGTGATAAGCAGCTAAAGTGTTTACTTGGAAGTCATGCCAGTAGTATGAATCACGATCGCCTTCATATTTGGTGTAGGCATGAGTAAGCAGGTTTCTCCAGTTTGAGCTGCCATCATTTGTGACCCCCAATCCATCTCTCCACCAATGGTATCCTGCTTTTAGTTGTGGCCTACTATTTCCTGCAACCGCTAGTCCCAAGAACTCACGTCCATTAACCGGATCATTGCCCACGAATGCGTAGAGGTTGAGTCCACCTGCTTCGCCGATTGGGTCCTGGTTAAGGAAGCGACCCATGGAGTGGCTGTAGTAACGGTAGCCGTAGTAGATGAGTTGGGTGCCATCATCGGTAAATTTGGTCTGATAGCGGAAGGGGTTGACTTGCTCGTAGCCGTTGCCGGTGGCGACTCGTGTTTTGCCGTAGGGATCGTATCGGTATTTGGCAACGATAGAGCCGTCTGCGGCGTCGACCAGCTGGGTGACGTTGCCGGTGGCGTCGTAGTTGTAGAGGTAGGTTTTGCCCGCGTAGGTGCCACTGTGTTCCTGTACCGATAAGAGTCCACCAATACCTCCGGCTCCGCCGACGGTGCCGCTGATGTCGGTGCCCCAGGTGTAGGTGCGCAGAAGCGCATCGCTGTTGCGCCCGTTGTAGACGGCGACCAGGTTCCAGCCGTCGTAGACATATTTCTCATCGGTCTGAAGGATCCAATTTGAGCCGTCCCATTCGCGCACTTCCTTACGCACTCGGCGGGACATGTAGTCGTAGGTAAAGTCCAATTGCTTGGAGCCAATGGAGATCGTTTTGGGTTCCATCTTGACGAGTCGACTCAAAGCATCCCATGTGTAATTCCAGTTGTTGTCATCAGTAAGGTTGCCGTCGTTGTCGTAAGTTAGTGTGCCCAGGCCGGTGATAGTGTCGTATTGGTTGAGAGCGTTGGCAGTGTAGGTTAAGTTGGAAGTTCCTTCAGTTGAGGTCACACGGTTGCCCATGTGGTCGTAGCTGTAGGACCAGGTTTCGTTTGTGATGGGACTGGTTTTGTTACTGGTGTCGGTGCCGCTGTAGTTCTGAACGTCGCTGAGTTGGTAGCGATTATTCTCATCGTAGGTGTATCGAGTGGTAAAAGCAGTGGCATAGGCAGTTCCCTCATGCAATTCTTCGGTAACCATGCCCAAGTCATCATCATGCGTGTAGGTGTGACGTGCAATCATGATCTCGCCAGCTCCGTCGGAGGTATCACCATCGACGTTGTTCTTGAGAATCTTAACTTGACCATTGTCAGGCGAATAGGTGTATCTTGCAATCAATTCTGTATCTTGGGACGGAATTTGATATCGAATGCGTGCAACAAAATTTGAATCGGGGTCGTAGCTGTAAAAGAACCGGTCATTGGCCCCTGTAAAATGCGAACTACGCACAGCCTCTAAACGACCTTTGTTGTCGTAGTCGTAGTGGATGTTAAATTCCTGTGCGGTGGAGGCCGTGTCGGTGAGGGTCCAGCCCATGGGACGACCGGCAATGCCGTCCTGATCGGTTTCGTAATGGGCCGTCATCGTCTTGTCGATGCCTATGTCCCCTACTCCCTGCATCTGCATGTTGTGTAGTTGCAGGGTGTCCGCATCGTAACCCACGAGGTAGTTGAAGACTCCGTCCTGCACTTGGTCGATGCGGCCCAGGCGATCGTAAGTGTAGGAGATATCTTCGGTCAGGCTGCCGGCCGAGAAGCTCACGTTGGCAAGGTGGGCTTTGATGGGATCATAGTCAAAGCTGGAGACTTGCCCACGGGCGTTCGTAAAGCTTTCTAGCTGACCCCAGGTGGAGTAACCATAACTCTGGCTGTGGCCAAGGGCATTGGTTTTGCTGAGCACGGCACCGGTCGCAGTGTCGTAGGCAAAGGTGGTTGCATCGCCTCCGGGGGTCGGTGTGATGCCAAAGGCTTCGCTGGTGCTCCAGTTCACGGACGCTGCGTTGCGGAAGGTGCGGAATGAAGCTAACTGACCATATTCGTCGTAGCTTTTTTCGACGGGCATGGTGGTATCGCCCCAGGTCCTCCAAATTTGTCCTTTGTCGGTGTAGGACATGTAGCTGGTGAGGTCGTTGGCGGTGCCTTCAAAGTCCTGCGTGACCGACTTCAGGCGGCCGGGTTTGCTTTCCCCGATTTGATAGTAGTCGTAGAGCACGACTTTGTCGTTCACGGTGCCAAGTGCGGTAAAATTGCCTGCGACATCCACGGTTCCGGTTTCCACGGTTTTCATCCACACGAAGCCGTTGGGCAGGTGGGTGGTGGTTTGCCTTTTAAAGATGTCGTCACCTCCGGCTGTTTTCTGGCCAATGGGGGCAAGGATGGAGGTCCTGCGGCCGAGGATGTCGTAAAAGTATTGGGTCGGGGTGTCGTGCAGAGCTCCGTAGGCTTCCATCAAGCGTCCGTTGTAGAGGATGGAGCGGGGTTGTTTGTCGGTGTTGGGCACTTCGGCAATCTTGGTCACGATGCGGTTCGTACGGTCCACGTAGATGCGGACTTTGGATTCGTTGCCGTGGATGTCCTTTGAGATGCTTTCACCGGCAAGCACACCATAGGTCGCATCGGTGATAAAGTTGCTCACTCGGGTGCGGCTCTGACCGAGGTTGGTGGAGGCCGCGCTGTTGCTTTCGGCATAGGTGCTGGCGGTTTTGATCAGATACCAGGCATTTTCCGTATTGTCGTATTCAAAGTAGCTGTCGCCTTCGCTGATGCGGTCGTCACTGGCGGCATCCAGGGTGCCGTCGCCGTTCACGTCAAGGCCCTGCCGAACCATGCGACCGAGTTCATCGT
>JAKSBQ010000174.1 GCA_022361075.1 Opitutales bacterium | reverse complement strand
TATGAAGGGCCTAAAGGCGGACCGGGTATGCGTGAAATGCTTTCACCGACTTCCGCAATAGCAGGCATGGGCCTTGACAAGGATGTAGCCCTTATCACCGACGGAAGATTTTCCGGTGCATCCAGGGGAGCATCTATTGGCCATATTTCGCCTGAAGCAATGGAAGGAGGTCCCGTAGCTTTGATAAGTGAGGGGGATACAATCAGCATTGACATCCCAAAGGGAAGACTTGACGTATTGGTTTCACAAGAAGAGATGGATAAAAGAAGGGAAGAATGGAAGAAACCGGAGCCAAGAATTACTACTGGATACCTTGGAAGATATTCAAGATTGGTAACTTCGGCAAGTACGGGAGCAGTATTATATTAGTAAAGAATTCCTTGATTTTGATTTTACATTTATATTAGAAAGGACGTAAAATAAATGAAGCTTACAGGTGCACAAATTTTAGTTGAATGTTTAAAAGAACAGGATGTAAATACAATTTTCGGATATCCTGGAGGAGCGGTATTAAACATATATGATGCTCTTTTAAAGGCAAAAGACGATATAAGGCACATTTTGACATCCCATGAACAGGGAGCTTCCCATGCAGCCGACGGGTACGCCAGGGCAACGGGGAAGGTCGGCGTATGCATAGCTACTTCCGGTCCGGGGGCTACCAACCTTGTAACCGGTATAGCAACTGCGTACATGGATTCTGTGCCCCTGGTTGCCTTTACGGGACAGGTTCCCACAAGCCTGTTGGGGAAGGACTCCTTCCAGGAAGTAGATATTACTGGAATAACAGCACCTATTACAAAACATAATTATATAGTTAAGGACGCAAGCAAACTGGCGGATATTATAAGAAAAGCTTTTAGCATAGCAAGAGAAGGCAGGCCCGGACCCGTACTGATTGATATTTGCAAGGACGTAACTGCTGCGGAGGCAGAATACGAACCCAAATCCGTTAAGCCTCCGGCAGAAATTCCAATGGGGGCAACAGACAGCCAAATAAATGAGGCGGCAGAAATAATAAACAGGGCAAAAAAGCCGGTAATCCTATCAGGGGGCGGAGTATCTATTTCTCAGGCGGACACCGAGGTGTTAAATTTTGCGGAAAAGGCAATGATTCCTGTTTCCACAACTATGATGGGTTTGGGCTCTTTTCCGGGAACCCATAAGCTCTTTATGGGCCTTGTTGGAATGCATGGGACAAGAACGTCAAACCATGCGGTTAAGGAAGCCGATCTTTTTATAGCAATCGGTGCAAGATTTTCGGACAGGGTTATCAGCAATGTCAAGAAATTTGCTCCAAAT
>JAKSBQ010000427.1 GCA_022361075.1 Opitutales bacterium | reverse complement strand
GATTATTATTTCTTCAGTAACAGACTTGCTGCGATTGTTAAGGTGAGTGTCGATTACGACCAGGGTATGCCCACCAATTATCCAGCACGCAAACAGGAAGCTCAGCGATGGGCACAGGATTTTTTCCGTCAACTTGAGGGACACGCGCTTTCTCTTGAGGACTTACCGAATCAACCCTTGATGAAATGAAGTTACGAAACCTAATTTTTCTGATTTTTTCGATCTGTATTTGTTGTTTGAATGCTGAGCCGAGGACCTTTGAGGGGCAGATTGTTGGTAAAGATGGAGATCGATTGAAGATCAGCATCGATGCTGATTGGGCACCAGCGGTAGGCGATCTTGTCAAAGTGACGGCGATTATCATGGGCCGTGAGATGAATGGTGGATCAGCCGAAGTGGTCGAGGTTAGTGAAGATGCGATCTGGGCCAAAATTACGGGTGGAAATCCGAATGTAAAGATGCTTGTAAGCATCTCCTCCGAAAATCCGGTTCCGTTGAGAATAGACGCCGATGCACTCTTTGAGATGGCCTACGATGATTTTCTCAAGGCTTTTCGTGAGGGTGACAAGCCAGGCGACGAATGGCCTCGAATAGATAAAAAGTCACCAGAATGGGCGAGATCTGCGCCGTTGATTGTTCAGGCTGCTGAAAAAGGACATGCCCGAGCAAAATACCTGGTCGCGGCTTTTTACCTTAAAGAATTCAACGAAAACAACGTGCGGGAGAGGTTGGCTCTCTTAGAAGATGCTGCCAAAGCTGGAATAGCAGAGGCGATGTACGAGCTGTCTATCATATACTACATTGGGCAACATGGCATCAAAGCTGATAAAGCTAAACGAGATGAGTGGATGAAAAAGGCTGCAGATGCAGGAATGCCATTGGCGGCTTATAAATTCTACGAGTTTTTGCCATGGGATCAGTCCGATTTGAAAAATGAATACTTGGATATTGCGGCTCGAGGAGGTCATCCCAGAGCGCAGTATTCTAAGGGCATGGGTTATCTCAGAAAGCCCGAAGACTACGAAAAAGGAACTTTCTCGATGCAGATCGGTATGGATTGGTTGAAAAAGGCGGCCGAGCAAGGCTATGCGACTGCAGCGGTAGATCTTGGTGATTTGCATTACAATGGCGGAGGCTATCACCCGATGCACGATGAGACGCTACAAATATTTAAAAATAAAGGGGAAGATGTCTCAAAGACTGAGAGAATATGGCAGCGTTTGAAAATTCCGCGTAATGATAGGGAAGCGATCAAATACTACCAAATTGCGACCGAATCGGATGGTGGACTGGTAGATCCGTTTGCAAGGATTGCGATGCTTTATTCGGATCGTAGTAGCGAGCTGTATGATCCGAAAAAGGCTTTTGAGTGGTATCATAAAGGTGCTGAAAAAGATGAGACTGACTCGATGATTGAGTTGGGCTATTGCTATGCGAGAGGGTTCGGCGTCGGAAAGTCACCGGAGAAAGCTTACGAGTGGATTTCAAAGGCATATGATAAGGCTCCCGCATATGATGATTCGATTGTAGCGATGGGGTACTGCCTCCTTTACGGAGTTGGTTGCGAGAAAGACTACCCGAGGGCGAAAGAGCTATTTGAATCAGTTGTTAAGGACGAATATCGCCGTCATGGGATGGCGCTGATTCATCTCGGAGACATGCATCGTAGAGGGTTGGGCGTGCCAAAAGATCTCTATCAATCCACTGTTTATTATAACTGGGGTGAAAAGATCAAAGCTTCGGCAATTTTCGGTCAAAAGCAGGAGTATTACAAATCAATAGCTTTCACGAGAAATGCCAGGAGATTGCTGATGGGGGAAGGCATGAAAGAGAATAACCCGCTCGGAGCTGCGTGGAAGTGCCAGGATGCCTATCGATTTAATCCATACAATGCGGAGGCTAAGCGTTACCATGCGCTGGCTCTGATGGACAAGTCATGGGGCAAACTTGCGAAGAAGAACAACTATCACGAGTCAGCAGTGCAGTTCCTGAAAGAAGCTGCTAATCTGGGCGACTATCTGAGTTATTATTATCTTGGAGAGGCTCACCTGAATGGAATGGGTGTTAAAAAGGACAAGGCGACGGCAATGCATTATTATCAACTCGCTGCGGATCGCGGAGTGAATGCAGCTATTAAAAAGCTGGATAAGCTTCGATAACGTTTTTGGGAGTTCAGATTCCTCGCTTAAGTTCGCTGTAAGCCTCTGAGCTAGGGAGTTGTTCGTAGAGTGGACCCTGACGGTCGAGGTGATAGGATTGCATTACGAGATTCTGAACACCTTCACGACTGAAGTCCTCTAGTTTTTTTAAGATGATGATGCGCTTGTAGCGGAAATCTCCCTTGAGAAGTTTAAGCGGATCGTCGAGAAGTGAACCGAGGTGAAGGATGAATTCGAGTCTGTTTTTCGTGATACTGAATGAGCAAATGGAGTCCTTGACCGAGGTTTTGGCACCCGGGACGTAAAGAACCAGACGACCCCATCGAACCTCCTCATCGTGATCGGGGAGGAACGTTTGCAGTTGCTCACGCACCTGGAGGACAAGGTCGACTAAGTGAGTCGGTTTGTTGGCGAAGCAGGTGCGAATATCGGTCTCGTGAAGCATGAGGCGTTTATTTTTCGATTCCAGACCATTCCGTTTTCAGCAGGCCCATGACTAGGACGTCGTGATAGCTGCCTTTGCGATAGATTTCTTCGCGCAGCATGCCTTCTTGTTTGAATCCCAATTTTTCGTAGCTGCGGCGGGCGCGTTTGTTGAATTCGTAAACCTGTAATTTAACTTTGTTCAGGTTTAGTTCTCCAAAGCAAAAATCTACTAAAAGTCCCATTGCTTCGGTTCCGTAACCTTTGTTGATAAAGTCTTTTCCAAGAAAGATACCGATCTCCGCGAAACGGTTTTTCAGATCCGTCCCTTTGATTCCACAACCGCCGATGTAGATCGTGTCCGAGATTGTTTCGATGGCAAAGTTGTAATCCCCATTGCTCATTGCGTGGAAAGAATTGTACCAACTTTCCTCGTCTTCTTCCCGAAGCGGAAACATGATGCCAGGCCACATCAGACTGCGAGTTTCAAGATCGTTGAGGTAAGCAGTTGCGAGTTTGAGATCTGCTTTCGAGTAGGCGCGGAGGCGGATGGATTTTCCTTCGAACATAGAAAGAGTAAATAGATGATCCCAATTCCTGTGGCAACCATGGGTTTGCAACATTTTGGAAAGAACCTTCGATTTGTGCTCGCTCTTCCGTATCAATTGGTTATGGAGGTAGTCGGGTTTGGAAAATCCGGCGTAGGAAGGTTTTAGCGTTAACTAATCGGGTAAATTAAGTGGTGAGTGAGAATTTGAATGATTTTATTGTGGTGGGTAACTTTTCGGACGATCCGTTTGCCATCGACGTTGCCCACGCACTCGATCAAAGAGAGGACGTTGCGGATCTCATTAGCTTGAAAAATTTTGCAAACACGGAGTTTTGTCCCCGATTTATTTCTGATGAGCAGGATTTTGATAAAATCGGTTACAAGCTTGAGGGAAAGACCGTAATCGTCGTCAGCTCAAGTAATCTCCTCATGAGTCGCCAGAGTTTGGCGATGCGTAATTTTTTTATTGCACGGGCTGCTAAAGACAACGGAGCCAAGGAGGTGATTCTTGCGGAACCCGACTTGTATTACAGCGCGCAGGATCGTGGCCCAAGACCTGACATGGGAAAGGTGAAGTTTGAGCGTGATCAGACTGATTTCAAAAAGTTTGATGGTCAGCCTTATTCCGCGCGACTTTATGCGGAGATGTTAAAACTCTCTGGTGTTGATAAAGTGGTTACGGTTCACAATCACTCGGACTCGGTGCAGGACATTTTTATCGAAATTTTTGGAGAAGATGGATTTTTCAATCTGATTCCTTACGAGGTGTATGCGGACTACATTTTGAACTCCGACATGGTGAGTTTTGGTCCCGACGGGGAAGGGCTCGCATTTTGTGCTCCCGACAAAGGTGCAAGAGATTTCGTGAAAGAAATGTTTCGCCGGATCGGTTTGAGTAAAGCGAAGTTTGTGCTTCTGGACAAAGTCCGTACCGGAGAACGTCAGGTGGAAGTCAAAATCCACAGCGAAAGTGAAAACAGTTTTGAGGATATTTGTGGTCACGATATCGTGCTGTTTGACGACATGGTGCGAACTGGCTCGACTGTCGTGAAGGCATGTCAGGTGTTAAAGGAAGTGAACCCCGGGAAAATCGTTTTCGCACTCACTCACTTTTATGCCAGCGAAGAGGGCCGAATCAAAATGGCGAATACGGCACTGGACGAGATTTTAACTCTAAATACGATTCCGACTATTTTGAATCGAGACGTTCAAGGACGTTTACGGAAAAAAATGGTAGTTTTAAAAATTGAGCGATGGTTGGCTTTAAACCTTTGTAACATTTTACGTATTCCTGTGATCCAGCGAGACAAGAGTTTCTATGCCATTGACATGTCATCCAAGAACGAACGTTGGACTCAAAAGATCTGGTTGAGCGAGCAACTTCGGGATTTGAAAAAGTAGGCTAATTGCTGATTAAGAAGAGTTTAGGGTTTTCGGATGTTGATATTTGTACAAAAAACGAGGCCCGACTTCCTCAAATCGGGCCTCTCATTCCTATCTTTAACACTGGATAAACCAGTTTTCCTCCAACCTCAATTACGGTCTGTTACAAAGATGAAACATTTTGTTGCAATCTACAAGTCAAAGAACCTCTTTTTTTTATCTTTTTACATTTTTTTTAAAAATATTTCAGATCCATTCTACTCATATGTCTGAGAACAAACAGGAAATCGGTATCGTAGATTATTTGAGAAAACTTCAACTTGCTCTGGTGAGCGGTTTTGAAGATAGGGAGACTTCGGAACTGAGGTTTTTTGAAGATCAGTGGAGCCATGCTCATCGCGGAGGTGGATATACCTGTGTACTGCAGGGGGGGGACGTTTTCGAGAAAGCAGGGATCGCATTTTCAAAAATCGAAGGTGAATCTCTTCCTGAGTCGGCGACGATCACGCGAAAGGGAATCGCGAATCAACCTTTTCTTGCGACCGGGGTCTCGCTCGTGGTGCATCCCTGTTCTCCGATGGTTCCGACGGTCCACATGAATGTGCGATATTTTAGGACCAAAGACGCCGAAAGTGGAAATCCTGTTTGGTGGTTTGGGGGTGGATATGATCTGACACCCTACTACGGATATCGTGAGGATTGCGTGCACTGGCATCGAGTGGCACGAAAGGCGTGTTTGAATGAGTTCGATCAGGCGTTTTACGAAAAGAAAAAGCTTCAGTGTGATGAATACTTCTACATCAAACATCGGAACTGCGCGCGCGGTATCGGAGGCATTTTTTATGACGACCTGAATCAACCTGATTTTGAGACGAGTTTTGCTTTCACGAAGTCCGTCGGAGACTCCTTTTCAGAAGCTTATTTCCCCATTGTCGATCGAAGGAAGCACGAGCCTTACGGCGATCGGGAGAAGCAGTTTCAGCTTTATCGTCGCGGGCGGTACGTGGAGTTTAATCTTGTTTACGATCGTGGTACACTGTTTGGACTTCAGTCGGGAGGACGAGTGGAATCGATATTGATGTCGATGCCTCCTTTGGTTCGTTTTGACTATGGTTATACCCCAGAAATAGGTTCGACTGAGGAAGCGCTTGAAAAAGAGTTTTTGGCACCCAAGGATTGGGCATCGATGAAACTTAACCCCGAGGAAACCCTTTAATGACAGGATTGGAACGCTTTCGCTCCGCACTCTCGCTTCAACCCGTCGACCGCACACCTTTGTGGTTTATGAGGCAGGCAGGAAGATACCTTCCTGAGTATAGGGCTTTGAAAGAAAAATACAGCTTTCGTAAAATGGTTCAGACACCGGATTTGGCGACGGAAGTGACTATGCAGCCTTTGCAGAGGTTTCCGGCTATTGATGCTGCCATTTTATTCAGCGACATATTAGTCATCCCAGAAGCAATGGGTATGGATTATGATTTTCGAGAAGAAGGTGGCATCCAGATGGCCTGGCAATTTGATGGCGAGAAGGACTTGGCAAAACTTACCGTTGAAGGCATCACCGAGTCGCTCAGTTATGTATTTGATGCCCTAAAACTGATTCGTGCGGAGCTGAAAGGTGAACGGGCGATGTTGGGCTTTGGAGGCTCCCCATGGACTTTGGCTACCTATATGGTGGAGGGTGGTTCTTCACGGGATTTTCAGAAAATAAGGGAAATGGCTGTGAGAAGTCCCGAAGTTTTTGAGAAACTTCTAACTATGATTACAGATGCCCTGATCAAGTATTTTCGGGAGATGACGAGAAGTGGTGTTGAAGCTATTCAGATCTTCGATTCCTGGGGAAGCGCCTGTCCCGGAGGGTGTTACGAACAGTGGTCTCTCAAATGGATTAAACGAATTATCGATGCTTTAGGGGATGAAGCTTCAATCATCCTTTTTTCAAAAGGAATGGGTGCTCATTTTGACAAATGGGAGAAGTTGGGTGTCGGAGTCATCAGTTTGGACAGCTCGATCGATCTGACCAGGGTCCTTGAAGCGCCTAATCGGAACTTCGCCGTGCAGGGAAACTTGGATCCTACGTTTTTGAACATGTCACCGGAGGTTGTGAGGGAGGCGACGAATAAAATAATGCCTGCTTCTGGAAAACCTGCGTTAGGGCATATTTTTAATTTGGGACATGGGATCATGCCAACTGCGCGAATCGACAGCGTTGAGGCCATGTTGGACACTGTAGACTCCTACCGAAACAATTTACTGTAGATTTGAAATTGAATCGATAACAGGCAGTATAGACGTCATGGCAAAAAAGGCAGTATTGTTACTTAATCTGGGTTCACCTGATTCGACCGAGGTGGCGAACGTCCGTCGCTATTTGAGTCAATTTTTGATGGATGAGCGCGTGATTGATGTAAAGAAATGGGTTCGTTGGATGATTGTGAATTTGTTCATTCTTCCTTCGAGGCCGAAAGAATCCGCCGAAGCCTACAAATCTATTTGGTTGAAAGAAGGTTCTCCGCTCATCGTGACGAGCGAGAAGTTTGCAGACCTCTTGAGGGCGCAAATCGATGTCCCCGTTTATCTTGGAATGCGCTATGGTAATCCATCGACAGAAGGTCAGGTAAGGCAGATGAAAAAGGATGGAATCGATGAGGTTTTGATTTTTCCTCTCTATCCCCATTACGCGATGTCGAGCTATGAATCTGCCTTGGTTTGCGCAACCGAGGCGTTGAAGTCGATAGCGCCCGAGATGGATTACGAAGTGGTAAATCCGTTCTACGATGAAGAGGACTACATTGAGTGTCTGATTGACGCTGCAAGACCTTACCTCATCGAGGAGTATGATCATTTGCTTTTTTCGTTCCATGGTATTCCTGAAAAGCACCTGGTCAAAGGTGATCCGTCTCACAGTCATTGCTTGAGTAAGGAAGGGTGTTGCGAACGACCGCATCCGGCGCACGCGACCTGTTACCGTCATCAATGCCTGGAAACTGTGCGTCGATTTGTCAATCAGGCCAACATCCCGGCAAGTAAATACAGTGTGTCATTCCAGTCCCGTTTGGGAAAAGATCCCTGGCTCCAACCCTACACGGATAAGACTTTGGAGGCGCTCCCAGGTAGGGGAGTAAAGAAACTTCTCGTCATTTGCCCTGCGTTCGTGACGGATTGCCTGGAGACCCTTGAGGAAATTGCAATGGAGGGCAAAGAGAGCTTTATCGAAGCGGGTGGCGAGCGTTTTCATCAAATCCCATGTTTGAATTTGAACAAGAAATGGGTGGATTTCGCGGCATCGAAAGTTCATCATTTTACAAAAAAATGGAAACGCGCCGAAGCATTGGTGTAACTGCCGAGTTAACGAATCATGAATCTCTCGCTATATTGGTTGGCATTTAGCTGTTTCGCTGCAGCTTTCGTGCTTCACCTATATTTCCTAAAAAATAAGAATTATTTGAGCCGGAGATTCAGTCTTCCGATTATGGGAACGGGATTCGCGTTGCTCACGATTTTCATGTATAGCCGGGGGAGTGCAGTTGGCGCCTGTCCGATAGGTAATCCTTTCGAGATCATCGTTTTCATTTTTTGGACGAGTTTGTTGATTTACCTGCTTGTGGCATTGTTTTTTTCAGTCAATTACCTAGGCTTTTTCTCGGCTGGCATGATCGCTGTAGCAATGGTCTTGGTAAGGTTGTTTCCGGCTTTGGATTACGCCTATGGTGAGGGACACATCAACAGCAGTGCGATTGTGGGTATGCACGCATCCCTTGCCGTTTTTAGCTACGGAGTTTTCGCTTTGTTGAGTGTGTTGGGAATCATGTATCTCGTGCAATTCTATGGTTTGTCCAAGCGCCGGACGGGTAGTTTTTTCACCTTTTTACCTTCTTTGACTCAACTCGAACATTTGCAAACATGGGTGCTTTCGACAGGGCTGTTCCTGCTCACTCTTTCACTTTTTGTGGGTTCATTCATTTACCTTTATGATCTAGGAGAAGTTCCTCACTATAAACTCAGTTTCACGGTTTTAGTGTGGTTGATGTATTTTGTTTTTCTCGTTTTACGGTTACTCAAACGACTTTTTTCCAGTAAATACGCCTGGTCAGTGATCATCGGTTTTCTTGTAGCTCTTCTTGCTTTGATTCCGGTGGATCGGGCAAGACAAGATCTGGCACCTCATGGTGAATCGGAGATCATGGGATGAATGAAATGCAAGTGACGGCCAAGAATTCTCTCAGTGTAGGGAATTCACTGTTTGTTTTTTCTTTAAACCATCATCAAGTTTCGCTGGATGATAGGGAGAAGCTGGCTTTGGACGAAACTGCTTTGGTGGAACTCAATGATGCTGTTGCAAAGCTGGATTCTGTTGCGGAATTCATGTGTTTGAAGACATGTAATCGTTTCGAGTTGTATGCGAGTGGTTTAACCGAACGTTGTGTTGAGGAAGTTTGGGAAGTTTTCAGACGCTTTTATTCGGTTCCTGAGCAGAAACTGAAGGAAATCGTCGATTCCAAACACAGTGCGCAGATGATTCAGCATCTGTTTGAAGTCTGCTCTGGTGTCGATTCCCAAATGATCGGTGAAACTGAAATCCTAGGTCAGGTAAAGCGGTCTTTTGAAGATTCCCGATCGACTGGTAAGATCGGTGGAGCGTTTAATCGAATTTTTCCAAAAGCGTTTCAAGCGGCCAAATGGGTGAGAACCAACACCCTGATCGGCCAGGGGCAGGTGAGTATCGGTAATGTAGCAGTGGATCTTGCCCAGCGTATTTTCGGAGACCTGACGCAGCGTAAGGTTCTTGTGATTGGTGCTGGAGAGGTGGCCCGGTTGACCGCCCAATCATTGGTGAGTCGAAGTGTAGAGTCTGTGACTTTTACTTCGCGAACCGAAGCCAACGCTAAGGATTTGGCAGATGAGTTTACTGCTTCGACCCTGCCTTTTTCCAGTATATTGAAGGAGCTGCATCAATTTGATATTTTGATTGCAAGCACATCCGCACCGCACGCGATCATCGATAAGAAGTCATTGAAGCGAGCCATGAGGAAGCGTTCTTATGAGCCTTTGTTTATTATTGATCTTGCAATGCCTCGGGACATCGAGCCGCAAGCGGGCAAGATTGCACAGGTCTTTTTGTACGATCTGGATGACGTCTCGGGTATCGCCAACGAAAATCTCAAAAACCGAACGCTTGAGATCGAGCATTGCAAACAGGTTCTATCCGCGCGTTCGTGGGCGACGTGGTTGGATGTGATGCGAAGGTCGATGACGAAATCCTTAAGGGATAGCATTGAAAATAGTGCATTGCCTGAAACTGATTCTTCCGATTTAAAACGATAGAAAACGATGAGAATTGGGCACGGCTATGATATCCACCGCACTCAAACAGGGCGGAAAATGATCCTTGGTGGAGTGGAAATCCAATGTGGATTCGGACTTGAAGGGCATTCGGACGCTGATTGTCTGAGTCATGCAATCGCCGACGCAATTCTGGGATCGATGGGCCTACCCGATATCGGGCATTACTTTCCGAACGACGACGCGGGCATTGAAGGAATTGATTCTCAAAAAATCATTATTCAGGCAGTCAAAGAAGCTGCTAAACTTGGTTACCGCGTCAACAATGTTGATGCATCGCTGATCGCTGAGCGACCGAAGATAGGCCCCTATCTGGGAGCCATGAAAAAAAGATTATCCGACTCTTTGGGAATCGACCCTAGCTGCATCGGAATCAAAGCGACGACGAACGAGGAGGCAGACGATATTGGCAAAGGCTTAGCAATCGCCGCTCATGCGGTGGTTCTGATGATCAAATCGAGCTAAGCTGAGAAGAGTTCACCGAAGCTACACAAACGCGGGAACTTCTTCCTTTTCGATATGGAAAATTTCGGTCTCCGCAAAAAATCGAGAGATCTCCAGTTTGGCACTTTCGCGAGAATCTGAAGCATGAATTACGTTGCGAAGCGTGCTCGCACCGAACGCTCCTCTAACCGTGTTTTTTGCTGCATGCTCAGGATTAGTCGGCCCGATCAATCTACGCGCGCGAACAATTGCATTTTCTGCCTCTAAAACCAATAGCAACACCGGGCGTTCGGTCATAAATTCCTCAAGCGCTGGATAGAAAGGTTGGTGAGTTAGGTGAGCATAGTGAGTTTTAAGAAGATCTTTGCTCAGTTGTGCCATTTTTGCTGCAACAATTTCAAAATCGTTAGCTTCAAAACGAGAGATGATGTCTCCTACGTTCCTTTGGGCCATGCAGTCGGGCTTAAGAATGACAAATGTGCGTTCCATTTTGATGGGTTATGTGGCTTTAAGAAAGGGAAAATAGTGAATCTAGGGAGCCTTCCTGGGGGGAGCTCCTTAGCATTTTCTTAAGTTTATATCCTATTGATTACTTCCTATTATTTACATGAAGGACTCTACGATGTGATCGGCGATCCCATATTCCAGTGCTTGTTTGGCAGTCATGTAAAAGTCACGGTCTGTGTCTGCCTCGATTTTGTCGATTGATTGACCTGTAGACTCAGCTAAAATCGTGTTAAGTTCGTCACGAATACGTTCCATCTCAAGAGCCTGGATGTTGATGTCCACTGCTGGTCCCACCATGCGTCCTGCGATCAACGGTTGGTGGATCATGACTCGCGAGTTTTTGTAAAGATAGCGGTTTCCTTTTTTAGCCCCGCAAAGAAGAATTGAGCCCATACTAGCCGCCATGCCCGTAACGATAACGCTCAAAGGGGAGGTGATGAGCTGCATGGTGTCGTAGATTGCCATGCCTGCAGTGATGGAGCCACCGGGAGTGTTGATGTAGAACTGGATAGGTTCACCTGGCTTTTCTAGCTCAAGAAACATGAGTTTTTCAGTAATCTCTTTGGCAGACTGATCACTTACTTCTCCCCACAAAAAAATCTTCCTCTCTTCCAGAAATTTACGCTGGATCGCACTCAGAGGATTTTTGGTTGCGGATTCTTCCGCGTGCTCACAATCCGGATGGTCGCTGTTCATTGGCATTTTTCAAGTCTGTAAAGAGTCTGAATTTGCAAACCGAATCTCATATGTCAACCGGCAAGTCCTAAAGATCCCAATATGAATGCTTTAAACACCTGAAGGTAGGGGGTCGAATCCTCTAGGTGGATCGAGATCCTCTTCTAACATGGAAATTCGAGTCTGGTGACGTCCTCCTTCAAATTTAGCTTCGAGCCAAGCTTTTACAGCAGCCTTAGCGTCTTCTTTAGGCACTACTCTTGCTCCCATTGAAATGACGTTGGCGTTGTTGTGCTCTTTGGCCAAACGACCGGTTTCTGCTGTCCAGGTTAATGCGCAACGAACGCCCTTTACTTTATTTGCTGCGATCGTCTCTCCATTACCACTCCCGCCAAAAACCACTCCGCAGTCACAGATGCCATTTACTACTGCTTTTGCAGCATATTGGACAAAAATAGGGTAGTGCGTGGATTCTTTCGAATAGCATCCGTAGTCGACAACTTCGTGTCCGAGCTCAGTGAGGTAAGCTTTGATACATTCCTTGAGAGGTAATCCTGCGTGGTCTGTTCCTAGTGCGATTTTCAATTTCGTTCAAAGGGTTAAATCAGGCTGAGGTGTAAATGAAAAGGTCTGGCAAAGTCAATGTTTGGGCGAGTGGCGCTACTTAACAGTGTAGCTGGGTTGGGTCTTAAAAAGGATCCGAAGTTGATGATTTTATTACATGTGTATTTTTAGTTATGAATATTTTTCTTCGATCACCCGTCTACCCGGCTCAATCTTTTATTAATCTCATATCATCTACTATGAAACTCATGAAGAATGTCCTACTACCCTTGTCTCTGACATGCATCTTGTTCACATCCCTCTCAGCAGTGAACTACAACTTAAAAAAATCAACTCCCGTTGGCAGTTGGCAGGTTCGCGAAGAAATAACCACCGATGAAAAGGGCAAACAGTCTGTTCAGGTGATCAAAACCGCACTCGTTGACAAAGAGAAACGAGGTGGAGTTGCTTATGTTTGGTTCGAAGTGAACAGCGACACCTTCAAAATGAAAAAAGGTAAGAAGGGAAAGCAACAAGGCGACACGATGCGCATGAAGTTCCTTGTTGAAGAGAAACTGCTCAATGGAAATCCCGAAGAGATCATGAGCAATCTCAGTGGTGTTGGTAAGGAAATTATCATGCAGACAGGTGATCAGGATCCTATGGTAATCGAAGAAGGTGGAATGATGGGAGGTGCGATGCTTCAAGCGATGGGAGCCAGCATTGACTACAAATTTGACGATAAAGGTAGCGAAAAGGTCAGTGTGCCGGCCGGGAGTTTCAAATGCCGTGTGATTGAAGGCTCGGGTAACGTGGAGATGAAAGTTCTCTTCAAAAAGATGAGCGTACAAAGCACGTCCAAGCAATGGATGAGTGAAAGTGTGCCTTTCGGAATCGTGAAAGCTGAGACAACGGCGGTGACGAATGGTAAAACCACCACCACCTCTGTCCAGCTTCTTGAATACGGAAAATCCGGGGCGAAGTCAGAAATCACCGGAACTCCCCAAAAGATGCCAGGGCTTGGCGACATCTTCGGAGGTTAATTGTCCGGTTCGCAATTTCTTTGAAAAGACCTGCTGGCGAAACCAGCTGGTCTTTTGTTTTTACATCGGAGATTGGATCTTTTTGAGAAGATCCAAGGTCTTACGAATTCCAGTAAACTCGTCGTCCTCTCGACCTTCGTATTCGATGCCCACGTAGCCGTGGTAACCGGCGGAGAGCACAATCTTCATCATTTTGTAGAAGTCGGTATGAATCTCATTTCCTTCAGAATCGAAGTCATGAGACTTTGCGCTGACCGCTTTGGCGAAAGGCATGAGCTCCGCTACACCCTTGTAGCGATCGTATTCTTCGGCGCAGATACGTTTTCCGGCTTCATTCTTTTCCCTGCGTATGCAGAAATTTCCAAAATCGGGTAGTGTTCCACAATTGGGCATCTTTACCTGCTTCATCACGTTTGCGAGCCAAGCACCATCTGATGAGAAGCCTCCGTGGTTTTCGACGATCACATTGATGTCCGTTTTCGCTGCAAACTCAGAAAGCTGACCTAGTCCATCGACTACTGCTGTAGCTAACTCTTTGCGGTTTCCCGGGCCTCCGGCGTTTACGCGGATGGAATGGCAACCGAGAAACTTTGCGGCCTCTACCCATTTATAGTGATTTTCGACAGCTTTTTTGCGTTTTTTCTCGTTAGCTTCTCCAAGCTGTCCTTCACCGTCCACCATGATGATGAGACTTTTTACCCCGTGATCTTCTGCCCGGGTTTTAAGTGATGTCAGATAGCCTTTGTCCTTTGCTTTGCCTTTGTAGAACTGGTTGACATACTCGATTGCTTGGATTCCAAATTCTTCAGAGGCGACTTTTGCGAAGTCGATTGCATCCAGTTTACCTTCAAAAATGTTTCGATGAAGAGACCACTGAGCGAGGGAAATCTTGAACGGAAGTTTTGTGGGTTTAGCGTTCAGCAGACTTGGTGAGGCAAGGGCTGCTGCCACAGAAGCGGCAGCGGATTTCAGAATAAACTCTCGACGATTGATCATAGGTAAACTCCTTCGGGTGCGTGGGTATGGGTAAAAGTGCTTTTATTATAGTTCAACACTCATGATGTTTCTAGAAAAACTCCGACACAGATTTGTGTATGAGCGCCAAATCTGAGAAAAAATACAGATTAGGAAGGGACGAAGAGTTGATAGGATTTGGCGAAAAAAGCGATTCAATTGCTAAGATTTTTCATAATAATGACGGAAATTTAATATAATCATCGCTATTGAAAACGAAGCCTTTATGGTAAATGTAGAGTCTCTTAATAAGAGGAATAACCCAAACGAACAAGACCCCATGAAGATAAAGACTCTTATCCCGACTTTGAGCTGCCTCGTTGCCGTCCTGAATCTGCTGAACGCAAAAGATCCTTTTCTCGGAGATTGGGAAGGCTCCTTCGGCGATACTCCTGGTGCCTACCGGTTTCATATCAAGGAATGTTATGCCCGAGTGATCCCTATGGGAGGAGAGGGTTATCGCGTGATTTTGTTACCGTCACTCGACGAACGTGTACCCGCACACTTTGACCTCATGGCGAAGAGAAACGGAGATCAGTTGAAATTTGACAATGGGGAGTTTCGAGGTGTTCTCGAGAACGGTGAATTTGAGGGAGCAGTTATTCATGATGGAGAGTGGGTGGAATTTTCACTTTCGAAGACTCAACGACTTTCGAAAACTCTAAATGCGTCTCCAACCGGAGATGCGGTAGTGTTGTTTGATGGCGATGATTTTGATAATTGGGTGCCGATTGATGAGCGCTTGAAAGAGGTTCCCTGGAAACTGACGAAAGATGGAGCAATGGAGGTAGTGCCTCGAAAGAGCAGTAAACACCCAAAGACCAACCTTCGCACCAAACAGGAGTTTGGAGATGTTTATTACCACTTAGAATTTAAGTTACCTCTTGAACCCGAGAATCGTGCACAAGGCCGGGCAAACAGTGGGGTTTTTATCCAAAAAAAATATGAAGTTCAGGTGCTCGACAGTTACGGTTTGGAGGGATGGTGGAACGAGTGCGGCTCCATTTACGAGATTGTGTCACCAGCGATTAATCGTTGTGCCCCACCGGAGCAGTGGCAGACCTACGACATCATTTTTCGCACACCCCGTTTTGACGAGAATGGAGTCAAAGTTGAAAATGCCAAGTTAACCGTCTTTCACAATGGTTTTCAGATCCATAAGGACCAGGAGGTTCCGATGACTACTATTCCTCAGAAATATGTCAGTTTTTCGGTAGAAGAAACTGACGAACCCGGATTCCTTTGGCTGCAGGATCATTCCAATCCAGTCCAATTCCGGAATATTTGGGCAGTGGATTTAGAAAATGGAGGAAAAATTCCCGAATTTGTGAAAGCCCTGGGGCGATACTAATCAGCAAGATTTGGTGAGGTGTTACATTTTTTTACGGAATCGACCGAAGGAGCTACTCAAGAGCGTCAGCAGAATCGTTTTGAGTGGGCGAACTGGATGAACAGTATCGACTCGCTTCACTTTGTGGAGCGTCTTTTCGATCAGTTACCAGATGTAGGATTTTTCGCGAAGGATGCCGAAGGGCGTTTTACCATGGGTGATCGAACCTTTCTCCGAATCATGAAATGTAAGGAGATCGAGGATCTTGTAGGGAAAAACGATTTTGATTTTTTTCCAGACCACGTCGCCCGAAAGTATGTGAAAGATGATCGCAAAGTAATTGAAACGGGTGAACCGCTTTTGCATGTGATTGAGATGGTGCCCAAGTCTGATTCCACTCTTGATTGGCATGAAGCGCACAAAATTCCAATTTTGACTAAGAATGGAAAGGTGATCGGAATCACCGGGATTACCGCCAAATTGAGCCCTGCGCACTTACCCTTGGATTACCCCCCAAACCTGGGGAGTATACTGGAGTTTATCGGAAAGAATTACGGCAAAAAAATGTCGGTCCAACAATTGGCTGACATAGCCAATATGTCCGAAAGGTCTCTCGAGCGGCATTTCAAGAAGACTTTTGAAACTACACCCCTTCGTTACCTTAAAAGTGTCCGAATCAATGCTGCCTGCCATGCTCTATCACACTCGGGTAAGTCGATTTCAGATATCACACTAGAGTGTGGCTTTTGCGATCAAAGTCACATGACCAGTGAATTTAGGCGTGTGTTGGGAGTTACCCCAAGAGAATATCGAATGCAGAACGGGCGGAATCTCTAGGACCCATCATTTTTAAGTGGTTAGCTAGGTGAGAATCCAACCATCAGGATAGGATTTCTTGAGCATACTATTTGCCTCCTCGTCCGCTACAAAAGCTCTTTTTGTACCATTAAAATCGAGTTTTCGGCCAGTCCTTTGTGCAATTGTTCCCAGAAGAACCATTTCCGTAAATGGACCTGCGTAGGAGAAATCCGAGGAAGCTTCACGGTTTTCCCTTATTGCGCTGTAAAATTCCTCCAGATGACTGCCCTTAATGCGTCGAAGTGTTTTAGGAGGGAGGGAAGGACGCAATTCCATGAATTTGGCCTGAGGAAGAATCTTCACAACCTTTGAATAGGTATCTGTTAGGATGGTAGCTTCCTCTCCGATGATGAGTGAGCCGTTTTTGTGAAAATTACCTGCGAATGGTTGGCTATCTTTAAGTAGATGCGGTATCGTCGGTCGTAGATCACCGTCGTACCATTTGTAGGTAACAGGAGGCATATTCCCTCTCTGGGGGAACTGATAAGTAACCACCGAGCTCACGGGATAGGTAAACCCGTTCATACTGGTCGTTATTGCTTCGATCGTGGTCGGAGATGCCAGGTCAAGAGCCCAGTAAGCGGAGTCCATGATATGACAAGCCATGTCTCCGAGAGAGCCACATCCGTAGTCTACGTAAGCTCTCCAATCGAATGGAGCATATGCTGGATCGTAGGCTCTTCGTGGGGCGACTCCCTGCCACGCCTCCCAATCGAAATCTTCGGGAATGACTGGAATGTATTTGGAGTGATCTGGCTGGGAAAGGCCTTGTTTCCAGTAACGTGCGGGACGGTCCGTCCAAGAATGCACTTCCCTTACAGGGCCAATCACGCCAGCTTGTATCCACTCTCTGACGAGTCGGGTGCCGCTGTTGGAATGACCTTGGTTTCCCATTTGGGAGACAATTCCTTTTTTCTTAGCAGCGGCGGCGAGCAAACGGGCTTCTTCTACGGTGTGTGTCAGTGGTTTTTCGCAATAGACGTGGATTCCCAGATTGATCGCCGACATCGCGATCGGAAAATGCATGTGATCAGGTGTGGTAATGATCACCGCGTCGATTTTGTCGCCCATCTCTTCGAACATGATGCGGTAGTCTTGATACCATTTCGCACCCCGGGATTCATGAGTTTTCAGGGCATTATCAAATGCTCGGTAATCTCCCCAGGGAGCCTTGTCGCTGCGCCAGCGTGCAACATTTCCCAAGTCTACATCACATAACGCTACGACGTTTTCATTGAGTGAATTCACCGTTGCACCCATTCCTTGCTGACCCACACCAACAAGCGCAATATTGAGCTTTGAATTAGGGGCCGTTTCCGTTGAGGATTGTCCGGCTACCACGCTAGGTAGTACCATGACACCAGCACCGAGAGCGGACTTTTTAAGAAAACTGCGTCGATTCATGTTCAACGGAGATGGGGTAGATTGATTTTTCATGGCTACAAAAGGGTGAATTTCGTTGTTGAGTGAGATACCCAACAGTTTAGACATAAAACCAGATATCTTGTTCTATTGTAATTATAAATATAGTCTGGTTATTGAGATTTTTCCTGCAGCTTTTTGCCCATCTTTATCATAAAAACGACAAAACCGCAGCTGATGCTGCGGTTTTGAGGAGCGTTATCAAATTCTGCTTATTCGAAATTACCCTTACCTTTTGACTTGAGGTTTGGCTTCGGGATGTGTCGCCAATATCGCCAAGTGTTGCCTGATCACCTCAGGACGTTCCTCTGCAAGGTTTTTGGTCTCCAAGGGGTCCTCCTGGTAGTCGTAGAGCTCGTAGAAGTTGGGCACGTTTTCTTCCTGCATCTCGACCCATTCTACCATGCGGTAACGTTCGGTACGGATTGCGCGACCGATTTTCTTGTTCCGCATTCTTGGATAAGCGTGGTAAGCGTGATCACGGACTCTTGTTTTGGGATCTTTTAAAACGGGAACCATGCTTACTCCATCGATCGGTTGAGAAGTTTTGATATTTGGAATACCTGCCAAGTCCGCCAGTGTTGGGTAGATGTCCACCGACTCAATGAGTTGTTTGGTTGAAGTTTTGGGTTTCGTGACACCAGGAGCATACATTAGGATAGGGATACGATTTGCTTGTTCGAAGTTGGAGTGTTTCGTCCATGATCCGTGATCTCCAAGATGCCAGCCATGATCGCCCCAAAGTATGATGATGGTGTTGTCGAGCATGTCTAGGCGTTCAAGCTCATCAACGACTCTCCCGACCTGAGCATCCATGTAACTTACACTGGCGTAGTAGCCATGAATGAGTTTGCGAGTCAGTTCATCAGAGATAATACCATCTTCGGGGATAGGTTCGAAGGCCGTGATTTCTCCCTTCTTTTTTACAATCCAAGCTGGAGTGCCTTCGGGGTCCTCCACGAACTCGGGCATCGGTAGTTTAGCAGGATCATACATGTCCCAATACTTTTTCGGAGCGCTGAAAGGCAAATGAGGTCGCACAAAACCGACTGCTAGGAAAAAGGGTTGATCTGGATTTTTAGACATCACACGCAAGCGATCAATAGCGTGACGGGCTACACGGCCGTCTGCGTAGGCGTCATCCACAACGTCTGGAGACTCCCAAGCGGCTCCGCGAGGCAATTGTCTGATTGGAGGAGTGTCCTTGATGTACATTCGTGTGTTTTCAAACAAGCACTCTTCCCTTGTGAGTTGGCGATTGGTGCTTTCAGGAACGAGGTATTCGATCACTTTATCTTTGTGGTGAGGAACACTCCATGACGCATCATCGTTGGTGTTTCCATGCCCGATGTGGAAAACTTTTCCCATCGACTCAACATGGTAGCCAGCATTTTTGAAATGTTGAGGAAGTGTGACTGCATCTGGGTAGATTTCGCGGAACTCGGTTCCGAAATTATAAAATCCAGTGGAAGTGGATCGAGAGCCCAGCATCAGATTGTAACGGGACGCCATGCAGACGGCTTGATTGCAGTAAGCCAGGTCGAACCGGATGCCCATGTTCGAGAGGCGATCGATGCTAGGGCTGATCGCAACCGGATCTCCGTAGGCACCCAGAGCAGGTTTTAGGTCATCTACCAGAATCATGACGACGTTGGGTTTTGGGTCACCGGCATTCAGATTGGCTAGGACTAGGCCTAACGCTGTGATAAGGAGCAGAAGTTTTTTTACTATTTTCATAAATTAGGGTGATTGCCTACTGCACCAGTAGGGGGTCAAAACATGAGACTCTGAAAACTGGGAAATGTTGTCAAAATCTTTGATGGCACAACAAAACAGTGGTGCTTTTAGACTAATGACGGACTCCGAAGATTTATTAGCCAAACTATTTCTCTAGAATGGAGGTTTTCCCATCTTGGTTTTTGAGGTGGAGCTGAATGAAAAGCGAGAGATCGAGTGGGTTCAGGTGGAAAAACCTTGGTTTTTCAGACGGAGTGCTGAGCGTATCTGCAAGCGGTCACTTTTACGCGAGAGCCGGAGTCTCCCGACTCACTTGAATCCTTTGATCGCATTTTTGGATCAGGTCTTGGATCAAATCATAGAATTCCTTCGGTCGGCGCGGATCCCCTTTTGAGGGAACGAAAGTAGGATCCAGTGACCCTTTGAAGTGATGACTCCATAGATAACATTGATTGACCCTAAACACCCCCGACTTCGCGAAGTGCTCGAGTTTATGCACAGTTTTTTTGCCTTTTCGAGTGATCTGCCAGGAATCTTCACTTTGATGAGTGTGCAAAAAGCCAAGACCCATACAAATTCTGCTCGCGCAATCAAGGTCACTCACCCACTTGGGCTGGAAGTCATTTAGGGTGTTACACCAAGTTCCTGGTCTAAAGTCTTTGGTATCAAATTCGTATTTGTTCTCTTCCTTGATGTGATCTGCAACATCATATTTCCATTGAACCGAATCCAATTCATGGAGGCTGTGAAGTAAGAGCATAATAGTCTGCCACCGACATGAGTAGGCTGGAATCTCCGAAAACTGTCGGTATCTGGTAGGGGTACTCTCTAAGAGGGGTTCCATGGGAAGAAGAACAGACTATCGGTTATAATCGGCTTAGTAGAGCCGATTTGAAGTGGGAAAAGGTAGAAAACAAGTTTCGGGCACCGTTTATGACCCGATTTATAGGTGCTTTACAAAATGAAGACTTAATTAAGTAACTGATTTAATATTTTGAGTTATGAAATTCAGTCCTCAATTTCTTGAAAAATCCATCTGAAACCTCTTCGAAATGCCTCTGGAGCGGCTGAAAAGTGGTTGTGCGAAGGCAGAGTTTCGGTTTTCAGGTTGAAAGGTGTTTCGTCTTGAGATTGCCAGTGTTTCATCCATTGAAGGGCGGGTTCGCGAAATCGAGGATTGTCGTTTTCTGCGCTTGAAACGTAAAGTAACGGTTTTTTCTGCTCGGTATTTGTGTCCACTGGTTTGAGAAAAAACTCAAGATTTCGGTGAAGGGCCGGGTTACTTGCAACGAATCCTTCAAAAAGTTCAGGATGGTGAGTGGCACACCAAATCGCAAATTGTCCGCCAATCGACTGTCCGAAAATGAATCGGTTGTTTGGGTCGGACGGATAATCCTCTTCAACGCCAGGAAAAATCTCCTTCTCTAAAACTTCTGCGAATTTGGAAGCGCCTCCCCAGTAGTCACGTTCAGGCGCGGGGGCAGTGAAATCAGTGCTTCTGTTATTTCCTTTTTTCCAGTCGTTGGTTCCGTAAGAAATGCCAACGACGATGATTTCGGGGAGTTCATCTGAAAGCTTCAAATAACTCCGGTAACCAGCGAGAATCGGAAACGTGATTCCGCCATCAAGGAGGTAAATCGTAGGATATTTTTGTTCTCGTTCATCATCCGCAGGAAGACTGACCCAAATATGGTAAAACTGGTCCTCAACTATGTTCGAACGAATGGATTGATATTCAGACTTTCCGATTCCGTGAAGTGTGTCGATCGGGGCAGATTTAAGTGTTAGTGCAAAAGCAGTAATGTATAGGAGAGGAGACCATTTCATAAAAAATCAAACGATCCTACTCACCACCAGATTGCGCCCTTGTGCAGGGGTTGAATGACTTGCATGACCACCCGCATCGGACCGCGGGGCAATGTGATAGTAGGTCGAGTCCAGCGACGACGGCGCTTCTTGATTTCTTCCTGTGAAACTTTAACCACCAGAGATGCGTTGTCACCGTCGAGCTGAACAACGTCTCCGTCCTCGATCAACGCAATGGGACCCCCCCGCCAGGCTTCGGGCTCGCAGTGGACCGCCAAAGTGCCACGTGATACTCCGGAAAGGCGACCATCGGTGACAACCGCGATCTGGTCATCGAGTCCCATCCCGGTAAGTGCAGCTGTGAGTCTCAGGAGTTCGGGGCAACCCACAGACACTCCTTGATAGCGTAGCACAATCACGTCTCCAGCCTGGATCTCATCGTTCATCAACGCCTGGATCGCTTTATCTTCAAAATCGAAAACCTTCGCGGGCCCTTCGAAACCCTTACGTTTTCCGGAAAGTTTAAACACCGAACCGTCTGGAGCGATGGAGACTTCCTTTTTGTTCGAATGATCTCCCTGAACCACAAAAAGTGAAGATTGGGGTTTCACGGGATTTTCAATCGGACGGATGATGGCTTCATCTCCAGCTGCGAAATTCGGAAGCGGAGCAGATTCAACGCCTTGTGCAAGATTGTCGGATTCCACCGTTCTCGCTGAACCATCGATCAAGCCGTTTTGAAGCATGTATTTGGTGAGAGGGGCGAAGCCATCCGCTTTCTCAAAGAGATCTTCCATTATGAATTTACCAGCAGGAAGCAGATTAAGCAGCACAGGAGTCTTTTGGGTTTCCTGAATGTTTCTGAGAGCAAATTCGATTTCAAATCCCTCAGCGATAGCAGGAAGGTGGATGACTGCGTTTGTACTCCCTCCGATGGCATGGAGCATCACCGAAGCATTAGCGAACGAGCGTTGGTCGACTATGTCTTCCAGTTTCTTTCCCACGCTGAACATCTTGAGAACAGTCTCCGCAGCCTTCTCACCCTCTTTGAGCTTTTCAGGATGGATACTACTATGATCGAGTGCCATTGCAGGCGTGCTCGCACTGGAAAGCACCGACATCCCAAGGATCGAAGCCATGCAGGCGAGAGTGTTGGAAGTCGCCATGACGCCACATCCACCTGGGGAAGGAAGGGATTTTTCTAAAATCTCGTCGTGTTCGGATTCGTTGATTTTCCCAACTTTGAGCATCCCTGAAGCTTCGTTAGCGGTCTCAATGTGGATGCGTTCACCCGCGAGGGTGCAGCCCGCACGAATCGTTCCTCCATGGAGCAGAACGACTGGCATGTGTTTTAGCCAGGATGCAGCGAGCATGCCACCAGCGACTGACTTGTCGCAACCCGTTATAATGATGACCGCATCCACGCGGTTGATCTCCACTTGTTGAACGACCGAAAACGCAAAGATCTCCCGCGACATGAGTGAGTAGCCCATTGCCCCCAGTCGAGGCTCGTCTTCGTAAGCGTGACCCATCGAGATCGCGTCGGTGAGCGCAGCGACAGGTTCCACGGGCGCGAGTACAGCGTGTTCCTTCCAGAGATGCTTCGCCATGTGGTTCGCGAGCTCCGCGTGGTGCACATTACAGAGATTTGTTTCCCCGCCGCCATAAAGTATCATGACCGTCGGGGAAGTCTTTTCCGGAGCCTTAGGAGTGATGCCCTTGCGAAAAGAGGCTCGTTTGGCGTAGTTGCGCCATCCGTTCCACATCGCGGAAGGGCACCCTCCGATTTTGTCGAAGAAACTGCTGTTTGGGGGAATCAAAATGCGAGAGTTTTAATGAATTGAAATCAAGAACGACTGAACGAACAAGGGAATATTACCATGATGTTAAACTGTCATTTTCAGAATATAGAATCTGGAATTCTGAATGAAGTTTATTCTCTATTCTAAAAGTAAAATTTCACCTCGCTCGGTACGATGTTCCGTATTCGATTCAATTGCGATTAATCTTCGAGTGGCTTGATGATCACGTTGCGGTAGAAAATCTCTGCTCCTTCGGCCTGAAGTAAGATTTTTCCTTCAGTCAACGGGATCCATTCACCGGTCTCTGGATCTGGGCGTTTCGAGTCAAAGAGCTCGTTTACGACACGACCATTGACTTTGAAAATGGAGTGATCGCCATCGACAATGACTTCAACTTTATTCCAACCGGGGACCTCCCAGCAGTAGCCGCGGTGAAAACGATCGAACCGAGGGTCTGTGCCGCCTCGGGTGACTGGCTCACCATCAGGCGCGTAGTTGCGGATCACCTTGCTCACTGTTGAAGTGGCTTTTGAGCCGATGATCCAGGCATCACCAGTATCTCCTTCCTGAATCTGGCACTCCAGACAGTTTGGCCAGATGATGTCGTCACCAAAGACGTGATACATGATGCCGGCGTCGCGAACAAAGTCGTGCCGAGGTTTAAATTTTTTCTCTCCCCACTTGTATTCCAGAGTGAGGTGATAACGGCTGTAATTGGCTTTGGTGATCAGGCCTGCGTAGGGTTGCTCGCTGAGATGCTCGTGTGAAGCGTAGGCGTGGATCATACCGTCTTTGACGGTGAAATAATCCTGTTCCTCAAGGACTCCCATTCCTCGGGCTGCGACGTACCATCCGTCGAAGTTTTTACCGTTGAAGAGTTTGGTGGGTTTGGTGACCTCGGTCACTGACGCTGCGCATGAAAATGCGATGAGCAGGGGGGTGATTATTTTGATCATGATGTATTGTGATGATTATAAGAGGTTTTAGAATAAGCAGGGTGGAGTGCGGCTCGTCAATTTCGTTCTCGTGCGAAAGTTGAAAGTTTGTGAAAGTCAGGTTGGATGATTTGAATAGAATCTTCAAAAATCTTTATGAAAAGTAATCTCATTCCCCAGCGAATTGCGGACACTCTGAAGAAATTTCCTCCTTTTTCGCTTCTTGAAGAATCCAATTTGCTTTCCATCTCAAACGAGGCGTTGGTGAGAGTGTTTGTGAAGGGGGACACGCTTTGGGAGCAAGGGGATTCGCCAGGTGACCGTATCCGTTTTTTAGCTCGAGGCCGGGTGGAATACTATTGGAAAAATGAGGATC
>JAKSBQ010000461.1 GCA_022361075.1 Opitutales bacterium | reverse complement strand
GGTGAATGCTCCCCAATGCTTGGTGAGTGGATGGACAAACAGACGGCCCTGCGAACTGAGAGTGATAGAGATTCTCAGCTTTTAGGTGATCACCCACCGATAGAGCTGCACGGATTACGGGCGATTTATCGGATGTAGGAGAATTCTCCACTTTCGTGGCACTGCGCCACATATGCCGTTCTTTCAGAATAATTCTCTCGTGGCGCACGTTCCCTTCTACTATTGCGCCCATTCTTCCGTTTCCAAACACGGAGGGTACCGAGCCGTTTTGCGTGCTCGAATCTAGTCGTATCCAATTTTGGGTGCGGCTGGAATTACTCATCTTGGAGCGGGCGAGTGGTTCGGATGCTACCTATCTCGCAACTCAACTCAAGGAGAAAAGACTTTTGGGATTACTCAAGAGCCAAAGGAAATAGTGCCGGGTCCTTGGGCACCCACTTCGCTCCCTGTGCGATTCCCGGATGTCTGTTCAAATAAGAGTCATTGATGTAGACATCCGTGCCCTCGTTAAACTGCCACCAACCCACAAGGTCGGACCGTTCTTCGTCAGGAACAAAGGTGGTAGAATTCACAATTTGTTCATCGGAGCGGATCACTTTCCAGATCTTGATCCAGTCGATCACACCTTCAAAGGCTCGGGCTTGATTCGCAGCTTCTCCCAGATAAAGCGTAGCTGTGGGTCTACTGGCTAATGGGCCTCCGATTTCTCCGAAAAGGGTTTGAACTTCCTGCTCAACACCGTCAATCCACATCCTCACTTGTATCCCGTTGTAAGTAGCGGCGACTTGGTGCCACCGGAATGGTTCGATGACTCCGCCTACTGAATTTGCGGTGACTGTTGTTCCCGAGGGCAATTCAAAAGCGACCACCAAGGACCCATCGGGATAGAGCTGGTGATCAGATCCGTTTACAAAAAGATTGTAAGTATCGCGATCTAGTATCCGTCCGAAGCCTACTGAGCCGCTTTCGCCGAAGGATTCGAGATAGAACGATGCCTCAAAAGTGAAATCGGTAGTGATGTCGAGTCCAGCGGAAGCTTCAACTACGACCTGATCATCCACCCCGTCAAATCGCATCGCAAAATCGTTGTCGCTCGAAACATATACATCGACGGTTCCGGTGCCATTCCCGTGGTTATTGTCCGTGATCGTATATTCAAAAGTGTCTTTTCCAACGAAATCGATGTTGGGTGTGTATGAAAATTTGTCTTCTACCAAAGCATTGATTCCCGAAGCTGGGGCTTCAAAGGTAAGTAATTCAATGGGGTCGCCCGTATGATCGATGTCGTTATGAATAAACGGAATCAGCACGGTCTGATTGGTAGCTACCACCGCTTGGTCAGGCAATGCATAAGGTTTTGGGTCGAAAATATCCACGTAGGTATCCGCGATACCACTTCTCCCATCTGAAATCGTGTAACCAAAGCGGTCGATGCCTAAAAATTCATCTCCCGGAGTGAAGCGAATTTCTTGATTATCCGTAATTTCTAACGTTCCTTGCGCAGGTTGATAAAGGGAAATAATGGTGATTGGGTCACCGTCAGGGTCGGAATCATTTGCTATTACTGGGATAGTCGCTGGAAATTCGGTCGTGACCAAACTGTCGGTTTGCACCACTGGCTTTTGGTTTTGGTCAGAGTTGATTGAGGTTCCGTAAACTGTAATTTCCCATCGCAGTAGGGATCCAGTGTCTCCGGAAACCAGATCAGATACTTCCAGTCGCCAATCCCCTGCTGACTCTTCATCCCAGCAACGAGTGGTCATGTAGGTCCATGACTCATAGGTCTTGTATTCATCGGTGTGGGGACTTGCCAATACGCTTTCAGTTCCGCTGGGAGAAATCAGTTTGATCTCAAGGTTTCCCCAGTCGGAATGCGAAGAGAATAATTCGACAGTGACGTGTTCGACCTTAATATTTTGATTGATGGTTGCGGTGCTGAGCAACGGAGTTCCTGAGGTGGGGATTCCACGGTTGACGGAACGAATTAAAGATGTGGAAACATCATCTGCAACACTCGCCCAGTTCATCGCAGTCTGAATTGCAGATGAGGCGTCGATCCTGCCGAAACCGTAGCGGTTATGGATCGGCAGCGCGGCACCGTTAACCTCCCAACCATCATCATCGGGATTGATTTGGATTGCTGAGTGAACGAGTATGTGCTGAATGTCACGCCAGGTCAGTAAAGGGTTGGCCTGAAGCATGAGAGCTATTACTCCGGACACCATGGGTGCAGCAGCAGAGGTCCCACCGAATTCCGAAGTGTAGTCCGTCGGCTCATATCCCAGCGCACCGGTGACGTCTGTTGTGAGTATTCCCAAAGATTGTCCAGAACTGGGAGCACTAACCAAGAGGGCAGCTCCGGGCTCGGAGTAATCCGCTGCAACACCACTGTTTCCAACAGCTCCGACTGCTATCGTTTCGCGGAGGTTCGCCCATCCGTTGTAGTTGGCGTTTTCTCCGTTCAGTCGCCCATTTCCTCCTGCGAAGACATAAATGCTACCGAGACCTCCTCTACCGTTTTCGATTCCTAGTTGAATCGCTCCCGTTGAAAGATTCCCAAGTCCTATCATTGCCACCAGATCTTCGTCGGCAGAGAGTGCGGGGCCCCAACTATTATTGTATATAGAAATCGTATCACGCATGTAACCGATTGCGGTAGCACCCCTTAAATCTGAAGTAGGTCCTCCGATGTATCGAATGGGCACCAAATGGGCACCGTAGGCCACTCCCACACTACCGATCGTATTATCAGTTGCTGCTATGATGCCTGAAACTGCGGTTCCGTGATTCTCGTCAGCATCGAGTTGATGCTTGGTCCCATCATTAGCGATGAGATCAAGTGCCAGATCGTGTCTGATATTGCCCACAAGATCAGGGTGGGTAAGTTGTGTGCCTTCATCGATCACTGCCACAAGAACTCCCGAGCCATCGAGTCCCCAGTTCCAGGTGGCGAGTAGATTAAGATCTTCTCCATTTCGCCCCCGCTTTTGACCTGAGTTAAGAATATGCCAGGCTTGGGAAATTTGAGGATCATCCAGAGGCGTTCCAGGGATCACATCGGGTTTCGCGTAGAAGTGAGGAACTTGTTCCTCAAACCACACGATTTCATCTTGTTTCTCTAACCATTCATTGATCTGGTCTGAATCCCATCCGGTTCGTGAAAAATCAAATTCATAAAAACCCTCAAGTGCTTCGAGCTCTCCTTTATTCAGGATCTTGTTGGATCTCAGACTTTCCTCTGAAGGAAGGTTATCTCCTATTACCCTCACTACCCAAGGGTGATTGGAATTCGCCGCAGAAAGAGAAAGTGTGAAACTGCTAATTAGTAGTGCTGTACAGGTAAAAAGCTTCTTGAGAAAGTTATAGAGCATTGCGTGAAAATGTAATGAAGATAACCCCTTTTTCAAACTTTTGGATTCAATGGCCTTTCCCTTTTCTATGAATTTTACAGTTCGAGAGAGTTTGCGACAGATATGTGTGATTTTTTGAGTATGGACTTTTGAGAAGGAGGAGGCGTTCAGTTGGGCTAATAAGTATTGCCAGGTGTGGGGTTTGTGTTAGTTCTGGGGGTTCTTTGCAACGATAAATCGAGAATTGTTACTAATTATGACGGATGGTCAGCAGATCTTCATCTACGACACGACTTTAAGAGATGGCACCCAGGGAGAGGGTGTTTCGTTTACGGTGAATTCAAAGATTAGAATCGCCAGGATGTTGGACCAATTCGGAATTGATTACATCGAAGGCGGTTGGCCCGGCTCGAATCCACGCGACATGAGTTTCTTTGAGGAGGCTCAGTCCTTGGATCTCAAGTATGCAAAAGTCGCTGCGTTTGGATCTACGCGTCGTGCGAATCTCAAAGTCGAAGACGATGCTCAAATTAAGCTCCTTCTGGATGCGAAAACTCCGGTAGTCACCATTTTTGGTAAAACGTGGCTTCTTCATGTTAAAGATATCCTCCGAACAACACCTGATGAGAATTTGGCGATGATCCAGGATTCGGTTGCTTACCTTCTCAAAAATGACAGGGAAGTGATCTATGACGCGGAGCACTTTTTTGACGGGTATCTGGCAGATGCTGATTATGCGATGCAAACTCTTCACGCAGCTGCCAAAGGAGGGGCGAAGACCCTGGTCCTTTGTGATACGAATGGTGGGCAGCTTGTGGAAAGCCTTAAGTCGATTACTTCGGAGGTAGTCGCAGAATTCCCTGAACTTAAAATTGGCGTGCATTGCCACAACGATTCGGGAGTGGGAGTGGCCGTTAGTCTTGCTGGTGTGGAGGCCGGGGCAGTTCACATTCAGGGAACTTTCAATGGTTTTGGAGAACGTAACGGAAATGCAAATCTTGCTACGATCATTCCGAATCTTGGTTTAAAGATGGGCGGGAAAATGTCTTGTTCGAAAAACATGTCGAAGCTTCGTGACATTTCCCTCTTTGTGGATGAAATGGCGAATCTACGTTCCGATACGAGGGCTCCTTACGTCGGCGCCAGCTCGTTTGCTCACAAAGGAGGTGTGCACGCAAACGCAGTCGAAAAGGTTCGCTCAAGTTACGAGCACATCGATCCTTCTCTCGTAGGTAACCGGACTCGAGTGTTGGTTTCTGATATGTCCGGGCGTTCGAGCATCATGATGAAAGCCCGTGAGATGGGTCTGGATCTGGATGAGAAGTCACCTGAGCTCAAAACTTTCCTACAGGAACTCAAGGAACTCGAATACCGAGGTTACGAGTTTGAGGCGGCGGACGCATCTTTTAAGCTTTTGATTGATCGGTTCCTCGAAGGAAGGCAGCCACTGTTTGAGCTAATTGACTATCGGGTCATCGTTGAGCATCGGGGGTCTAACGAAGCTTTGCTCTCTGAGGCAACAGTCAAAATCAACGTGAACGGCAATATTCGCCACACTGTCGCAGAGGCTCACGGCCCTGTAGGTGCGCTCGACATTGCTTTACGCCGAGCGTTGCAGGAAGATTATCCCGCGATCAAGGATCTACAGCTGGTCGATTACAAAGTTCGTATTTTAGAAGGTGCTGATGGTGCTCAGTCCAAAATCCGAGTGCAGGTTGAAAGTACGGACGGTAAGGAGACTTGGGGAACAGTCGGAGCTTCGGACAATATCATCGAAGCAAGTTGGGCTGCGCTTCAGGATTCAGTCGAATACAAAATCTACCATTTGGAAGGTTAACTTTTTTATTTGGCTTGGAATCGAAGGCGTCGTGAACTCAACGCAACGATTCTGTTAGATTGGGCGTTTTGTTTTTGAAAGGATAAAAACACCGAATTTTCAGAAAATGGAACTCCGATCATTATTAACTTCTTTTCTTTTTGTATCCATCTCCACAGACCTCGGAGCGATGGGGAATCAGAAACTATGGCCCTCTCACCAGGTTTTGGAAGTTCTGAAGGATAAAGAAGAGCCCGTTCAGGTGGAACGATTTGAAAATAATGATCGGACCTATTTCAGGGGTGTTGTTTATGTCCCCTGTTCTCCTGATGACATCTGGAAGGTCATGTCGAGTTGTCGCGAGGTCGTCGAGATGGTTCCACAGATTCGTCAGTGTGAAATTCGAGACAGAGAGGGAGAAGAGGCTGTGATTTACCACAAAGTCAAACTCGCCAGGTTTTTACCTTCCCTGAAATATCTTCTGGATGCAAATTTTACTGAACAAAGAACTATCGATATCAAACTCAGAGAAGGAGATCTGAGTGAATTTGACGGACGTTGGGCCATCGATGAGAGATCAACCCATAACGAATCTTGGGTGACGATCCACCTTTACATGGATCCTGGGCCACTCGTGCCTCAAGGATTGGTGAACGGTAAGCTTGAAAAACACATCCCAAAGGTGATGATGAACCTTCGCGAGCGGGTTTTGAAATCCGTCAGAATGTAGATTAATGAGCGTGCGAAAGCTGGAAAAGCCTTCCGGCAATTCGGGTCGTAGCGATCCATGCTTTCCAGATGGCGGCGAGCTCTTGCTGTAAATGTTTAATCTCCACGCGGATGAGTTTCTTTTCAGATTTGCTCTTGCTGGTCTTTCTGGACTCCGCGTATTTGCGGTTCAAAAGCGATGCTTTGGTATCGAAAGCGTGTGCGAGTTCGTTGAGTTTGGTCGCAAGGTTACCTGCTGTTGATCCGGATTCTTCGTTCAGACGTTCAAGGATCATCTGTTTATCTTTCTTTACCAAGATCTTTTGAAGACGAATCCGATCCACTTTCTTCAAATTCTTAACCATCCCAAGCTTTGAAGCAGACCAAACGATCCATTTGGTCGGATCAAAGTGCCACCAACGGATGCCGTTCCGGTAATCATTGGCGAAAGCATGGTGATAGTTGTGGTAACCCTCTCCGAAAGTGAGAACAGCGAGGACTGCATTATCCACTGCAGTGAGCTCTTTAGCGTAGGTTTTGGAACCCCAGGTGTGGGCAAGTGAGTTGATGAACCATGTGCTGTGGTGCACGGTGAACACTCTCAATACAAACGAGTAAAACAGGGCCGTCAGTGGAGAAAGCCAAATACAAGCGACTCCTAAAATCGCTAAGTTGATAATCCAAGTGAGAGCCAAAAAGTGTTTGTGCTGAAACATGACTCTAGGGTTTTGTTCCAGGTCAGCGACTACACTTTTATCGATTGTGCGATCGTAATCGAAAAGCCAAAGCATGTGAGCATACCAAAAGCCCTTTTTGATCGAATAGGGGTCGAGCTCGGTATCCACATGATTATGGTGTTTGCGATGGTCATGCGACCAGGCGTAGGCCGACCATTGAAAAGCGAGAGTCGATGTGAGAAGGATGACAGTTTCGAAAAATGGGTGTGCGGAGTAGGTCTTGTGAGAAAACAGGCGATGATATCCAACGGTGATCGACAATCCACCTATGCAGTTGGTTACGAAGAAGATCCAGAACGCAGTCCAGGAAAAATCTCTAATTGCGAAGGGGGCGAGGACTACGAGTAATAGATGATAAACTATTACAAAGATGAAAATGTCCCAATTTTTGATGCGCATGTATTTGTTTGTTAAATAAAACCCCGACCTTTCGGACCAATTGCCGATGGTCGGGATTATTGATACTGCAGGCAATATCAAAAGTAATAAATGTTATTAGATTTTCTTTTGGGTGAAAATCGTCACTCCCCAACAGGGCTTAAACGAAACAACGAAGCTCCGTGAGGGAATACCATTGGTGAAAACAGCCCTTCGTGGACTCCGATGTCTTCCTTAAGCCAAAGGTCGCGAATTGCTATTTTGCCTTCCCCACATAGCTTGTTCAAGTCGACCGAAACTCGAGTGCGTTTTTCACCCACGTTAAAAACGGCAAGGTAGGTATCTCCAGTGTTGGGGTCTTCAGCCACCCACGCGATTTCTGTTCCGTCACGGAAGAGAAGGCGGTTGTTGGTGCTGTTTTGGTTGACGGCAAGAACCTCGTGATTGTTGAGCAACGAGAGAGTCACGCTGTCGATTTGTGTGACATCTCCACCCAACATGAGAGGTGAGCGGAATATGCTCCAAAGTGTCATGACGGTGTACTGTTCTTCTAGGGTGAAATTGCTCCAACGCTCGGGTCCGAGTCCTGGTCTGCTGCGCACAGTGAGCCTTCCCAGAGGGAGCATGTCTGCATCGGGCCAGTTTCCCGGACCGACATGTGGCGCCCACTCTTCACAGTAATCGAACATTTTGAGCAAGGCTGGCCAGCGATCCCAGAAATCTCCAGACATACGCCACATATGGGCATACTTTTTTACGTGTTCTGCCTTCTCGAGCGGGGTTGGTCCCAAGGAGAGACTTAATACCATTGGACGACCGCATTTCTCGATCGCTTTGTGAATGGCCTCTATCTCTGCGTCCTGATAGGGATATGAGATGTCGTCGACCTTGACGTAATCCACGCCCCAGCTTGCGTAGAGTTCAAAAAGTGAGTCGTAGTATTCCTGAGCACCCTCTTTTGTCATGTCGACACCATACATGTGATTGATCCACGACGCTGTGCTGGAGGTGTCCGCAATGTCTGCTGCAGTAACGTTGGTTCCTTTGATTTTGGTTTTCCAAGCAACTGCTTGACGAGGGATCCCACGCATGATGTGAATGCCAAACTTCAAACCAAGTGAGTGGATGTGATCCGCTAACGGCTTGAACCCCGCCCCATTAGCGGCAGATGGGAATCGTTCAACTGCCGGAAGCACACGGGCGTATTCATCCATCGTGAGTGCAGGGATGAAATCTTCTGTCTGAGGCGCATTACGGAGTGATCCGGGAACCGGGTAGCTCCAACAGTAGTCTACAACGATGTATTCCCACCCGTAGGGTTTTAGTAATTTCTCGACGTAGAGCGCATTTGCTTTCATCTCATCCTCAGTGACCGAGGAATAGAAGCCGTCAAAGCTGTTCCATCCCATCGGTGGAGTTTGAGCGACAGAATTCTCTGCATTAGCTGATATTGACACCGCAGTTAGAACGAATGCGGTGGTGATCCATGATTTTAAGGGGGTCATTTGTGATGATTCTGATTCAGTAAAAGGGTTATTGGCATTTGGGGTTATTCTGGATTTTATCCAGATACGCAGTTTTCATGGCGTTTTCAAACTCATCATTGGATTCGTAATCAAAACCGAACACAGCTGGCCATAGTGAGGGGTCTTCCATGCAGAGGTAAAAGAACACTTTGTCGTGCCAGGGTTTGAAGCAATCGTAGATGTACTTAAAAAACTTTTCTTTTTGCTCAATGGGGTAGGAGAACTTGCCTGCAGCGTCTTCCATTGGCATCTGCAGGATTTTGCTCTTCTGCTTGCGGTCCCGAAGTTGTTTCATGACCGGTTTAATGAAAGTAAGCGTTCCCAGCGAAACCAGAGCGACTTCCTCCGGGGTGAATTGTTCGGTGAGTTGGCTAATGAGCTCGGGGTATTCCTTGTCCCAACCGTTAAACTGGACGATCGGGTGAAAATGAAAGCCTACGATCACCCCTTTATCGGCGACCCTGCGAGCTGCTGAGATGCGGGCGGAAGTAGATGCGGTGCGGTGTTCCTCGTTTTTCGCGATGGTCGGTGCGTTGAGCGACCAAGTCGCGATCACATTTTTTGGAACTGGATGATCGAGGAGATGACGGATGTTTGCAGATTTGGTTTTTAGCTCAAGGATGACGTTCGGGTGTCTCTCTGCCCATTCGAATAGATCGCTAAGGACATTTTCTTTGTTCCCCCAGAGTAAAGAGTCCGAGGCTTGTCCGGTGCCGATGTGATAGGTGCGGTTGGGATCGATTTCGATCTTCTGAAGCTTTTCCTTAAAATTGCCCTGAAACACAATCTCTTCACCGTGATAGAATGACTGGATGGAGCAGTAGGTGCACTCAAAGCCACAGTTCATGACTGCATCGAGCGTCTGAAGATTACAGCAACGGGTTTTAGGTGAGTAAACCGGGCAGACTCCAAGAACGGTATCGTCGGAATCCTTTCGCGAGAAAGTGATTTTTCCCTTTTTTTGGAGTGGATGGTGATTTTGATAGTTAGGCAGTGAAACTCTAAAATCCTCCCACTTAGTCTTCAGCCGACGGATGACTTCCTGTTTTCTCAGTTTCGAATTGAGGTGTTCGATGTCAGACTCGTCCCACAGGTCTTGGAGGTCACCCGAATCCCACATTTCGAAGTCGGTCGCAAGTTCCGCCAGCTGAAAAAGGTCTTGTTGTGAAAACGCAAAACGTTCGGTCAATCCAGCAATGAAGTCCTGATTGCACGATGAGAGATTCGCAAATCGTTTGCTTTGCGACAGTTGCTCAAGCTTCTCAGCAGATCTGGGTGGACAACATGACATGTGAATTAGCGAAGGTAGAAAAATGAAGCTCTCTTTCAAGTCTTACTGACTTGTTTTTCGGCCTACGGAGGGGAATGACTGGATTTTTCTAAAAAAAATGAAACTAATTCGGTTTCGGTGACGTAGTTTAAATGAAATAATTTCGAATCATGAAGTCTGAACGCGGGTAATACTGCAGCACTCTAAAGTATGATTAGTATGGAAAAAAAGCCCAAAAAAGAAATCGAAGAGATCGTGCCAAACGAGCAAACGCGCTTAGAGCTGATCAATCTGGCCGTGCTTTTTCGTTCGAGTATGATCGGATTAGAAGAATTTGAAGCGAAAGCAAGATCATTGGGAGTGAGCCTCTCTCCTGAGACGATCTTCAATCTGGTGCCCTCGCTGGAGTTGGGTTAACTCGGGTAGGCTCTTTCTAGAAACACCAAGTGTAGGGGTTTTCCCCAAGCATTTCCCCGCGGTCGAGGTCAGATATTCTAATTACGTCTGTTGAGCTAAGCTCAAAGTCGAAAATCGAGAAGTTCTCGACCAAACGGGATTCGGTTGTCGTTTTTGGGATCGTGCTGACGCCTGATTGGATTTCCCACCTCAGAATCACCTGCGCTACTGATTTGTGGTATCGGTGAGCGATGGAGTTGAGAAGCGGATGATCCTGGAGTTGACCACGCATGAGAGGACACCAAGCCTGGAGCTGAACACCGTGCTTTTCGCAGTAATCGATCAACGGCTTCTGCTGATGGTAGGGATGAAACTCGATTTGATTCACAGATGGTGGCCTGTCAGAGACTTTTTTAAGAAAGTCCAAGTGTTCGGGCATGTAGTTACTGACTCCAATTGTTTTGATTTTACCCGTGCTGAGGAGAAGATTCAGTTCTTCCCAAGGTTTTTCCATGAAATTACGGATGGGCCAATGCAGGAGGTAGAGGTCGATGTAGTCCAACCCGAGCCGTTTTAAGCTATCCTCCAGGGCTTGTCGGACCCGACCCGCGCGAATATCGTCAATCCAGACTTTGGTCGTGAGGAAAATATCTTCGCGGTCGAGCCCGGAGTTTCGAATTGCCGAGCCGATGGGTTTTTCGTTGCCGTAGAGTGATGCAGTGTCAATGAGACGATAGCCAGTTTCTAAAGCTTTGATTACCCAGTATTCGGCGTGAGATTCGGCAATATCGTAAGCGCCGTAGCCAAGCCATGGCATTTGCATACCGTTGTTCAGGGTAATGGGTGGAGTGCAATCGATCATTCCAAAACTTCGGAGTTCATTTGTTTTTCTCGATAGACAAGCGAGTGCTCTAAGAACCAGGAGTATAGATCTTCGCCTGCATAGACGCGTGTCCAGGCTTGATGATCCATGTCCGCATGGATCGTGAATCGGACTTCAGGATGCCCGAGTCGCTCGAGTTTGTTCGCTATAGGATAGAAATAGTTCAGAGGAACTGCTTCATCACGGTTTGCCGAGAACATCCAGACGGGGAGTTTTGCCTCCGCGATCGAAGCAGCAAGTGCTGTGTGCCCGTAACCCACAACAGGTGCAATGGCTGCGAATTTTTCGGGATGATTACTCGCAAGATGCCAGGTTCCGAAACCGCCGTAGGAGATTCCCGTCAAGTAGACTCGTGTGGGATCGGTGTTGGTATTTTTGAGCACAGTCTCGAGGATCTGTAAAACTTCATTTTCTATCAAAGGCCAACCTTGAGGTAGGCCCTCAAGGGGCCAGGGCGAGGGTTTCGAGGGCTTCGGCTCAATGGGTTGATCGCCAGCGTAATTGGGTGGGTATGAGTAGGGGCCTTTTTCACGTAGTGGGATGTCCTCGATCTTGCGATCGGCAATGTAAGTGATATGCCCTTGATCAAACATTGGTAGCTGGGGTGCGATGATGACAAAAGGTAAATCTCTATGTTGAATCCATGCCTCGAAGAGTGGGCCATGTTTTAGAACGTAATCGAGTTCGCCTTTGCCGTCACCGCGCTCTCCATTTCCATGAAGAAATAGTATAACAGGCCAGTTTTCTCGTTCGGAATAATTTGTCGGATAGTAAACGAAATAGTCTCTTTCTTTACCGGTTGCTTCACTTTGGTAGGATTCCCGAGTCAATTCAGGCTCGATGTAAACGGATGCGGGCATGAGGCAACCTGCGACCAAAAGTGAGAAAAGCGCAAAAAGAATAACGGAGTAGAGCAAGGTTACTTTTTTCATAGAACAGAATCGCGGCAGATTATCCGCTAAACCGAAGTCTGTCAGCTAGGATCTGTTAAAAAAATATTTGGGATTTTGATTCGCGCGAAACGCGGAGCTGAATATTGGTTTGCTCATGAAAGATGGAAATGTCCGATGGGGAGTGTTGAGTACCGCGAAAATCGCTGAAGATCGGATGATTCCGGCGATCAAGAAAACGTCCGGGACGGTTTATGCTGTCGCAAGTCGCGATAAGAAAAAAGGCGAAGCATTTGCTGAGGCGAACGGGATTGAGAGGATTTACGGATCCTACGAAGAGTTGATCGGTTCCAGCGAAGTCGACGCAATCTACTGCCCTCTGCCAACGGGAATGCACAAAGAGTGGGCCTTGAAGTGTGCGGAGGTCGGAAAACCACTCTTGTGTGAAAAGCCGCTCACTGTGCACAGAGATGAGGCTGTTGAGGTTTTTGAAGCGTTCGAAAAGACGGATACTCTGATTTCCGAAGCTTACATGTATCTTTACCACCCTTTGCATAAGAAAGTGATGGAGTTGATCGCCGAGGGAAAAATTGGGGAACTTCGGTCCATCCGGTCGAATTTTAATATCAATATTCCAAGGACGAACATTCGGTATGATCGCAGGCTAGGTGGAGGTGCGTTGCTGGATCTGGGCTGTTATTGTGTGGGAATCAGCAGAATGATCGCAGGATCTGAACCGGAAGAAATTCGTGGTGTGGGAAATTATGGAAAGACTGATGTGGATGAGACTTTTGCCGGGTGCCTGAAGTTCCCTTCGGGAGTATTGACAACCTTCTGCTGCGCGTTGGAGTCGTTTTTTGATTGCAGTTACGAAGTTTTTGGAACGGAGGGACGGATTCGTGTTGCTGCAGGAGGAATGGTCGTCTGGCCGGATGAATCCTTCGACATCGAATGTTGGCACGGAGAGGAAAAAGAGATCCTAACGATACCTCCGGAAGATCACTATCGATTGTTGGTAGAAGATTTTCACCAGACGATGAATGAGAAAGGAAAGGAAGTCGTACCTCATTCCGAGAGTCTCAACAATCTGAAAGTGATGGATGTGTTGAGGGGTATTTGAATTAGGGTATCTAATTGTTGTATAGAAAAAGTCTAAATATTTTGCCTCAAATCTTGCTTTCTGTCTAAATTGTGATTGTTTGTTCCAAATTAACTATGTTCACCATGATGAAAGCTTTCCTAACATCCTTAACAGTGTTTTTTCTTTTAGTCAGTTCTCTGACTGCCCAGAGGCCCCAACAACCTGAAGGTTGGAGTTACTCCCTTGGAATGGGAGCTCTTGTGAAGCCGAAGTATGAGGGAGGGAGTGACTACGATTTTTGGCCCATTCCTTATTTCGATGTTAAATACGGTGAAAGCTTTTTCTTTAGCCCCGCTCAAGGTCTTGGTTACAGAGTCGAAGCTGGGGAAGGTTTCAATTTCACTGTGGCTGCCGGATTCGATTTCGGACGTGATGAAGAAGACGGGGACCTCCTAAGAGGCATGGGTGATATTGATTTTGGCATATTGGGATTGGCTAAACTCGGTTATGAATGGGGGCAGAATTTCGCTCAAGTGGAGTATGGTCACGAAGTGTCGGGAGTTCATGGTGGTTTTGAAGTGAAGAGTTCGCTCGGAAGGAAGTTTATGATTCGGGACTGGAAATCGATTATCACTCTTTCTGCATTTACAACTTACTCAAGTGAGGACTATCTAAACACCTATTTCGGAGTCGATCTCCAACAATCTCTATCCTCAGGACATGGCATTACTCAATTTGAGGCAGGGCTTAAGGATGTTGGGGTTTCTTTGAATTGGATTCGACCTATCAATGATCGGTGGTCTTTCGTGGGTATCGCAAACTATTCAAAGTTTCTGGGGGACATTCCGGATAGCCCGATTGTTGAGTCGGACAATCAATTCTTTGGAGGGTTCTTTTTTGTAAGATCCATGTAGGGTGATCCTCCTTTCAGAGGGCTTCCTTGAATTCCGGAAAACAGCTGAATAGGCAATTGAAGTGTCGGCTGGACATCTTCGGATTTTGTGTATTGATTGCCTAATTCGAATTTAAAGTTTCGCGGGTATACCCCACGAAACACAGAACCCAAGATATCTATGCAGGACAAGTTCATCTTCTCGTCTGAATCCGTTGGCGAAGGCCATCCAGACAAAGTAGCAGACTACATTTCCGACAGCGTTTTGGACGCGTGTTTGGAACAAGACGCCGCGAGCCGCGTGGCGTGTGAGTCTCTGGTAAAAAGTAATTGTGTGTTTCTCGCAGGAGAGATCACCACAAAGGCGAAGTTCAACTACGAAGAGGTTGTTAAGCAGGCGATTCGCGAGATCGGTTATGTGAACGACGACGACGTTTTTCACGCCGATAAGGTGTTTTTAGTTAACGCGCTCACTTCTCAGTCTCCTGATATTGCCCAGGGTGTAGATGCCAAGGGTGCTGAAGGTAAAGCGACTGAAGAGCAGGGAGCAGGTGACCAGGGGATCATGTTCGGATACGCGAGCAATGAAACTCCTGAATTGATGCCAGCTCCAGTGATGTTTGCTCATCGTATTTTGCGCAAACTTGCTGAGATTCGCAAAACCACCGATCAAGCACCATGGCTACGCCCCGATTGTAAGTCGCAGGTAGCGGTTCGCTACGAAGGAGGCAAAATGGTGTCTGTCGAAAACGTTGTGATTTCGACACAACACACTGATGATGTCACGCATCAGGAGATTTTTGACTTCTGCAAAAACGAAGTCATCGCGAAAGTGATTCCATCAGAATTGATCACTGAGGAAACTGAGTATTTTATCAATCCGACCGGAAAATTCGTGGTTGGAGGACCGCAAGGTGATGCTGGCCTGACGGGTCGCAAGATCATTGTCGACACTTATGGTGGATGGGGTCGTCATG
>JAKSBQ010000457.1 GCA_022361075.1 Opitutales bacterium | reverse complement strand
TCTGCTCCCAGCTCGGCGATTTCGGAACGAACGCCTTCAACCAATTTGGTGTGGATGGCTATTTCCTGACCTTTAAGACGATCTCTTGCGTAGACAAGACCGTTAGTTCGATTATCTAAGAAGGGATTATCGATCTGATGTGGGTCACCTAGCAAAATCAGTTTTGAGCCGTGAGCTAGTCGGGTCACCACGGTTTTTACTTCGTGTGGTGTAAGGTTTTGAGCTTCATCGACAATCAAGAGCGAATTAGGGATTGAGCGACCCCGGATGTAGGTAAGGGCTTCTATTTCAAGAATTCCCTGTTGCTGAAAGCGCTCCCATACTTTGAGGGGAGGAGTTTGGCCGTTAGTATTGTTTTTTTGTCTCGGACTACGGCGATTTGGGAAGAGGACCTCCAAGTTGTCAAAGTAAGGCTGCATGTAAGGCCCCATTTTTTCTTCTTTGGTTCCAGGTAGATAACCAATTCCCCGTCCCATATCGACGATAGGGCGAGAGATCAGGAGGCGCTGATAATGACTGTTTTCAGAAAGAACTTCGTGAAGTGCGCAGGCCATCGCCAAAAATGTTTTCCCGGTTCCTGCTTTTCCTTTGCATGTGACTAAAGTGATCTCCGGATTCATCAGTGCATCCATGTGAATCCACTGTTCCACATTTCTTGGAATGACCCTGATTCCATTCGGCATTTGAAGTCCGTTTTTGTCGGAACGATTGACGTCCTGACGGAGGTGTTGACGGTAAAGTGGGAGCATATCCACCAAACCATCTCCGATGAAACGTACGGGCTCGACGATACCTTGATAGCATTCTTCACTCGCCCGGATTAGAAAATATTCGTTTACATAGGCGTCCTCGGGCACTTCGAGTGGAAATCCCTCTGAATCCGGATCGTCCCATTCGTAGTTTGCCAGCGCTTCAAAGGTTGGACTGTCGACAACGATCTCCCGGTAACCTTCATTTTCAACAATGGGAACCCTGTCGTTTCGGTAATCTTCGACTGGCAGACCAAGCAGCTTTCCCTTTAGGGCCATATTGGCGTCTTTTGAGACCAAAATAACGGGATTAGGATCATGCCTCTTGAGGTTGTAGGCTGCAGCTAGAATTCGGTGGTCGGTTTGATTTCGATCAATCAAAACGGCGCTTAGCCGCGACAGTTCTTCACTTGAGAAGTCTTTCTCACTAGTGATGACCAGACGCAAACGACCTCCGTTAGGCATGTCGGCCTCAAGCATATTTTCACCCTTTGCGCATTCACTCAAGGATCTGGCATCAAATAAGTCTCTCAACACCCGATGAACCCGCCTCGCGTTGGCTCCAAGTTGTCCTTCAGCGGTTTTTTTGCGATCCATTTCGACGAGAACCTCTGATGGGAGAACAACCGTGTGTTCTTGGAATTTTGAGATCGATTCGGGGTCGTGTAGCAGAACATTGGTGTCGAGAACGTAAACCTTGGGCGTTGAATTTGTCATTTCCGAGTGATTTTCTTCATCAACAGTATCGAGTTCTTCAAGGTGTTCCGCCGGAGTCAGAGTTTCTAAAGATCGCATGATTTTGTTCTAAGCCAATGGACTATGCTTTGAGCTTCATTTCAAGTTAAATGATCGATGAATCTTGAATTCCTGCTTTGTCGACTTTTGGTGATTGAAGTTGCGTTTGAATGAAAGATTCTGCACTTTTTCGTCACTTCTTTTTTTGGCTATGATTTTTAAGAATTTTCGCATTTCACTTCTTGCTGTTTTTTTGGTTCTGGCAGGTTGTTACACTGTTCCGGAAACAGGTAGGACCACACTAAATTTCATGCCTGAAGATTTGCTTTCGGAACAAGCCGCAATGGCGTTTGCTGAGATGACGCAGGAGGTGGATCTTTCTAAAGATCGTCGAAGAAGTGAAAGGGTGGAACGGATCGCGACACGTATACTTCGCATCGCTATCCCTACTGGAAATCTACCTCCTCTTGAACAATGGGAATTTGTTGTGTTTGAGGATGACGAAACAATCAATGCCTTCGCAATGCCTGGTGGAAAAGTGGGTGTCTATACCGGAATCATGAATTTGGCGAAAACGGATGACCAACTTGCTGCGATCATCGGGCATGAGATCGCACACGTGTCGGCAAGGCACGGAAACGAACGGATATCACAATCAATGCTTATTGCCGCAGGAGGGGTGGCCGCAGGCGTTGCGGTTAAGGATGAAGATGAGGAAACGAAACAAGCCGTCATGCTCGCTTATGGTGTGGGTGCAACACTGGGTGCTCAACTACCGTTCAGTCGTTTGCACGAAAACGAGGCAGATGAGATTGGAATGATCTATATGGCCCGTGCGGGTTATCATCCGGCGGCTGCAATCGAATTTTGGAAATTGATGAAAGCAAACGCCTCCTCCGGGGTAGCGGAGTTTCTGTCGACACACCCATCGCACAACACCCGGATTGAGCGTCTTCAAAAGCTTTTACCCCGGGCAATGAATGAATACGAAGCCGCTATTTCGGGCAGGTGATAGGAGAAGACTCCAGTCCTATTCTCAACTCGCAGCTGAGAGCACATGTGCATTGGCCATCGCGATGCCGCTGATCATTGAGCCGATGATTCCGAGGTAACCTTGATCTGTTCCACAGATGAACAGATTTTCTATCTCGGTGCGACCGTCACTTGATTTTATTGGTGCACCGTAAATGGCTCCTCCGATTCGTCCGGTAAATCGGGTAACGGTGGTCGGAGAGAAAACATCCCGAAACTTCACACTAGTCTTAAGTTTTTCGACACTAGTATTTGGCGTAACGCTTGCAGCTGTTTCAAGAAGGCGATCAAATGCTAGTTGCTTTTGCTTTTGATAGTCCTCGGGAGAAAGTGCTCGCCACATCGGTTCGCTCGCTTGTGCAGTGACTCTAATAATGTTTTCTTTCAGCGAACGATCACCGTAATCGTAGTGGTTAGGTGAGCAGATGATCCCGCTCCGATAGTCTACTAAGTCATTTGGTCGTTCGTATTTCACCTGATGCGAGCGATTGAAAAATACGATGGTGTCCTCGAATCCGAGATCTAACGGAGGCTGGTCGAGCACCGCTATGGATTCTATGAAAGCGAGTTTCCCAATGTTTTCTTCACTCTTCCTGCATCGATCAGAATCGTGGATCAGGCGTTGAGTTTCAGGAGCTCCGATGGAGGACAGTATTTGATCCGCAGTAACAATCGAACCATTGTCCAGCACAATTTCGGCTACCCGATTGGATTCTGTTCCTAGTTTTTTAACACCGAGTCCCATTTTTCTCTCCACTCCCACTTCTTTTGCTCTTTTGAGTAGCGAATTGATGATCGGTTTTATTCCTTCGTAGGGTCTTGCAAACCCTTCCAGAAATATGGAATTGAAAAGAATCAGAAATTGACCGAACTCCATATCATTTTCTGTGGCACTTCCGTAGTAAAGAAGGGGGCATAGAAGCATCTCCATCAGAAGCGGGTCATTGAAAAAGGACTGAATTTCACCTCGCGCAGAAGCTTTTGAGTATTCTTTGTTGGTTTTGGCTAAAACGGTAAATTTGTCGAAATTATGGACTTCATTCGGAAAGCGATCAGCAATGCTTTGACGTAACTGATCAAAGTCATTTGAGAACAGCAGGTTCGTCTCTGGAAAACTGATTCTGGATTGGGTCTGTGGACAGAGGCCAAAACTATCTCGATCGATGCGAAGCTGCCTGAAGATCTTTGTCAGTGGTGTACCTTTTACACCCTTCTCAACATAGTTAGTGACTGCGTGTAGGCCCACGTCGAACGTGTATTTGCCAATTTTGTAGTAGCTATTGAGCCCTCCGGCTACAGTGTGGCGTTCAAGAAGAAGGACGCTTTTACCATACATTCCGACGCGGATGGCCGCAGCTAAACCAGACATCCCAGCACCGATAACAACAACATCGTAGTGGTTGCGGTTTAGGTTCGTCAAATTAGGTCGGAGCAGGGTGATGTTTAAGGGGTCAAAGGAAGTTCCTTCAATTAGGCTGCAGATTCTGCAAATTTTGGTGTCAGATATTCTGCGCAACTGTCCAAGGAAGCGAGCTTCGGGTAATCCGCTTCGGGCACTTCGATGCCGTGCTGTTTACGAAGCTCCATGACGATATCCAAAAAGTCCATGGAATCCAGATCCAACTGGTCACGTAATCTAACATCAGGTTTTACATCGCTTAGATCTTCGTCTGGAGCGATTTCGCCAATAATGTCCAAAATGATTTTCTTAACTTGGTCTGCAGTCATGTTTTAATCCGTAAACGCTTAAACAAACCGTTTTATGAATCAGGTTCAAACTTTTTCAAGATCAAAGATGAATTGATTCCCAACATGCCGAAAGAATTGTTTAGGATAGTGTCTACCGATTTCGTTTGGAGAGGCTCGTTTATGACCAGGTTAGAGAACTCACATTCGGGGTCCAAATCCTCTATGTTGATCGTTGGGTGAATGATGCCGTCTTCAAAACTTGGGATATTTCCTGCTAGTTCCAACGCACCCGCTGCACCCATCGCGTGACCGATGTAGCTCTTCGTATTGTTAACTTTAGTATCTGGGGCGTTTTCAAGAACCGCCTTTATTGCCTTGATCTCTTGGATATCACCTTGAGGAGTGGAGGTTGCGTGCGTGTTGATAAGATCAATTTCTGATGCGGATAATTTTGCGGAGTTCAACGCTTTCTCCATACATCGGATTTGGCCATCTGCATCGGGCAGAACATGGTCTTTCGCATCAGAGTTGATAGCATAGCCGATTATCTCTCCGTAAATTTTAGCTCCTCGCGAAAGGGCGGACTCGAGCCGTTCGAGGACGTATATCGCACCACCTTCACTGACCACAATCCCATTTCTGCTCTTGTCGAAAGGTCTGCTTGCTTTGTTGGGGTCTTCGTGTTCACCGAGTGCACCCTGGCTTTTGAAACTGGCAAATATTCCGAAACTTCTGATGCTTTCGCTCACTCCTCCGGCAAGCGCGATGTCTACCTCATTCAGTCGAAGCATTTGCACCGCTTGTATAAGACCCGCATTTCCGGCCGCGCAAGCTGCACCGATTGTGTAGTGAGGCCCTGTGATTTCCATGTGGATGGAAACTTCTCCGGCTGGATTGTTTGCTACCGTACGAGGATTATGATGATGGGTCCAAAACTTTACGTCGTAGTCGAACTGAGAGAGGTTATAGACCTCGTTTTCGGTTTCGACATTACCGTGTTCGGTGATCCCGAGGTAGATGCCCGTCCGGTCCTTTGGTAGATTGTCGAGTTTGATACCCGCGTCGGTTAATGCCTCTCTTGCGCAAAACACCGAAATCGAACCTACACGCGTGCAGACCCTCAACTGTTTGCGCTTGAGATATTTCTGCTCATCAAATTCACATACACCCGCTGGAGTTTTGCCCATGTAACGAAGGTCAATCTCTTGAATGTTAGGCTTCTTCAACAGAAGATTCTCCCGCATCTCTCCCAGCGAATTGCCGAGAGGAGAGGTGAGGCCAATACCCGTGATGACGATCCGATCCGATAACATATTGCAGTTTGTGTAGTTTGCTAATTGAAAAGATAATGAGGAAGCACGTGTCTGCTCACTTGCAACAAAAAAGTCGTCTTCGGTCTTCCCATTGATTTTTATCTGATTTGACGGAGTTCTCAAAATTCATTGCATGCGAAGGATTATTCAGGTTTTTGGAGTAACGTGTTTAGGTCTAAAAAACAGATAGAAAAAGTCTTTGGACTCTTAGCGATATTGTTGTTGTTTTTCGGGTGTTGCTACTTGATTTTTCGCGACGGAAAGCTGGATCATTCGATTACCAACTTCTTTTTCGACAATAAAGATGAAGTCTGGTTTATGGCGGATCACTTGTGGGTCGCGATTTGTTACAAAGGTGTGTCTTTGGTGACTGGAATTGTCGGGCTTTCAGTCATAGTGGGATTCGCGTTAAGCTTCTTCCATCAAAGGTTGCGTCGATTTCGTATGTTTTTTGTCCTCGTTTTTTTATCCTTAGTGTTGGGACCAGGCCTTGTCGTTAATGCAATCCTCAAGGATAACTGGGGACGACCACGGCCCAGAGATACCGTTCAGTACGGCGGTGAATACGAATTTCAGGCTCCTTGGGTTTTGAGCGATAATGGAGGGAAGTCTTTTCCCTGCGGGCATTGTTCGGTGCCTTTTGCGCTGAGTTGTGTGGCTTGGACGATCGGTAGTAGTCGTAGAGGACTTCGGTTTTTACTACTGGTGGGTTTTGCTCTGGTGGGGGCTATTGTGGGTCTCGCGCGAGTTGCGGTGGGTGCACACTATTTTTCAGATGTGCTCATTTCAGGCGCGATATCGATGTCGATCCCGTGGGCGCTCATTCAATTGTGGCCGAGTTTAAGCAAGATCCCTGAAGTGCTCGTCGATTCGAGCTCGAGAATCAGAAAGAGTAGTAAGGCTTTGATAATCACGTCAGCTGTTGTGGCTTCGGTTGCAGCTTTAACACTGATTCTGGCTGCATGGCCTTACGAAAGCCGTGATCCGCTCAGGGTCGAATTGAGTGCAACTGAAATAGCGGGGGAGGGAGTGCTTGAAGTTCGTTTCGAACCGCCTCTGAAGGGTGAGATTGAACAGATTCCGTTAACCCATGAAGCGTTTCTCGATTTTGAAGCACATTCTAAGGGATTCGGCTTCCCTTGGAGTGACGTTGAATTCAGCTACGTGCTGAAAGTTGATGGAGCGCAAAGAGTTCTGAGTTTTAAAAGAACAAAAACAGGTTTTTTTACCGAGCTTCATTCAGAAATCAGACTGCTGAATGAAGATTAATCAAAAACTCGATCTAGGAAGCAGTCGAATTTTTCATTTTAGGCTTGAAGGTTTTCTGGCTGGAGATTCTTGTTGATGGGTCATGGGAGACGCTTCTTATATACCGATATTGGTTCAAATATCGATCGCGGTAGGTTTGGCTCTGATCATTTTAGTGGTGAGTCACCTCTTCGGTCAGCGTGTAGTAGGCAATAAAATCAAGGACTCAGCCTATGAGTGTGGAATGAATCAGATGCAGGGTGGAATTGGACCGCGTTTCTCAATTAAGTTTTATACGACTGCGATGCTCTTCATCCTGTTTGATATCGAAGTTGTCTTTTTATTGCCCTGGACTATGATTTTTAGGGATTTTGTGAGTGTTGGAATTCCTATTTTAATGCCAGTGCTATTTTTCATGATGGTGCTAGTTGTAGGGCTCGTTTACGAGCTGAAAAAGGGAGCTATCGAGTGGGATCGCTAAACATTCCCACTCCACGGTAAGGCTCCGGTAGAGTTGGAGGATTTTTTGATGGTAACTGAACAACAGGATTACGCTTACAACAGCAAAATTGAAGGTGAAGTGGTCGTTTCCAAAGCTGATGCGGTCATTAACTGGGTGAGAAGCCACTCCGTTTGGCCGATGCCGATGGGACTTGCTTGCTGTGCAATCGAGCTCATGGGAGTTGGGGCCAGCAAATTTGATATCGCTCGTTTTGGCATGGAAGTTATGCGTTTTTCTCCACGTCAATCGGATTGTATGATCGTTGCCGGAACTGTGACTTACAAGATGGCCCAAGCGGTGCGTCGAGTCTACGATCAAATGGCAGAGCCCAAATGGGTTGTGGCGATGGGTGCATGTGCGTCCACAGGTGGGATGTACAGATCTTACGCCACCTTGCAGGGAGTGGATCGGATTTTGCCAGTCGATATTTACGTCAGCGGTTGTCCGCCGCGTCCAGAAGCACTTCTCGATGGAATGATGAGGTTGCAGGACAAGATTAAAAACGAGAAATCTCTCTACCAGATGAAAAAAGGAAGAGAAGATCCCGATCATTTGCCAACAGGTCCAAGATAGGAACATGATCGAAAGTCAGTAAGATTCATATGAATTTTGAAGAAATATTTTCTGAGCTAAAGCGCAAAGAAGCAAAGGACTGCGACAGTTTTATTTGCGAAGGCAAGGATCTGGTGAACACGCTTGAGGCACTAAAGGCAAAAGGGTATGAAATGCTGATTGATCTGACAGCGATCGATCACGGTGTGGAGGCCAGTCCAAGGTTCTCAACGATTTATCATTTATTGAGTCTTGGGGAGAAGAACTACCTTAGGATTAGCGTGGACTGTGAAGCCAGAGAGGAGCCAGTCGTACCAAGTGTCGTAGAAGTATTTCCCGCAGCAGAATGGCATGAGCGTGAAGCCTTCGACATGTTTGGGATCAAGTTTGAAAATCATCCGGATATGCGACGCATCCTGATGTGGGACGAGTATGAGCATTTTCCACTAAGGAAGGATTTCCCCCTGGCAGGTATAGAAAGTGAATATCCCGAACAGGATGTTGTGGAACGAACGGACCTTAAAGTGAAAGCAGCACCGATGGCAGGAGGTCCTTTTGTGGCCGACACTGCAGGTCCCATGAGTCAAACCGAGCCGATGGCAAAGGATCAGAGCTGGACGGAGAGCAAACCGAAGAAAGAAGCTTAGTTGGGAGAAACATAGATGTCCGAAGTAAAAGAGATTTCAATTGGTGACACAGGAGCTAGGGCAGCGGGAGAAAAAGCTGAACGAATGATGCTCAATGTGGGGCCTTCCCACCCAACCACGCACGGTGTACTTCGCCTTAAAATGGAGCTTGATGGAGACATCATGACCAAGGTTGATCCTGTAGTAGGGTATTTGCATCGAGGAGATGAAAAAATCGCTGAGAACATGACTTACAATCAGTTTGTTCCCTACACCGATCGTTTGGACTACCTGGCTCCGCTTGCGAACAACATGGCGTATGCCATTGCGGTTGAAAAACTGGCAGGAGTGGAGGTTCCCGCAAGGTGTCAGGCGATTCGGGTCATCAGCGCAGAGTTAGCGAGAATTTCATCTCATCTTTTGGGATTGGGAGTTTTTGGCATGGATACAGGTGCCTGGACCCCCTTTATGTATTGTTTTACCGAGCGTGAGAAGCTGTTTGATCTTTTTGAGGAATTGACTGGTGCTCGATTCACAACAAGTTACACCCGAATCGGTGGCGTGACTCGGGACGTGAAGCCTGAGTGGCTGGAGAAGGTTTTACAGTTTTTAAAGGAGTTCAAAAGAACTGTTGATGAAGTGGATGCGCTTCTAACGAGAAACCGTATTTTTTACGATCGTTGCGTCGATGTGGGTATCATCACCAAAGAAAAAGCCCTCGACTATGGACTGACGGGAGCAAATCTTCGGGCGTCAGGAATCGATTGGGATTTGCGTCGCGATAAACCCTACTCGGGATACGAACAGTATGATTTTGATATTCCACTCGGCAGCAAAGGAGATTGCTACGATCGCTTCCTAGTGAGACTTGAGGAGGTACGTCAGAGTGCGAATATTGTGGAGCAGGCGATCGCCAACTTACCGGATGGTCTTTGGTATGCTGAGGATGCGAAAAAGATCTATGCGCCTCAGAAAGATAAAATCATGACCAGCATGGAAGAACTTATTCAAAACTTCATGCTCGTGACTCAGGGACCACAGATTCCCGAAGGTGAGGTTTATTTTGAAGCTGAAAACCCAAAGGGAGCTTTAGGTTTCTACGTGGTTTCGAAAGGTGGGGGAGTTCCCTATCGCCTGAAGATCAGAGCCCCCAGTTTTTGTAATTTGAGTATCCTGCCCGACCTTTTACCGGGTCACATGTTTACTGATGTGACTACTATTCTCGGTAGTCTGGATTTTGTGATGGGAGAGTGTGATCGCTAGGGAAGCAGGAGCATAAAACTCGATGACTGAGATGGAATTAAAATCAGAAACACTCGAAAGAATCGAAAAACTGATTCCCAAATATCCTGAGAAACGCAGTTTGGTTTTGCCGCTACTGCACATCATTCAGGAAGAGCGAGGATATATTTGCGACAGTGCGATGGAGTGGATCGCCGATAAGCTTGAAATCCAGCCGATGGCGGTATTGGAGGTGTTGACCTTTTACCCGATGTTTCGTCGTCACCCGATCGGGAAGATTCATGTGAAAGTTTGTCGCACTTTGCCTTGCGCTTTGAACGGTGCGTATTCGCTTTGCGAGAAACTTCAGGAAAAACTGGGGTGCGGATTGGGCGAAACGTCTGAAGACGGAAACTTTACCATCGAATTCGTAGAATGCATCGCGAACTGCGGAACAGGTCCAGTGGTTCATGTGGATGAGGATATGTATGAAAATGTGGATCCTGAGAATGTAGACGGGTTCGTGGAACAACTGAATACGCTTGTGGCACAGAAAGAGGGGGACTGAGTTACCATGGCAGTTGCAGAACGTAGAATTATTTTAGAATTTGCAGATCGAGCGGACTATTCCATCGATATCGATTGTTATCTGAAACACGGTGGCTATGAAGTCCTAAAGAAGGCTCTCAAAACCAAACCAGAAGATCTCAATACCGAGATCATGACTTCAGGTGTTCGGGGGCGCGGTGGAGCCGGTTTCCCGATGGGGATGAAAATGAAGTTTCTCGACCGGAAGTCGGGCAAGCCAATCTATCTGATTTGCAACGCGGATGAGTCTGAGCCAGGTACTTTTAAGGATCGTCAGATCATCCACAAAGATCCTCATCAGCTGATTGAAGGAATGCTGATCACTGCATACGCTATCAATGCGGCCAAGGCTTTCATTTACATTCGAGGTGAAATGCAGGAGGGTGCTCGAATCCTCGAAAAAGCAATTGAAGAAGCGCGTGAAAAGGGATTTCTCGGTGATAAGATTTGTGGTAGTGATTACAGTTGTGACTTTATTGTGCACCGTGGGGCTGGAGCTTACATCTGTGGAGAGGAAACGGGGCTAATCGAATCTTTGGAAGGTAAGCGCGCAAACCCGCGCATCAAACCTCCATTTTTTCCAGCGGTTCTCGGGCTTTATCAATGTCCAACCTTGGTGAACAACGTCGAAACCCTTTGCAACGTGAAGCACATCATCAAAATGAGCGGAGCGGAGTATGCTAAAATCGGCAGACCCAACAATACGGGAACCCGAATCTGGTCTGTCTCGGGACACGTAAAGAACCCTGGTTATTTTGAGTTTGAGTGTGGGGCGTTGACGTATGGTGAATTGATTTATGACGTGTGCGGTGGAATCCCAAATGGAAAGAAACTTAAAGCGGTGATTCCAGGCGGATCATCGGCTAAAGTACTCCGAGCAGGGGAAAGATATCAGGGGAAACATAAAGACGGGGCTGAATTTGACTGGACACTAGAAGATATTCCATTGGATTTCGATGGACCGATGGCAGCTGGCTCAATGTCTGGATCAGGTGCGGTTATCGTGATGGATGAAACGGTCGACATGGTTGAAGCCATGGCGAATATCAACGCATTTTATGCTCACGAGAGCTGCGGTCAGTGCACTCCTTGTCGTGAAGGGGCACTTTGGCTCAAGAAAGTCACCCAACGGATGGTTGACGGGAAAGCTCGCGAGGAAGATGCCGAGCTCCTGAAATCCATTGCTGATCAAATGGCGGGCAGAACTATCTGTGCTTTCGGAGAGGCCGCTTCTTGGCCTGTGCAGAGCTTTATCGCAAAATTTAAAGACGAATTCATTGAAAAAGCCAAAAGCCAGGCAAAAGGCGAATTCGCGAAAGCACCACTTGGAGGGTATCCGCTGATCTAGGGACAGCAGAAAAGAGATTCGAGAAGATGAGCGAGCAAGCGACAGAGAATTTGATCACTATAAACGTCGATGGTAAGGATTTTGAAGTCCCAGTTGGGATGAACCTCATCGACGCGGTAAAGCAGTATGCGGGAGTGGAGATTCCTCACTATTGTTATCACAGTAAGTTGAGCATCGCAGGAAACTGCCGTATGTG
>JAKSBQ010000046.1 GCA_022361075.1 Opitutales bacterium | reverse complement strand
GCGACGGTTGCGGAGCCTTGAATCACGCGTACGATGACGGCAAGTAGGTAGGCGAGAATCAAAATCGGCAATCCTGAGCTTTTTAATATTTCGGCCAGTTGTGCTGCGGCCTCACTGTCGATGAGAATTTGTTTAAAAACCCCACCCGCACCAGTGACTAAAATGATGAGTCCTGCGGGTGCGAGCGCCTTCGAACAGGTATCCATGAGCTCCTGGTTGCTCACTCCGCGACGTACGCCGAGGAAGAAAAGTGAGAGCAATACTGCTAGAATCAACGCGGCGAAGGGGTGTCCGATAAATTGGATGAAATCTGTAAAAAGAGAGGCATCGATAGTACCTGAGTCGGTAAAGAATTTCATAACCGAGCTCAGCAAAATCAACACGATGGGAATCCCAATGAGTCCAAGTATGACCCAGAAAGAAGGAAGATTTTGGTCGTCTAACTCTTTCAAAGCATCACCTTCTTCGTCCATTAGTTCAGGGACACCTACGGTAATTTTTTTACTGATCCAGGAACCGAAGACAGGACCTGCAACGATTGCGGTGGGGATACCGACAATCACTCCGAACAGGATCACCCAACCCAGATCGGCTCCAAGAAGCTCCGCGACCGCGATGGGGCCAGGAGTGGGTGGGACAAAACTGTGTGTGACCGCCATTCCTGCCGTTAGAGGGATACCGAAGTAAAGAAGAGGTCTCCCTGATTCGCGGGTGAGTGCGTAAATGATCGGAATCAAAATCACCAGACCCGCATCCAGAAAAACGGGAATTGATACGAGAAACCCTGTGATCACCATAGACCAAGAAGCGCGCTCGTGCCCAAACACTTTGATCATCTTGCGCGCGAGAGCTTCCGTGCCACCAGAGTGTTCGAGAATTTTGCCAAAAATAGCGCCCAACCCGACGATCGTGGCGATGAAACCAAGTACTCCACCCATTCCTTTTTGGATGCTTGCATGAATCTCGGTCAGCGGCATTCCGCTGAGTATTGCCACAAGCATACTCGCGATGAGAAGGGTGATGAACGCGTGTAGTTTAAAGCGCAGAATTGCGACTAGTAGAAATACGATCGAGAGCGCGGCTACCAGAATGGGTGGAATACCGCTGATTTGGGACAAATATGGGGTCATGGTGACGAAAAAAGGGATAGCTAGTTGGCTGAGGATAGGGATTGGTAGAGTGCCTGAATTTCTTCTTTGTTCAGGGGCTCGGCAAAAACCTCAAACTCATCGATTGCACCATTGAAGAAGCGAATGCGCTCGGTGGTGGGGCGCCCCATCCAGACCCGATCTGCATAGTTTGAGTAGTTGGGTTCTGCACCGGGCGGAACCACGGAGATTTTCTCTCCGTCTACCCAGATGGATGGCTCCTCGTCGTAAACTACCACCAGATGGTGAAAACCATCACTTTCCGGAATGGGTGCGCGCAAGTTGATGCGTGGAGACTCAGCGTTGCTCCACCAGACGTATTGGTTTCCAGTTCCGTGCATGAGGTGGGTCTCTTCTTCCGGACCGTAACCGTCCGTGCCTTTCGGTTCTCCGGCGTAGAGAAGCATCTGCCTTCCGGCAGTGCTCCCCTCGTTTAAGGTTCCCTTTTGGACGAGCACGGAAATGGTCATCGGCTTGCGAAACCATTGTGCGGAAAATTCTCCATAACTTGTGTAGCCATCAAATCGCAAAGCCTTACCATGACGTCCTTCGACGATCCATGGTAGTTTGCCATCTTTGAGGTGTGCAAGAGCGAGGTGGTTGTTAAGACCTGAAAGGTCGCGTATGACACTGTCTTCAATTTCATCGAACGACATTTTGATGAAGCTCGAATCCTGCGGCATTGTATAGGACTTGAACGAGATGAAATTTTTCCCATCCAAACTGAGATCCCAGATACCCGCTTGTTCGACCGCAAAAGGCAGCTCTATGCCCAGAGTTCCTCCGGGAGAGATCCTCACACCAACCTTTGCGACGATTTGGTCTCCGGTTTTGAGTTCAAGAGGTCTCTCAAAAACATCACTCCCCACATTTTGAATGGTCGCTTTAAAAATGTTTTGATCACCCGTGGGCAGAATTGTGTGGGCCAGAGTTTGAGAAAGAATCCGCGCTTCGGCAGGTTTAGGAATCAGCGAAACAGTTTTGGTGGGTTGACCAGAAATTTTGAGAGAGTAGTCACCTTTGGCGTATTGCGGATTTCCATCGATTTGAACCTCTTTGGTTTCTCCTGCAGCAAGCCAGATCCATTTTTGGGTATCGAGCTTTCCATTGATTGAGAGTTGAAGAGGATAGAGTCCTGCTCTGTCATCCGTAGAGGTGAGTTTGCAGGTGATTGAGAAGGATTCGCCAGCGTTTATTGTGGATGGATAATTGATGTTCGAGACGCTAACATTTGCTGGGCGTACCAGATTAGAATCGACGCTGTCTGCAACCTTAACGATCTCCTCGTTCAGGCGGATGTCACCGAGGTTGAGCCCAGAGGAGTCACCTAAAATCTCCAGATATGTGTTTTTGCTGCGGCCTGCGTAGTTGGTGAGGTAAATGTCGTTCGCATTCTCCAGTCGAATCGCTGGGCTTCCATCGTTGAGACCTTTTGCGACGAATCCCGATATGTTGACACCTTCGACGTCCTTGCAGTAGAGCCCTGGTCCTGTTTGAACAGGCTCGATGCGGACATTATCGATGTGGAGGTTTTTAATGCCCTGTAGATCGATTCCGTTGTAGAGGGAAGGGTTGCCTGAGTCTGGCTTGCGCGTGATGCGGATGTTCGTTAAAGAGACATCGTCGGCATTACGGAACCATCCACCCTGAGAAAATCCGGTGGCGATGATGTTGTCCATCTGGAGTCGAGTGACCGGACCACCCATTGAGGAGAAAAGTCTTCCTTCCCCGTCGGCCACGATGTTGGAGACGATCACGTCGTCCGCTTTGCGAATGTCTTTCACAATCATCTGACAGGTGACGACGCAGTTGGTGAGCGTGATGCGTGAGCCGTTACTGATCCAGAGGATTCCGTAAGGTGTGGAAAATCGGCAGTTGGTGATCGTGACATCGTGGGTTCCACCCATTGTGAGCACGCAATCATCACCGGTGTGCATGTTGACGTCGGAAATGCTCACGAATTTCGATCCCATGAGGTGGATACCGTCGGTGTTCGGACTGCGCCATTCGTTGTGTAACGTGATGCCTCGGATGATGAGTCCCTCGACTTTGGAGAAGTTAAATGTGTGAAACATCGACTCGATCGTGGTGACGTCTTCAAAACGGATGTTTTTCCCACCATCGATTTTGATGGTGTAGGGTCGCACGCGTCTTTTCTCCCACCAGTGGGTCTTTCCCTCTCCATGGATGCGTCCTTTTCCGGTGATCGTTGCGTTTTCAAGATCAGTACCGTTAATCAGTGCGAAATCGGTGTGTAAACTTTTGCGATTTGCCAATGCTTCGGCGTCGGGAAGGGTTTCATTTGTAAAGTAAGCCTCAACTTTACCCGTAGCCCAAAGCGTAGCACCCGCCTGGATTTCAAAAGTGACGTTGTTTTTGAGGAAAAGTGGACCGGATTCATAATCTCCCGGAGGAACGATGACGGTTCCTCCTCCGTTTTCGAAAGCAGCATCAATCGCAGATTGAATGGCTTGGGTGTCGAGACCTTCTCTTTCAGGAGAAGCGCCGTAATCAACCACATCGAAGGTGGATGAGTTTGAAGCAAAAGCCGCTGTTGTTGAAAGAATCAGTGTCGTGCAGGAACAGATGCAAACGCTTTTAAGGAGTAATTTCAGTTTCATACGGGGGTAGTGATGCTAGGGGTGAGGCTGAATCCTACCCATGAGTGACCTCCCGTCAAATGAGGAAACTAAAAATCTGAAGTGTGAGTTTTAGTTTTTGGGTGTTCCCTTAGCACCATAAAAGTGACTAGCGCCAGGATTGTGATTAAAACACAGTGATTGGTCACCACCATAATCGGAGAATAGATGACACTCTCATAGATCGAATGATTGTAGGAGGTTTTGATTTGGGGAAGGTTCCAGAGCAGGTAAAACCCGGTAAAATTCACAAAGATGAGAACAACCATCAATTTCTTCGAGAAATAGCACAACGCAAGGCAACCTAATATCATCAATGCATAATTGAGATAATAACTGCCTTGGTGAGGTAGTGTGCTGCCTGGATTGAATATCAGGATTACCCAACACAGAATTCCTAAAACTGAACTCCAAAAGAGCTTACTGGAAGGGCTGTTTAAAAAGTCTTTGCGCCGTAGAAGTAAGATCATGAGGACAATAACGGCTCCCGACGGACCGTTTGTTAAAACGAAGCTTCCAAAAGTGTATTCTTTTAGACCTTGAAACCCGTCCGAGAGTGATCTTTGGGAAAAAAGGCTAGGGAGTTTATCTATGTATTTGAAGACTGTCTTCAAGTTTTCCCATTTGTTTTCCAACCATTCCTTTTTGGTTAGATTTGCGTAGGAGTCAGCGATAGTTTCGAGAGTTCCACGTTCGTCAACTGAAGTTACCCCAGCGATGTGCCACTTGATCAATCGGTTTCCTGGTGGATCGTATAGTTTTTGATAAGCGATCCAAGGCCCAAGTAGGGCGACAAAAGACGCTCCGGCTATGATCCAATGTCTCCATTTTGGATACTTTTTTTGAAAAATAAAGACTAGCAGCATCCCGAGCATAGGAAAGAATGAGCCTCCATGAGCCAACAGAGAAAACCCTGCAAAAGTACCTACCAGAATCCAGCGGGTGCAATTGATGGCATTATTGGTAGAATGGTTTTTGAACCCAAACACCAAAGTGAAGAATATGAATTGCATTCCTGCTGCCATTAGCTTTGGCCAGACGTAGAATCCGTTCTGAACGGTAAGGCCATTGAAAATGATTATAGATATGCATCCGGCTATCAGTGTTTTTGAGCGAAAAATACGCAACATCATGTAGAGCGCTCCGGTGATCGCAAAAGACTGTAAAAGGACTCCCAGTATATGGTATTGGAGGAAGTCAGCTATGAGGAAGGGTCTTTGGAACAGAAAGATCGAAGCTTGGAGAGGGGGGCGATCACTAGATAGCCAATCCAGGATCATGGGGCTTTGAAAACGTTCAAAATAGAGGTTATCTGCAAGAAGATGAGGGATTCGGCTGTCTGGGGTAATGATTTTCCAATATCGGTATTGGGAGATGTTGTAGGTATTTTGCTCGAGAGTTTCTATAAGCCCAGAGGACCAGATGAGAAGAGATGCCATTAGTCCGAACAGAAGAGGTATCCAAACTGATCTTTCTGTAATGCACTTAATTATTCCCAGATGATAACGAAAAATCGTTATTGCGGAGAAAAGAGTGACACTGACAGTGAAGAATTTACCAAAGTGTGGGCTAAACAGAAAGATGTAGAAATTCGCGTAGGCGACAGTAAACGATACGGCAATTAGAATTGGGATTTCAAAATTCTTCGTATAATGCGAATTTTTGCAACGAAGCCAGACAATCGCTGCTAAACCTGGGAACAGCGTCAGGACAAACTGAAACAGAAGACTGGCGATACTTCCTAAATCTCTAAGGACAAAATCGGTGTTTTGGGGTTTGTATGTCAAATCAGGAAAGGAAAAGCCAAACCATCCTTTTTCTTGTTCCCTGATATCTCGAAGATGAAGAATTACAGTGCGTTCCCTCCATTGTTTCGGAATTTTCCACCTAAACAATTTCCATTTGTAAAGTGGAGGGTCGTTGCGAACTACAAGAGAAAGTTCTTCATTTGATGAAGTATCCTTTAGGGTTATTTGACAGCTCCCTTTGGGATAACCAGTCATCCACAATTCAAAAAATTTACTGAGTTTGCCGGGATTGCTTTGAAATGATCCGGTGCGTTGGTTTCTCATACCAGATTCGATATTTCCATACGAATTCCAGAATTGATTGTTTTCAGTTGGATATCCCTCTGGTAGTCGGTCTTTGAGTTCATGAAAGTCATGATACATCTCCTGCACAACCACAGGTATTGATAAGTCCCTGTATGGACTGCTTGCGACACACGTCAATGATACGAAAAGATTAGCGAACCCTATTATGAGGAGTTTTGTCATCCTATTTCGATGGGCGGAAAACGGGAAGCCAGCAAAAGGTGATTCCCACTAAAATTATACTAGTCATTAGAAAAGTGAGATGGGTTTTGAAACCTGTTGGTAGTGAGGGGATTGTGAAATGAAAATAGAGGGAGGGATCACTTGAATTCGCTTGGATTGACGCAGATAATCTTTGTGGGCTAGTCTCGTTCAGTAACACCTCACCATTGCTATTCGTATCGGATAAGTTTGCTATCGCGTGTTTATTCAACCAGGGGAATAGCAGTCGCTGATCGGTGAGCCAACGAGCACTCGTTATTGTGTAAGAAACAGATTTGGGATAACTTAAGAAAACAGGATCCCATCTTAATTGTTGAGCATGAGTCTTGTCCGTAAAATTGATTTTAAGAGTCGTTATGCCTTCGGGAAGATGGAAATCGATTCGATCATCTGCGTTGAATCCTTCACCATAATTCAAATAGAGGGTTGAAGAATCAGCCACGTCGGTGTCTATCGTCAGTAAGAGAAACATCTGACGTTCTTTATAGGCTGTTAAGGTAAAAAGTGCGCACAGAAGTACACAGAATGCGAGGAATACGAAGCGGACAGTTAATGTGGAGATGTTGCGAGCTTTGTTAAGTCGTTCCGACATCTTTTTGTTTTACCAAACAGTCGCTTTATTTTTCTGCATTGGGTATTCTCGAGAAGACGGGAATTTTTAGCGTACTGGGTTTGGGAGAAATGGAGAACACAAACTTCTTGGACATCAAAAAATTGAAAAGCATGCCGGATAGTCCGCCGATCCAAAGCGCAGTGAGAGGCAAACAGTTGAGAAAAACTGTTGATTCGATCGTCCTTTGTCCGATCTCAATCAAGAGTGCGAAAATGCCGTAGTTGATGACTCCTCCTGAAAGATGGACTCCGTAGTGAGCTCCCAGCTGACGAAAGAAATTTCCACGGCAATCTTTTTTGAAAGTGAAGTAACGGTTGAGCAGATAACCGATGAACATGGAGGTCGACAGAGAGATCACCCTCGCGACGTAAAGCTCCATTCCAAAAAGGTGTGGCAGAAGGTAGACTCCCACAATATCGAAGAGTGCGATAGTCATTCCGACAGAGGCGAATCGTAAAAACTGAACGCGCTGACATGTCGAATGACAGAATTTAGCAAACAGGAGTCTCATGAACGGGTAATGGGTCGACGATTAGCAATGAATTTACAAAACACAAGCCTCAATCTTCAGAGAGCTTGAGCAAACCAATGTAAGTTACGGGTGTGCCGGGTGGTCCGTTTCGACCCTTATAGGCGATGTATTTTTTATCGTTGGCATCGAACCAGTAGTCGCATTTCCACATGCCTGAGCGCCAGCCCGTGAGCCTTACCCGCACCCTCAATGCTGAGACTTCCTCATTATTGATCCTTATACTCTCCAAACCCTTTTTCTCAGCCTTCATTCCGTAGAGTTCGTGTTTTTTGGGTAGGATAGTGACAAATCTGATTTCCTCCTGATCGCTGGCAGCAAAGATTTCCAGTGAGTAATTGATCGACTGAAACCAGAGCTGATCGCCAACTTCAAACTCGTGGGCGGTCGATTCACCGGATGTTTTTACATCGAGCTTTATTTTGCAGCCTTCCCGTATTCCTACACTAGAGAAGTCCTCTTCTTTGGCAGACCATTCGAGAGTATCTCCTTTCGGGTTGGTGATAGTTTCGTATCGGTTGGATTCAAGAACTGAAGTGACGTAGTGCAGATCATTTTCGATTCGAAGCTCCCAGGTCCGTTCTTTTGTTTCTTCACCGGTGCGTTCGCTGTAGATCCGGTATGGTATTATGAGATCGGTGTCAGATTGATCCGACCCGTAATTGTACCAGGTGAAATACGCCAGAGCGCAAAGTATGATGCTATTTTTGAAGATGAATCGCATGTCTTGTTTAATTCTGACTCAGAAATCTCGCAAATGTTAACAATTTTTTGGTTTTTCGATTGAGAACAGCAAAAACGCGATACTGTCATATTACTGTCGTGATTTTGCCCTAATGAAGTCATTGAACCGCCGTAGCACAGTCCAAATGCAGCTGCTAAAGTTGGCTCGTTCACCTAAAACTGATTCACTGAACCTGATATGAAAATAAATGCATCACTTGTCCTGAAACTAAGAAAGTCCAAGTTTTGGTCTCAAGATGAGCTAGCTGTAGCCTCCGGACTGAATTTGAGAACCGTCCAACGTATTGAAAGCGATGGAGTCGCTTCACTGCAGTCTAAAAAGGCACTGGCTGCTGCATTTGATATCGGTGTCAGCGATCTGGATTACAAAGAAAGGTCAATGATCATGAAATATGAATACAAAGTTCTAAAATTCGACACCAAGGGTTTTCTGGGCCCTAAAATGAATTCTGAAGACATGGAGTCACAACTTAACACACTCGGTCGCGAAGGTTGGGAACTATTCCATATCTCTGAAATCCTCAAAGACATGGGAGTGACGATTATGTTGGTGGCTACGCTTCGAAGACCATTGCTGGATGAGGGCGAGTAGGCTGGTTGGCAGTATACTAAAGACTAAAGAACTGCGTTTTTTAGAAATTGCAAAAGCTGCTCGAGGTCGGACTTCAGTCGGTATTCGAAGTCATAGGGGTGAATGGAAATACGCAAGAGTTGCCTTTCCCGAACGGCGATTCGCGTGCATCTCGCATTCCACTTCTTTAAAAACCATGCCCGAAACAGCGTGTCCGCTTCGTAACCCAGAACTGGAGATTTGGAGAGTTGACGATCTTGGGGATTTAGAAATCCCCGGGTCACCTCCACCTTGTTGTAGGGCACTTTCTGGAGATCTTCAGGTTTGATGAAACCGAGGGCCCAGGCTGGGGGGACGTAGTATTCCGGCTTCGGCAAATCGACTTCTGAAAACCAATCAAACGCGTTTTGCATCAGCTCTCGAATACCTTCGGATTTGAGTTGCAGGTGCTCAGCGACGTTGCGAGAGATGAGCGTGGAATGGAGTCTGTGGTAAATTCCACCGTAACCGTTGATTTTGTGAATCCATCCATGGGCTACCAATTTGCATCCTTTTTCGGACCACTTCCGGATTTGGTCGATTTGCTCAGTTTCCCAATCGCATCCCGGGACGACCAGCAGATCGGGAGCAAAGCCAGGTAGGTCAAAATAGCGATCCAGGATGTTCGAGACGTTTGAAAAGGTCTCGGGCATGACATCGTGAATGGAGATCAGGTAATTAAATTCTGGGCTCTTCCCGGTCATGGTGAATGCTATCTGTGTATTTCACCCATTGATCGATGGTTTCTTCGTTGAGTTGGAGGGCCGCCTTGCGAGCGTCAGAAGATTTTTGTTTCCAAAATTCAGGCGTTTGCTCCATGAGTTTTCGTAGAATCTGAGTGACACTGCCGCCTTTTGGGATGGGGAGCAAAGCGTCTTTTAAAACAGTCCAGTCATGGATGCCTGCGGCTCGGGAAACGAGGGCGGGTCGTCCGCGGGCCATGGCTTCAAGCGCAACAGTTCCAAAGGTTTCCTCGTGAGAAGGAAGAAGGAGTAACTGAGCGGAGTCGAACTCATTGATCAGCTCCTTCCGACTCATCCATCCCTTTAAGGTAAGGTTTTCTAATCGATAAGCTCGTTTTTTGACCTGCCTCCAAAGTGGACCTTCTCCGATGACTATAAATTCAAGTTCGGGGATTTTGGTGGCGGCGCGAATGATGGCCTGAAGGTTCTTCTCAGGAGCCAATCGGCCTGCAAAAAGCACGCGAGTCAGTTTCTGGGGTGGGTTGGGCAGCGGAGTGTCCAGAAAAATGGGTGCGACCGGCGTTCCGGCGACTTCAACTCTTTTGGCTTTGAGTTTTTTGACGGTATCAATCAATTCGCTCGTTGTCGTGTAGACCGTGTTGCTGTTTTCACAGAGAGTTCGGTTGACGTTAAAAAGATAAGTGTGGGTGAGCTGATATTTGAAATCGTTCCAATAGAGCTTAATCGCTGCTTCAAAATGGGTATGGAAAACCGTCACGAGCTCGGTGTTGGTGATTTCTGCCAAACCAAGCCGAGCAATCCGAATGGCCCCGGTGAAACGGCTACGATGAGATCGGGTTTGAGTTTGTTAAACTCTTTCCAGATGCGGAGGATGTTAGGGGTGATGATCTTCTGAGTGGGATCGCCTGGCATTGGAAAACCAAATTGTAGCAGCCGGCGTTTATCCAAGGGCTGAAACATGTGGATATCGCCCAAGCGTGGCTTGATTTGCGGAATCAAATCGTGCCAGTAGGCGCTAACTCCGTTGCGTTCGGGTAGGCTGTCGGAGAAAACTGCGATTTTGGTAGGTGAGGTGTTCTGCTCACATGAATCATCAGGCATATCTGGGGTAGGCTTGTTAGAGATCTCCGAACGCATGAAATCCTTTCTAGTCTGATATGGACTCGCCGGTTGTCAACGGGGCATCTTTAAGAAGTTGTTGATAGAGTTCGTCCATCTTCTTGATTTCTGAGTTGAACCCGGATAGGTCAACACGGTCTGCGCGGAGGTGGTGGGCGCTTTCCGAAGTCTCTTGGAGTTCGGTTTCTTCCAGTGTTTTTTTGGAAAAAGACAATTCCAGGCTATCGGCTGTTTGTTGAAGATATTCCTGTGAGTTTTTTCTTAGAATCTGCTGATCAAGAATGGAGAGATTTGAAGAAGTATTTTCGGAAAAATGGATCAAAGCTTGGAATAAGTTTGTATAAACAGAGACGAATTCGGTGGGAAAATGTTTAAACTCCCGATCGCTTCCGAATAAATCCACTCCACCCCTGATTGAGCTCAGTTGGGAGGAAAGAGCAGCTTGGGGTTCTCGAATGCAAATGATGAATTTCCCGTCAGGAAACATTTTTTTGAGATAAGGCAACCACGCTCCAAAAATAGCGTTTTTGGACAGGAATTGTTTTTGAGGGGATGAGGAGCTGTAGATGTGTCGTTGAACGAGGGATCGATAAAGATTGAGCAAAAGTTGGCGGGTTTTGGGATCTAAATCAGCAGGGTTGCTCAGTTTCCAGAGATGAGAACTGTGTGGAAACAGAAGTACTAAAATGAAGCATCCGGCTGCTGGGAGCAGAGACAGATAGTCTTCTTCAGGTGCATCGAGCCCCACTGCGTGAATGTTGTTGAACTCTTTGGTTTGGCTCGCGACCGCTAAGTTTATCGTCTTCTTGAACGGATTGCCGATCGATCGATCAAGTTTCGCCAGCAGTCTTAGGATTTTGCGTTGAGTGACCGATGGCGCAAGGATTGCCTCCCACGTTGTCATCGTGTTGAATGAGCCTGTTGCGGCAAACTCGCGATGCACGAAGGTTGTGCCACTTCTCGGAACGCCGCTGATGAAGACCGGCTTCGGAAGCTGGGTGTTGCGGTAGGCGGGGAAAAGCAATTCATCCAGGACAAGGAAGAACCAGTTAAGTCCTTGCGCGCCCATCAAAAGTGGAAAGACGATGAACAGCCATAGGATTCTTAGGAATGAAAGTGGTGTTCTTGTTTTCGCCCTGGATGCAAAAGAGGAAAACCAAATCTTCAGATAAATGCCGAAGGAAAATATAGCAGCCCGAAGGATCATTTGTTTTTCCGGCAGTTTTTAGAATGTGGGCAAGGCATATCCTTTTTTGTTGGTGAAAATTGGGCGTGTAAAGGTTGTTTTGGAGAATCGAGATTACTCGCCCTGGAGTTGTTTGAGTTCCTCCTCAGCAGCTTTTTCCAGAATCTCCATCTGTTCTGCCTGCCATACCTCGTAGGCTTGATAGTCTGTAACGAGACGGACGATTTCTGGATCTTCGGTATCTTCAGGGGTGCAGAAAGGCAGGAGTTTCATCAGCGTAAGCTGCTTACGACGAACAAGCGTTTTGTGAATCGGTGAGGTGCTAAGGTCTACTCCTACACCCAAATCGACGCTGGTCCAGTCGCAGCTGATCACGTAACAGGAGTCCAAAATAGCTCCGCTGAGACGTGTGTTTTCGAAAGAGACTTCATTGAAGATCGCTTGTCTGAAACTGGCGTTGGTGAGATTTGCATTATCAAAATTGGAGTGAGAGAGATCGAGAGGCGTGGAGGACTTCCCGTCGTAGTCGAAGATGCTGTTGGGAGCATCGATTCCCGAAAAGTCTGCGTAGGTGGCGTCTGGGCTTGAGAGTGTGAAGTTGGAGGCATTGGCGTTTCGGAAAATACTTCCGGTCAATCGGGCTTGCATAAGCGTGATGCCTTCCAGATTTGCGTTTTCAAGGAAGATGCGAGTGAAGTCGTTGCGACTCTCCCCCCGAACCAGGCCGATTCGTCCGCCTAGTGCGAGTTCACGTAGGTCGGCTGATCTCAGGTCGACCCACCGTTTAGGTGGTAGACTTGTCAGCTCGTCATTTGTCCAGCGTTGCTTTTCAAGCGAGATGAAAGTTCCAAACGCCTCCGCGCGAATCCGTCGATGGTGGAGTGGTAACGTTTTTTGTACGAATTGTCCGTCTTCCTCGACTGACTGATTGTAGGTGTTATAAATGATGTCCAGAAGGCTTGTGCGAATCAGATCATAGTTTGCCGTTTCTTCCGCACGATTTTGTTCGATCATGTGGTGGTTTTGCTGGGCCAGGAGAATCATGGAACTAATTGCGGGGACAACCGCTAAAAGAGCGACGATGAGAAGCACCATGCGCTTCGCGAGCAGCCGTGCAACCAGACCTTCAATCACTTGGGTTGCCTCTCCGGCTGGCCAGGAATTCTCAGGTCTCTCGCGAATTGCTTCAAACAGGGATTCGATCCGATTGGTAAGTTTGGCGCTGAAAAGGCTATCGGCAAGGATGTGTTTAGTGTGGGTTTTGAAAACGGTCTTCAGCAGCTCAGAGCGAGCTTCTTTCCGTTCGATCGTTGCCCATTTTTTCAGAAGGGACTCGTGGATTTCCTGCAAAGACAGGTCCGTTTCCATGTTGAGTGATTCTGAGCTGTGGACGGCCGGAGCTGCTTTAGCCTTCATTGGTTCACCTCCATCTTTTGGGCGCCGTGTTGTGCAGGATCAAACCCTTCCGGCCAAATGGTTTCAGCGTCAAAAACAGCTCCATTGAAGTCGCAGTTCACGAAGGTGGCTTCACCGAAATCGGCTACCATGATGCTTGCTAGATCGAACGCAACATCTTCAAAACGGCACCCTCGGAAATCGGTTCTCCAAAGATACGCTGAGGAGAACCAGACATGATCGAAGCTGCAACTCCTGAACGAAGCGTTCTCGAAGTTGGAGTTCACAAACCCGACATCCTTGAAGTGAAAAGGTTGTTGGTTGTTGATAGGGGAAAAGTCTACGTCGTTGAGTGGGGCGATTGAGAGATCGACCATGTGGTTGAGCCTGAGGATATCGATTGCTTCGAGTTTTTGTAGGGTTGAGGAGTCACGTTCGATTAATTTGAAAACTGCTTTTCGACGGTTAGGCGCGCTGGACATCGGGGTGGTGAGCATGCCTAGTTCGGATTTGTCGTAGGTGTTGTAAAGGGTTCCCAGTAGGATTACTCGTTCATTGTTTGTGATGTCATTGAGGGTGTTTTCCTTAATCCTTTCGACGGTTTGAGTTTGCTGGCGTAGAAGATAGACCGAAATCAACCCTGGCAGAGCAGCCATCAAACCGAGGGTCAGAATCCAGCGCTTGTAACCCATGATTTTTCGGCTGATGGCTTCGAGCGTCGCCGCGAGTTCACTCCCAAGGTAAGGGCGACGTTCATCACGAACAGCGAGCAGGAGCTTAGAAAGCGCGTTGCTCAATCTCCTGCCCAAAAGCGCCCAGATCAGGAGTTGCCTGCCCCAGCTTCTGGCTTTTTGGGATTGGGTGATTCGGCTAGTGGACTCGTATGCTTCAATTCTGCTTTGTAGCTCCAGAATTTGCTCGATGAGTTCCTGTCGGTTTTTGATAGAGTAGTGGGCGTTGGCGGAATCTGACACACAGGGATCATGTACGATTTTTCGCAAAAAACCAGCGCGCTACGAAATTGTTCTGATCCTTTCTAATTGAGTTGTGAAATAATTCGGATATTTGGATCGTCATAGGCACGAGTCCACGCTGGTATGAAAATTGATTTCTTATCTGATATGATTAGTCTGCGAAAACAACTCACCGCGATTCTTACAGTCTTCTTATGCTTTGGGCTATATTATGCCTTTAATGAATTTTATTTTGCGGCAATTCGGAAATCGTTCGTCCCAATCGTTACAACAACGTTTGCGTCAATCCCGGCTTACCTAATTGTCGGAATACCTATTTTTATTGGATTTTACGGCCTGAAAAGGTTTGCTAAAACGGGCGAAACCGGACTTTGGAAAGATCCCTTCCCAGCGGTCTTATTCGCATTGATTGCGACGTTGCCTATGTTTGTAGGCTATTCCTTTAGCTTCGAATTTAGCGATGATCTGAAGATTTGGCGAATAGTTCATGGTGTTCTATGCGCAGCATTTTTTGAGGAGCTTTACTTTCGCTCTTTCCTGTTTGGAATGCTGTATCGAAATACGAAGTTGGGGTTCATTCCTGGTATCGTTCTGGGATCCCTGGTATTCGCATCTGGGCATCTTTATCAGAGCCAGGACCCGGCTACACTCATTCGGGTCTTCATGGTGACATTTATGGGAGGGCTGCTCTTTGCCTGGGTTTTCGCGGAATGGAAATGGAATCTGTGGGTTCCTGTTTTTCTTCACTTGTTCATGAATCTTTCCTGGATGTTGTTTGACGTGGCAAACAATGCTTGGGGGAATAACATGGCGAACTTGTTCCGGGTTTTGACGATCGCTTTCATTATTCTCGGAACGATCATTATTAAGAAGCGAAAGAAGATGGCTTTTGAGATCCGACCGAAAACCCTGATTTGGCGTAAATCTTAGTAATTATGATCCGGAAGAGGATGGAAACATAGGGGTTGCTATTTCAGAAATCATAGGCATCTCTCTGGCAACCCCACTTATTTCATGACCCGATTTTTTACGATCTCCTTTCCTGTCTGGGCAGTTCTGTTTTCAGCGTTGGCTTATTTCAAACCCGAGATTTTTAATCAACAGCGATCATTCATCGTGCCCTTGCTTTCGATGGTGATGTTGGGCATGGGATTGACCTTGAAACCTGAGGATTTTTTGAGAGTTCTCAAAAAACCCTTGCACATCGGGATTGGTATGGCACTTCAGTACGGAGTGATGCCGCTCGCAGCGTTTGTGGTGTCCAAAGCGTTTGGATTGTCGAACGAGCTGATGATCGGAATGGTGCTCGTCGGAGCGAGTGCGGGTGGAACCGCCTCGAACGTGATTGCCTACCTTGCTGGAGCGTCGGTGCCTTTGTCGATCTCATTGACACTCACCTCAACGATCATGGCGGTCTTCATGCTCCCGGTTTTGACCTGGCTTTACATCGGTCAGGTGGTGGCAGTTCCAGTCTTAGGAATGATGAAATCCGTTTTTCTCATCGTGATCTTTCCCATCAGTATCGGGCTTTTACTCAACGCCAAATTTGGTAAACGCATGGACCATGTGAAGCAGTTTTCGCCAGTTGTGTCGGTGATTGGACTTGTGTGGATTATTTCTATCGTCGTCGCCCTAAATGCGGAGACTTTGAACCAGGTGGGTGTGACTCTCGGAATCGCAGTAGCGCTTCATAATGCGATTGGTCTGACGGCTGGATACTTTGTTGCGTGGTTTATCACTAAGGACCGCTTGGTGTCTCGCACGATCGCGATTGAGGTGGGGATGCAAAATTCGGGTCTGAGTGTAGCATTGGCAAATCAGTTTTTTACTGCAATTTCTGCATTACCTGGGGCGTTGTTTAGCGTGTGGCACAACATCACCGGCTCATTGTTGGCTGCTTGGTTCAGTAAGAATAAAAAGGATTAGCTGAGCTATCTTTAGACCAGATGAACAGGGTTTTCATGATGTAGAGCTGTTATTCTGTCCGTTTGATCCCTTAAATTCCGAAATGAAAACTAATGAATTGGTTTGTAGCTAAAACTTTCGAAAGAGACGGTATTTTCTGAGTCTTTTCCGTTACTGCTTGCATACATGCCTACGTAGCTACCTGTGAAGCCCTTGGCGACCTCGGAACTGATAATGCGTGCATTTTGGATCTCGCCGATCGGTTTTAGGTTGTTCTTATCGGATCCTGCGTAAAATTGAAAATCCCAGCCGCGAGCTTCAAGTTTTAAAGTGTAACTGTCGTTCACTTTGATTTTTTCCCGTGCTACTCGTTTTTCACCTTGCTTGGTGACGTAAAAAAGAGTGGCGAAAGTGTCGCCCTCATTTTTCGAAATCTCGAGGCGTATGTGATTCGTGTTTTTGATGGAAGCCATGAGTCCAGCCACTTCGCTGGGCGTCTCTGGCGAGAATTCCATGGTTAGGGAGGCGTCGAAATCATGATGTTGTTGGCGACGGCCGATAAATCCGCAGTTGCCTGAGTAGGTGGCCTTTTCTTGGCGAAGGTCAACCACCAGTTTTCCATCTCTGAGATCAAACCAATCGAAATCCTCAGGGGTGTGGTAGAAATTCCACATCGGATGAAGAGTTTCGAATTCGAATTCGTCGACTTCAGGTAAACCAGGCACGGGAGACCAGGGGAGATCGGGGCGTTTATCTTCCATGTGGCTCATGTGACTGTTGTCAGGATTGTAGGCAGGCCAGTATTCACCCGATTCGTCCTCGATCCATTTGACAGGCACCAGGAAGGTTTCGCGTCCGAGTTTATGATTTCCGTCCTGTTTGCGGACCCCGAGGTGAGTGGACCACCATTCGCCGTTTTGGGTCTCTACAAAGTCGGCATGGCCAGTCGCAGAAATGGGGGATTCCTTGGCGCGATGGGTAAGGATCGGGTTGTTGGGGTTGTATTCCCAATCTTTGAGGGGAGCCTCAAGGTCAGCCGTGCGCATGACCGACATTGCATGGTTACCCCAGGTTCCACCCTCCGCGATGAGCAGGTAATACATATCTGCGTATTTAAAGATGTGTGGACCTTCGGCAAAGTTGTCGGGCCCGACTCCGGAACCTTTGGAAATGTATCGGCGTTCCTCAAAGAGAGTGGCTTCCATACGGCCATTTCGCTCGACCGGAGTCAGATCAATTTTCTGAATCCAAAGCCAATGTTTGATAGTGCCTGAAAGTTTTCGATCGTTGGCGGAGAACCAGCAAGTGCCATCTTCGTCCCAGTAGAGTGATGGATCGATTGCGGAAACGATTTGGGGATCGATGTCGATGTAAATGGGGTCAGACCAATCCCCGGCGGGGTCTTCAGCAGTAACAAAGAAAACGTTACCTGGCGTTTCGGTGCAAATCATGTAGAAGAGCCCCTCGTGGTGACGAATCGTTGGCGCCCATAGGTTGAGGTTTTTGAGTTGATCGGGACGCTCGATGGCATGGCCGATGAGTTCCCAGTTTACGAGATCTTTTGAATGATGGATCGGGATGCCGGGGAACCATTCAAATGTGGAGGTAACGAGGTAGTAATCGTCACCTACTCGACAAAGCGAGGGGTCGGGGTGAAATCCTGGAATGATTGGGTTTTGATAGGATTCCGGTTCTGTAGCTGAGTATGCGGAAATCACCACCATCAAAGCTAAGGCGATTAGGGGATTTTTTTTTGAATTCATAAAAGGGTAATTTTCTTCAATAATTGGTTTATTTAGCAAGGCCTATATAGCTATTTACAGGAGCTGGAGGCGGGAGAACAGTTCTTTTCAGATAGTGTTCACCCTTTTCACCTTTACCGTTAAGTTGGTTTGTGTTTGTTTATTGAACATTAAGTTTTTACGTATCTCATCACCCTAAAGACTGTGGCACTTTCCCTACTAAAAACTACGACCCTACTACTACAGAACCAGTTACTACGACCCTACTATAAAAAACACCCTATAAAGACTGTGAGCTGAAATTATAAACCTTAAAGACCTCTGTTATAGACCCAAGAGGAGGTTTAGGTTCAGACAAATGCAGGTTTTTCTTACAAATCGCTGTGTGCTTTTTGCGTGAACACAATGTGATCGCGGGAGCGGCAGCACATTAGTTCGAAGAAATAAAACTACTGAATATGACCCAAAAACTACTGAATAAAGCCGTGCTAGGAAGGTTTCTACTTCTCGGCATGACTACCTGGCTGCTCGCCACGGTATCCACACTTAGTGGTCAAGACGATGCTGATCTGGATGAAGATGTTTACGAACTATCTCCGTTCGTGATCGATTCAACCGGTGATGAAGGTTATTCGGCTACCAACACTCTAGCTGGTACTCGACTTAACGCTAAACTAGGTGACGTTGGTGCATCCATCTCCGTTGCCACACAGGATTTCATCCGTGACATTGGCGCAGATGATATCGAAACCCTGCTCACCTACACAGGTGGAACGGAATCCGTTGGTGCTTTTGGTAATTTCCAGAACGCGAATATCCGTGAAAATGCAGGGCAAGTTCGTGAGGAACGGGTAAATGCCCGCCAGCAGCAAAACACGCGTATCCGTGGTTTGGCTCGTGCGGACTTAACCAAAGATCTGTTCATCACTGATGCTCCTTTCGATAACTACAACATTGAAAGAATCACCGTAAGTCGTGGTGCAAATGCCGCTCTTTTCGGTCTTGGTTCTCCTGGTGGTATCCTTGATGCAACACTTAAGAAAGCAAATTTCAACAATCGCGTTGAGCTACGCACCAAACATGATAACTGGGGTAGTGAGCGCTATGTTCTCGATGTGAATCGTGTGATTATTGATGAAAAACTAGCTCTTAGAATTGTTGGTTTGGATGAGCACAAAGAGTGGGAAATGAAAGGTGCCTATGAGGACGATGTTCGCTTCTACGCAAACGCGCTTTTCAAACCAACAGACAGCACCACCATTCGTGCAACTTACACAACTGGTGATATCACTGCTGCCCGTCCAAACACCAGCCCTCCCGGAGACTACGTTTCTTCGTGGGTAGAAGCTGGAAAACCTCTCTACGATGGCGTAACAGACCGTTACTATTCCAGTATCGCTGACTGGCAGGCAGGAAACCCTATTCCACTTGAGCAATCCAATGCGATTTTCCGCGGCACTCCTTATCCGGACATTTTCGGTGGAGGTGAAATGACCGGAAACGGTGGAATGAGGATGAATGTGATCTTCCCTGATCCTAACAGCCCGAATCCCGGTGGTTTCAACGGTTCTCCCGAAGGTATGCAAGTTAGAGTCAACAACCAAGGCGGAAACGCTGACGGATGGCCAGGTGGAGTGACCACTCAGTGGTTGGTTCCTCAGGAAATGAGAAACATCTGGCGTCAACCGGTAGGTATGTTCCCTTCCGCTCAAGGAATGGCAGCAGACTACGCTTCATTCTTCGCACGTCCGGTGATCACCGATCGTGGGATGTTCGATTATCGTGAAGTTCTTCAAGCACTTCCCAATAAGCAAGAGCTTGGTAATATCGAGCACTTGAATCTCACACTTGAGCAAACCTTCATGGAAGGTGATCTTGGTTTTGAGGTTGCTTACGACGAACAAGAGTATCGCGATGATTTCGTCAAATACAGCCGTTTGAATTCAGTCAATCTTGACATGAACCTCACTCTGGCTGACGGAACACCTAATCCTAACGTCGGTCGTGCCTACATCGGTGGTAATGCGTTTGCGGAGCCTGAAAAGACTACCCGTGACAGCATGAGAGCAACAGCGTTCTACAAAGTGGATTTCGCTGAGAAATCAGACGGCGGATGGCTTTCTAAACTCGGACGTCACGTGTTGACCGGAAGTTGGTCCAAGCAGGAAATCAACTACCAGCAGGAAACACACATGTCAGCGACTAGTAGCAGTGAGTGGCAGGCGTTTACCGAAGGTAGAACAGGTCGAAACATTGGAGGTTTGAATCGAATTCCGTTCATCTCCTACGTGAGCGACAGTTTGATCGACATTGCCAATCCATCTGATTTCAACATCAGTGGTGTGAATGTGATCCAACGTGCTCCTGACTATCTCACTGACGTGATCGCATGGGATGCTGCTCGAGCTCAAACCGTCGATTTTGGTGCGACTGACCGAGCGAATATCCAGACTAAGTTGGACAACATGGTAAGAGGAACTCAACAGTTTGCGGTTCGTGAGCACATGGAAGATCGAGCGAATACCTGGACTTGGGGTGGCCGTGGAGCTTACTCTGAGGTGAACTCCATTGTTGGAATTATCCAAAGTCACTTCCTGAACGACTTGCTGGTAACCACCTTCTCCTGGCGCCAGGACGATGTTGAAATCTACAACTACGGAACCATCCGTCAGCCTGATGGAGATCGTCTGCACATTGGTTTTGCGGATATTCCTGATGAAGCTACTCTTGAGATTAGTGGAAAGACCACTACTTCTTACAGCATTGTGGGTCACTCACCTGAGTTCATTAACGAAAAGTTGCCATGGGGCATGCGTTTCAGCGCTCACTACAACGATTCGGCTAACTTCGATGCTTCGTCGTTCCGAACCGACATTTTCGGAGTGGAAATTCCACAACAGGAAGGAACTACGAAGGACTACGGTTTCACCGTTTACGCGTTTGATAACAAAGTTGCGTTGAAGGTGAACTTCTACGAGTCCGAGCAAGTAGGAGCGAGTGTGAACCCAGTGGGTCGTCCGAACAACATCTGGAGAAATATCCTCAATTGGAATACTCCGGAAGAGATCGCAGCAACAGGCATCCCAGCTCCACCTGCTGGTTTCCTTGAAGCTTACGAGTTCGAGAAGGATGGTTCTGTAAATGAGGTGACTGTTCGTGAGTTCGCTACCGATGGTGCAGGGAATACCCTTCTTGATGCGAACGGTAATCCAATTGTTGAAGAGACTATCATTTTGATCGACAACTGGACTGCTCGTAATCCTCAGCAGAATGCAATCGAAACTGCTGTGGGTAAGACTGAGTCCGAGGGTATGGAAATCGAGTTGGTTTGGAACCCAGTTAAGAACTGGAGAATTGCTGCCAACGTAACTCGTGCAGAAGCGATTCGCACAAACATCGCACTTGCCGAGCAACAGCACATGGAAGCTCGTTTGCCATACTGGCTTGATCCAAACGTAGGTGGTAAACTCTGGAGAGCTGGTGGTCGTCAAACCATCACACGTGATGAAAGTGGCGCAATTATTGGGCTTACTCCCAACAACGACAACTTGATCTACGATCCGGTTGAAGGTGCGCTGCACAATGACGTTCTAGGTTTCGTCAATTCTCTCAATGGTTTGACTATCTTCGACGGTCTTCCAGCTCCCGAGCTTCGTGAGTGGAGATACAACATCGTGACCAACTACAAGTTCGACGACACGTTCGGAGATTTGATCAGCCGTTTCGGAGTTGGTGGTGCGGTTCGTTGGGAAAGCAAATCGTTCCTTGGAACCGGACTGAAAAGAGATCCGGATACAGGTTCACTTGTTCAGGATCTGAGTCAGCGCTACGATGGTGACAGCAACACTCGTGTTGACCTTTGGGTGACTTACGAGCAGGACTTCGACAAATGGGGTATCTCCTGGAAATCACGACTTGGTGTATCTGATCTTACATCAGACGAAGGTTTGATTCCGACCTCAGCGAATCCTGATGGATCCTTCGGAGCCTATCGTATCGAGCCTCCAACGACTTGGAGCTGGACCAATACGATTTCGTTCTAACCAGACGAAAACTCTAGTTTTTCCTGTCTAAATTAGAGGAAAAATCTACAAAAGGGCTGCCAGATATCTGGCGGCCCTTTTGTTTTCCGAAATCTATTGCACTAACCCGATGCACAGAAGTCATATAGCATGAGTTGTCACTGACTTAACTGTTCAGTTTTTTCAGCGATGTGATTTACATCTAAATTTTGTAAACCATTTTTGAATTCAATTTATTGAAATCGTGCTTTTGCTACAACCCCCTAACAAAAACTACACTACAGACTACTACAACACATCCCCGTGCGATTCGTTTCGTTAATAAGCCCCTAAACTTAGCAAATACAGTTCATCTTCGAAAGATACTGTAATTGTGCGTACACGATTCTCACACGGTTGATCCCTTTCCCTATACACTAACGTTATAGACATATATGAACCATAAACTACTACAGACCAAAAACTTGCGTTGGCTATTCTTGTCTCCGCTCGTATTGATCGTGAGTTTGTTTACATCCTTCGCACAGGACGATCTCGACCTGGACGAAGACGTATACGAACTCTCTCCATTCACCATCGAAGCTGAGGAGCAAGGGTGGGTGGCTACTCAAACTCTGGCAGGAAGTCGTCTGAGAACCGACTTCAAGGACATTGCTGCACAGGTGGAAGTATTGACGATGGATTTCATGGATGATTTCGCACTCACTTCTGTTCAAGAAGCCGCGATCTACTCTGTGAACATGGAAAACTCATTCGATGCTGTTACAGGTAACGGTCTCGGTGGAGGCAATAACAACATCCGTATCCGCGGCCTTGGCACGCCAACGAATTCGAAGGAATTCTTTGCGAGCTTGATCCGTTCGGACAATTACAATCTTGAGCGTGTGACTGTATCTTCAGGTCCTAGTTCCATTCTTTTCGGAACAGGTTCTCCTGCAGGTGTCATCAACACAACCTTGAAGAAAGCGTTCTTCAACGACTTAAACAAGATTACCATTCGAGTGGATAGTTTGAATTCACAACGTTATGTTTTGGATGTGAACAAGGTTCTCATCGACGACAAGTTGGCCGTTCGTGCAATTGGATTGTTCAATGATCAGCGTTTCCGTGAGACTCCTGCATACGACCGCACCAAACGTTGGTATGTTGCGGCGCAGTACACACCATTTGAAAACACTACGATCCATGCGGCATACGAGAAATTTGACCGTGAAGCACGTCGCCCTTCCCGTAACAACGTATTTGATGCGGGTTCAGTAGCGCTTTGGAATCAATATGGCCGTCCACTACTGAACAATGATCTTGCGTGGCAGCAAGCGGGTCGTCCACGTGACGGGTTCCAAGAACAAGTGAATGACATCGTGATCAACTACGGTAATGACGCTCCAACCACCATTCTTAATGGTAATGGACAAGAAGGCCTTCACTCCTGGTGGGGTTCGGTTGAGTTTGGTGGTCCGGAAGATCGCGACAGCGTCAATGTATTGAATCGTGAGGCAGACGGATGGACTTTTCTTAACGAGGATATCATTCCTGACGACGTCAATACCGCATACGCGCAGTTGACTGAGGAGTTCGGTGAAGCGGTTAACCTTAACCTGCAACAGAAAATCGCTGAGAATCTTTACTTTGACTTGGCGTATCAAGCTGAAGAGTTTTTCAACTACGGTAAAGGTATGTTGACCTTTCTCGCCGCAGTTAGCCTTGAGGTTGACCCCAACATGTATCTACCAGACGGTGTAACGCCAAATCCAAATGCGGGTCGTTACTACTTCGATGGTAATCATGGTTATTCTCGTGGTGAACAGTATCGTGAAGATTCACGTGCAGCACTTTCATATGAGTATGATTTTGCAGAAAAGCACCAGGACAGCAAGTGGATGAAATGGTTGGGTAAACACCGTTTGGCAGCTCTTGTTTCTTCTGCATGGAACGAACAACGTCAGCAAGACTTCCAATACCGTATCACTCCAAAAATCACTGACCAAGGAGCGCGATTCCCATACTTCCCAGGTGCAGTTTGGGAAAGCCCGTATCAGTTGAATTCTGATGGTACTGATTTCGCAAGAGATGCGGACGGATTTCTTATTCCAGAAGCTCGTGCGCGTTTTGTGGATAACGGTGTCAACCGTATCCGAACCCGTTATTACGTAGGAGATGGGGACTGGGTTCCATCTGGATGGTTTGAAGCCGGTGAGGCTATTACTCTGATTGATGCTAATGGTGATCCCTGGGTTGTTGATCCTGAAAATACAGGTTTCTGGAACGATCGTGGTGAGCGTCTTGTCATGCAAGGTTTCTCTCCCTCAGGAAAACAAAAGCAGGAGACTGTTCAGTTCTCTTACCAAGGTTACTTCTGGGAAGATCGTGTGGTTGCCACCTACGGTTGGAGAAAAGACATCGTTCGTGCGTCTAATCTCATAAATGCGGGTTCACGTGACAACTGGACTGGAATGCGTAATCACCTCTGGGACCTTGATTGGGACGGATGGGGTGAAGCTCAAACTGGTATCACCGAAACTATTGGTGTCATTGCTGCACCGTTGCGCGACATCATTGATCTCCCAGCTGTCAGTGACATCGTATTCTTCTACAACGCATCATCTACGTTCCAGCCTAACACCACCAACTACAG
>JAKSBQ010000033.1 GCA_022361075.1 Opitutales bacterium | reverse complement strand
GATAGACCCCCTCAATGAAGCAGTCGTAATTTCCGAAATTCTTTTACTTTTGGACGACGGTATTCAGTTGACCATAGTATTTGAGTTCACATGAAGCTATTGAAGTGAGTGAAGGTGTGAGTCTTTAAAAACTCCATTTCCTTCACTCCCTTCATGTGAATCTTTTTCTTCAAATTATGTTAAGTGACCGATTTTGATCTGAGCGATATAAAATAGAAGACGGAGGCAACTGCAGAAAAGATGACAGGGACGGGGAAGAGAACTTTGTGGACAGGAATAAAGTCAGCAAGCTGAGCCATAATTATGGATGCCGTTTTAAATCTTGCGAGGCTTGATTCTGGAGGTTTGGGAAACACAGAAGCTAATAATCCAATAAATATCAGTAATACTCGCATCAAGATGCTGAACCCATGATGAAGTGAGAGAATATTGACTGTTTTTCCTGCGAGTTCGACTTTATGTTGTGTCATGTGCTCGACGACCGGAGGTTTTTCGGCTGAAGAAAGAGAAAATGCAAGGTGGGTCAGGAGATGGCCGAGACCTAATAATGCGAGTGTAATGCTTCCTGCGTTATAGTATAATTTGGGAGATTTAATATTTATGAGGATTTTGTTCTTTCAGGTGAATCATTGAGATAATCTGCCATTTCAGGTCCACTGACAGACCCTTCAATAAAGCAATCGTAAGCTCCCAAATCTTTTAACTCTTGAGCGATGGTTTTCAACTTGCCGTAACAAGAGCGGAAGATGTAGGGGCCGAAGGTGACGCGGTTGATGCCAATGGCTTGCATCTCTTTGAGGGAGATGGCTCCTTCTCTGGCTAGAATGTTGATGGGAGCATCGATTTCCTTTCGTAGGCGTTTGATAGTGGCTTCATCTCCGGGACCGATGGGGTAGACGCCATTAGCTCCTGCCTCGAGAAAAGCCTTGGCTCGTGTGATAGCGTCTGAGAATTGGGATTCCGAGTTGGGATAGACCTCACTCATGAAAGCATCGATACGAGCGTTGATGAAGAGACGAACATCCACTTCATCAGCGGCTTCTCGAACGGCAGCAAGGTGTTCGCACTGCTCATCGATGGGTCGCATCTTTTCGCCATCGTCTGTGCTGTCCTCAATATTGATGCCAACGATTCCCGCATCGATCACACCACGAATGGTTTCTTTCAACTCGTCAGTGGATTCTCCATAGCCCGACTCGATGTCGGCGGTGACGGGCACATCCACTGAATTTGCGATGCGCCCAATCTGTTCGAGCAAAGTGTTGCGACTGATCTTTTCGCCGTCCAGGTAGCCCAGTGATGCGGAAAGGGCTGCACTTGCGGTCGCGACAGCAGGGTAGCCTTGGTGCTCCAGCATTTTTGCTCCGACCGGATTCCAGATGTTGGGGAGGATAAGGAGCTTACCAGCGTGATGGAGGGCGTGAAAGGCTTTGGCTTTTTGATTTTGAGTTCGCATGGCGTGAGGGAGAATACGGAATTTTTAACCACTAATCACGCTAATTTACACTAATGCTATGAGGCAGGTGCTGAAATTGGGTAGGGCTGATCGTTTCGCACAGCAGCAGTTTGTTGGGTTGGTTTCAGAGAGGCAGAAGCGGTGGAGCGGGGACGCACCGCTCTACCATTTGTCATCCCTGTGAGACGGAATCCTTTCTGATTGTGGAGCGATCGTGTCAATCCACTATCTCTAAAGTCATGAAGACGCTATTGGAGTCTTCTTTGTAATCGGCGAAGGGTGGGCAGTCGGTGAAGCCGAATTTACGATAAAGGGCTCGTGCGGGTTCGAAAAACGGGAAGGAACCGGTTTCCAGACTCAGGCGGACGTAGCCTCGGGCTTTTGCTTCGTCGATGATGTGAGTGAGCAGTTTGGAAGCGATGCCTTTACCCCGAGAGGCTCGTGAGGTTCGCATGGATTTGATTTCGCCATGCTTTTTATCCAATTCCTTGAGTGCACCGCAGCCCACGATTTGAGTGTCCTCTTCAATCGTCCAGAAGGTGATTTCGGGTTCTCTGAGTCCGTCGAGATCGAGAGCGTGTTTGCTCTCGGGTGGAGAAACGGAACGCATGTCGTCGATGTGTTCCTGAAGAAAGTTGGCGATGGCTTGACCGGAGAGATCATCAACTGTGATCGTCATCCCCAAAATCAGTCAATCCTTGGCTCAACCGACAAGTTTTCCTCGTTCTCTTCCATTTCGGTCATACCAATCCCCACCATTTGCTCGGGTAATTCGTCGTGGATTTTCTCTTTGAACTGTTGATACTGTTCAAGTTTGAACTCTTGATTGCGGATGACGGTCAGTTCCTTATCTCTCTCATCTTTGAGTGTCTGTAGTTCTTCGATGAGTCTGATTAGCATTTTTCGAGAATCGGGATGCTCTGACTTTCGCAGAGCATTCATAACGGTATGAATCACCCCGATTTCCTGACTTGAACCGAATTTGAGTTCTTCACGATTGATCTGGATGTAGAATAGAGAGGCGTCCGCCACGATTATGAGTGTACTCTCATGCCATTTTCCTCGATACCGTAACTTCCATAAGTCCATGAACGAAGTGGTCGTACTGAGGAATCCCTGGTCCCGCTCATCAATGAGCTCCCACATGAGCTTGGTTTCTTCCTCGTCACAATAGACCAGTTTATCGATCGCTTCTTCCCGCCATTCGACGTAGGGGAGTTTCCGGTAATCCAGAACTTTTTCGTAATAAGGAAGATAGAGAAATTCCTCTTCTTTCGCAATCGTAGTGATCGTCAGAGAGAGGAGCACGAAAGAGAGAAAAATGTGTTTCATTCTTTTTAATTAGTGTAATCAGAGAGCGGTCGCAATCGTAGTTCTTCTATTTTTCAGAAATGTAACGAAATATTTCCCTCTACTTTTTGTAGGCCTTCAATTCCGTCCTCGTTTTTTCGGTGACCACATTCCCTGTGTTAAGCGTGGTAGAGGGTTCGAAAAGCAACACATGGGATTCTTCAGGTGAAACAGGTCGGTGTTCAACTCCTCGCGGCACGATGAAGAATTCTCCCTCTTGAATCACTTCGATTCGGTCTCGAAGATGCATCTCAAACTCACCTTTCAGAACCAAGAAACACTCATCTTCGTTTTTATGGTGATGCCAATCAAACTCGCCCTTTAGTTTTACGAGTTTGATGGCCTGTTTATTGAGTTCTCCAAGTAACAATGGATTCCAATAACCTTCTACCTGATCGATGGCTCTTTCCAGGTTTACTTTCTGCATTTGATTGAAACCACGCTAAGCGTTTTTCTTGTCTCGCATGAACAGAACGATCAGCAAAAGTGTGTAGATTGCGATGAAAGCGGTCTGCAGCCAATACGGCAGTGTAGATTGACCCTCTTGAAGAACCTCATTGAGCGAATTAGAGAAATTTACAAAACTGAGGCCCAGAGCAGTGAGGGCTAGCACGATAATGGCGACCAAAGCTGCGAACCGATCTCTTGATGCTACCAGGAACAACCCGATGTAGGCGCAAACTGCGAAGGAGATTATTTTGTCCTGATAGGCGTAGAAAGGAGTATCGTAATAGACAAAAAGCAGTGGCACCTTGATCCCAAAGAAATGTGCGATCGACATACACGTGAAGTAGACCACACCCACAAGAAAAGCGTATTTGGTAGTTTTGGAATTCATGACTAGTGCCTGAAGTGGCGGGCTCCTGTAAACACCATTGCCATGCCCCTCTCGTCCGCAGCAGCGATGACTTCTTCATCACGTAAAGAACCTCCTGTCTGGATGCAGCAAGTTGCGCCCGCATCGGCTGCAGCGATAAGTCCGTCTGCAAATGGAATGAGTGCATCGGACGCCATGGTGGTACCCTTCATATCCAGACCTGCTTCACTCGCTTTCCAGACTGCAATCTTGGACGAGTCGACTCGCGACATTTGTCCTGCACCGATGCCAATCGTGCGAGCACCTTTTGTGTAAACGATGGCGTTGGATTTCACATGCTTGACCACTCTCCAGCCAAAGAGCATGGACTCCCACTCCTCGTTGGTGGGTTTACGTTTGGTGACGAGG
>JAKSBQ010000138.1 GCA_022361075.1 Opitutales bacterium | reverse complement strand
GATCTGGACATGCGCATCAGCCGCATAAGCCTATGAATGAAAAAGACTTGTATTCGTTGGTGCGCCACGGATCGCCCCCGTGCACGTGATTTTCCTGATAGAAATTGTGGTGTGGGCGGCATAATGTCAGTGGTGTCTGCGAGGGCTCACTGCCAACAAACAAACGTATTTGTGCGATCGATAAATAGGGTTTATCCATGGCCACAGAGGATGGCACGCCAGATAAATTGCCCCACGTCGCCTTTCATCCCACCTGGGGGGAAGAGGCCTTCGCGCTGTGGCATGCGATTGGGAAACCCGGCTACGAATTGGGTCTGAACCCCGAGTCACGGCCCAGCCGCGCTTCGTTCCATCTGGGTGCGGAGTTTTACGAGCTCGACGGGTTGGTCTTTTGTCATACCCACGCTGCCCAAGCTTCATACGCCCGCGACCAGCGGCGGGCCAAACAGGGCGAGGCGGACTGCATCACTCTGCAACTCCCGATTGGCGGTGGTGTCGAACGCGGGGTGACCATCGATCAGCCCTTCACGATGGCCTCAGATCGAATTAGCGTCCGGGATTGGTCCCATCCGTTCGATACGGTGTCACAGCAGCTCGAGCAGTTAGCGCTCATGATTCCACGTGAGCGCGTCATTGCGCGCGACTTTCTGCATGAGCGCCAGCCGGTGATCACCTGGGGCTTGCGTACGCCGCAAGGACGGGTGCTCGCCAGTGCGATGCACACCTTGTGGGAGACCATGCCCAGCGCCAGCGCTTCCGATGGGCCCGCGTTGGCCGCCGGCATTCTGGGCTTGGTCAACGGCTTGATCGCGCCTGATGCCCGCCCGCAACTCGCGCATCTTTCGGCCCAGCCGTTGCTGGGCGCCATGCAGCGGTTCCTCGACGAGCGACTGTCTGAGCCCACATTAAGCGCTGACGATTTGATGGCGGCCTTTCATTGTTCGCGGGCCACGATCTATCGTGTCTTTCGCGAGGTCGGTGGTGTCCACGCCTACATCCGGACGCAGCGGCTGGTGCGGTGCTTCCGTGATTTGAGACGTCTCCAGTCAGCGCCGCGGCGCGTCTACGAGGTGGCCGAGCGCTGGGGTTTCACCGACATCAGCCACTTCCG
>JAKSBQ010000187.1 GCA_022361075.1 Opitutales bacterium | reverse complement strand
GTTTGACCAATGAAAGCCCGATGCCTGCACCTTTTTCCCCAGTAACTAGTGGGCTCTGTTCTCCTTGTTCATAAGGTTCAAAAATACGTTCTTTTGCTTGGTCGGAGATTCCAATGCCCGTGTCGGCTACCGTTAGGGTGAGCCAACCGTCACTGTATTGCATTGCAGTCCGGATATTTCCGCCTGGTGGAGTGAACTTAACCGCGTTTCCAACCAAATTGACTAGAATCATCTCGATCGCTTCCTGTGCCGTACACAGAAAAGGATCATTTTCATATCGGTAGTCTGCGACAAATGTGAGATTCCTTTCCTGGAAGTCACCAGCAAACATCGACTCCACAGAATCCATGAGTTCATTAGGATCGAAGACCCTTTTGTTCAGTCGGATTCCACCCGCTTCGAATTTGGAAAAATCGAGTACATTGCTCAGAAAACGATAAAGATAGAAGCTGGGCCTTCGGAGTCTTTGTAAAGTGCCCTTATCAATCACATCCCCTTCATTGAGATTTTGCGCCAGCCCCAGAAGGCCATTGAGAGGATTTCGAATCTCATGGCTGACATTGGACACAAAGATCGACTTTGCCTGATTGGCGAGCATGAGGTCCGTTGTTCGGGCATCAACAATGTTTTCCAACTCCTTCGATTTCCGTCTGAGCTGTCGGGTGCGGAGCTGGACAGACAAGACAATTGTCGAGAAGAGCAGACAAAGGTAGGCAATGATCGCATAGTTGCTGAGATACCAGGGAGGAATGATCCTGATCGTGTGGGAGACGATGTCGGATCGGTTTCCCCATGGATCCACGACATAGGCATCGAAAGTCAATTTTCCTCTCAAAAACCCTGGATACATAAAACTCCCGTCTTCACGAAATATCCAGGATTGACCCTTTTTCGATAGTCGAGCTGCATAAGTAAGTGGTCGTTGTAGAGAGTTTTTGGAATGGTGGAGTTGGATCGCCAATGGTGAGTTCGGATTGAATCGATAGGTTCTCCCATCGGAAACACCTAGGTCATTTACGCTGCCGACGAAAATTGGTGGATTAAGCTTGGGAAGTGTGTCGGGAAGTTCATCTAATTTTACGAGCTCTAGAGAAGTCGATGAAATCACCGCTGCGAGGTTCTCTTTGAATCCCTCTAGTCTTTTCAATCGGCGCACGGAATCCTTAGAGGATTCAATGAGCACATATCCTGGTGACCAAGTCAAATTTCCTTCTGTATCTTCCTGAAGTATCCCTATTTTACACCCGTTTTGTCGGTCGTTTCGTTGCAATAACATAATCGCATCTTCTTCACTCGAATAGTGAGGAATCTCCCAAGACCAACCCTTTTTGATGGGAAAACTGACGGGGAAAACTTGGTTCTCTTTGATTTCAAACCATTGTTTGGCCGTCATTAGATACAGGCGTTCACCGAAGCTAAGTATCCTCATCGGTTCAGGTTCCGTTAGGCCTGAACTTTCTAAAAACCAATGGCTTGCATCACTTAGTGAAGCTTGTTCTTCCCAGTTAGCACGAAAAAGCCGCCCGTCGGTTGAGACAACCCATAGAAGTCCTTTGAATTCGACAAAGGAGGAAACATTTTCAGCGATACCTTTGACTTTGGTGACAATGTCGAAGTTTTCGTCCATCAGGACTATTCCTGAATCTTTGTTGACCCAAAATCTTCCGTCCTGATTGCTTTTAGCAAACACGACGTAGGTTCCGTCCGAACGTTTAATCGAGTATTGGTCTTCGTAACTACCTAATTCAACCCAAGTAGAAATAATCAGTTCTTCTTTGTATTTCCATATCCCGTAGGTTGCAAAATCTGGAGCCCCTTCAGGTTCACTGAAGTTTCTCTCAGTGGAATGCCATTTTTCGAATCCCCGACCGCTTGCGACGTACACATCACCATTGTGATTTTCTATATCCCAACTGCCCGTTATGGGGTAACCCGTTTCAACACTAAGGTCTTTGGCATATTCAAATGAATTGATTCTGAAAATTGCATTGTCTGTCAAAAACCAAGCGTCACCATTACCAAAATACTGCGGCGAATGGATTGTCGATCGTGTCACTCTTTCGTGAAACCAAGGGAAGAAGTAGCCATCACATTTCCCGTTCAGCGACATCTGAATCATGCCGTTTAGAGTAAAGAGATAGACATACTCTCCGACGGGGAGGTGGACGACTCCCTTCATCTTCATGAGTTCGTCCCTAATTGTCTGCACATGAGTGTCGCCCTCATAAACATAAAGGTGAGTTGCATTGAGGAAGTATTCTCGACCCTCATGTTCCCACCCATGGAATGCGCGATATTCGTGATTCCAATCGAGATTATGTTGAAACTCACCATTGAACCACTTCTCAATCTTGGACTTTGTACCAAGGTAAAGCTCGCCACGGTGAATCCAGTGATAGGCATCAAACATTCCTTCGAATTTGGTGACTTTCTTTTCTTTCGTAATTCTGTTGTAGTGGCAGATCGTTTTATTGTTGGCGAAGTGTAACCATTCATCTGTTTCGTAGATCCAGTAAAAAGGCAGAGATGACGTGATTTGACCTGCAAATTCAGATGTTGAGAACTCAATATACTCGAAAGACTCATCCATGTAACCGAAATACCCCACCCCTCCAATCCATAGCAGACCTTCCGAGTCGACGTACGTTTTAGAAACGCTTTCAGGGAACGAATCTGGCATCAGTTGCCAGCTTTTACCGTTAAAAATGAAAGCATCACCAGAATCCGTGATCAGAAATACCCGTCCATCTGGCAACTGCCCTATGATATTTGTTTCTGTTATCCCGTAATTTTTGAACGGATAAACTTCCTGATTGAGCGTAGGAAAAACGGAGTCGATCGAGGGAGGATTGGATTTCTCAGCGTAACAAAATGACCAGTAAAATAGGAGAAGGGTGCCTAGAATAAGCCTTTTAATCATTCGAAGAAGCATCAACTTCTCATCCTTAAAGAAGAAGCCTATTGGGATCGAGGCTAAATCAAACACAAAAAGACGTCTATTGAGACGTCTCCAAAAAACAGTAAGAACTTCCTGGATCAGTAAGGATAAATACTCTCGATGATCTCCACTGCTGCGTCTACGGCAATATCATCGTCGTCGTAGAACTCGATGGTGGCGAAGAAGTTGGTGTCCGATTCGGGGTCGATGAGACCGAGCAATATCAGACGAATTCCGTTTTTCTGGCCTTCGACAAAGGCTCCTTCGAGTCCGTTTAGCTCTACAAGTTCAACCTCGTCGACGTCGTCGAGCTCCACCAGTTCAGCGATCGCCAGAGTAAAGTAAGCGATATCCGAAGTATCCAAATCTGGATCTGCAAATGGGAAAAGACCAAACTCCATTGCATCGCCCTCAGCGTAGAAAGCTTCCCCATCGTTTTGCACGACTTCGAAATCGTTGGGCAGTGTGAAAGCCAGGTAGTAATCTTCCCACTCATACTCGACATCGGCAAATAGGGCATGAGAGACGAAAATTAGAAGTAATAGCAATAGTGATTTTTTCATCGAGATATACATTTGCGCGGCTTCTCTCGTTCGCAAACGCATCTGATCATTTGTCTTCCTAAATATTCACCATACTCTGAGAAGCTCACCAGTTGAATCGATAATCCCCCGAAGCCCCTTACAAATGTATTTCAGAATTCTACCCCTTCTAGGTTTGTTGGTATTCTCAGTTTATTCAGAGGAACTCCTTCACCGTTCGGATATTCGAGTTCGGGATCCATACATCCTTGTAGATGATAAGACGAAGATCTACTACATGTATGCCTCGATTGCTAACAGACTGGGTGTGGCTGCTCTCGACATGACCGAAATCACGAATGGTGTGGAGGTTTATCAGAGTAAAGATCTGGTCCGCTGGACTCAGCCAAAGACGGTTTTCGAAGTCCCTTCAAATTTTTGGGCCAAAAAGGCGGTTTGGGCACCGGAGGTTCATCGTTACCGTGGCAAATATTACTTGATGGCAACCTTCACTTCGGACACGCCGCTTCCAACTTTACCGGGGCGTCCGCCGAATGTGAAACGCGGAACTCAGATTCTTGTTTCGGATTCTCCTGAAGGACCGTTTGTTCCATTCGCCAACGAGCCTCACACACCGGATGACTGGATGTGTTTGGACGGTACTTTGTGGGAAGAAGAGGGTGTGCCGTACATGATCTTCTGCCACGAGTGGATTCAGATCACCGACGGCACGATGGACCTTGTTCGGTTAAAACCTGATCTTTCAGACACGGTGGGCGAACCCAAAACCTTGTTTCGAGCGTCTGACGCCAGCTGGTCTCGATGTCGTGCAGATCTCGGCGAAAGGTTTCAAGGTGAGCGATATCATGCGCACATCACGGATGGCCCATTCATTCATCGAACTCAAACCGGAAAGCTTGTCATGCTATGGTCGAGTTATGGAGTTCAGAAATACGCGCTTGGTCAGGCGGTTTCCAAGTCAGGGACCATCCACGGCCCGTGGGAGGTGGTGCAAGTGCCACTTTTTAATGCGGATGGTGGTCATGGCATGATTTTCAGGAGCCTAGAAGGAAAATTGCTCGTGGTTCTCCACCAACCTAATCGCAAGACGGAACGGGCGCATTTTTTTGAGATCTCGGATGAAGGCGATCTCCTGGAGTTTGTGGACAAATACGAACCGTAAACTGCCTTCTACTGCTTGAAACAGTCTGAGAAAATGGGCCGACCGATTGTTTAAAGACAGTTTTCGACTACGGTAGAGCTTCGTTCATCAACCCCCAGATTACCATGAATTCTATACAATCATTTTCCCGAAGAGACTTTCTCAAAACCGCGATCGCTGGAGTGGCCGCGGGAAGCGCATTCATCGCAAACTCCCAGGAGAAGAAAGAGGGAGAAGTCCCAACACGCATCTTAGGACGAACTGGTGAACGAGTATCCGCCATCGGATTGGGCGGTTGGACGATTGGGCGTGTGGAGGAAAAGAATGCGATATCCATCATGCACGAAGCGATCGATGCTGGGGTCACATTTTTTGACAACTGCTGGGAGTATCACGACGGTTGGGCCGAAGAGTTGATGGGCAAGGCGCTCGCTACTCAGGGACGTCGCGATAAGGTTTATCTCATGAGCAAGGGATGTGGACGGGATGCGGACAACGCTGAGAGCCAGATCAATGACAGTCTTCGCAGATTGGACACCGATCACATGGACCTCTGGCTGTTTCACGGGGTTTCTATCAAAGAAGAAATTCCGCGTATGCTCGATGATCAGAAGGGAGCATTAGCTGCTGTGCTCAAGGCACAGAAAGCAGGAAAAATCCGTCACATCGGTTTCTCCTGCCACAGCCCAACAGATGTTGCTCTTGAGATTCTGAGCTCTGGTTTTCAATTTGATTCGGCCCTCATCCCGCTCAGCATTCTTGATGCTCATTTCGACAGCTACCAGCACAAGGTATTGCCGATTTTGAATGAGCAAAATGTGGGGGTACTTGGAATGAAGTCGTTGAGTGTCGGGAGTATCCCCAGTTTGGGTTTCGACCCCAAACAGGCTCGCCGCTACTCGCTTTCGTTGCCGATCTCATCTCTGATGTGCGGAATTCAAAGCCGTGACAACCTCCTGCAGGACCTGGACATGGCTCGTAACTTCATCCCGATGACGGAAGCCGACGTAAAGCCTTTACTCGAAAAATCTGCAAACTTCGCGAAAGAAGGAAAATACGAACGCTACAAGACTTCCACGGTGGCAGGATGCCGCTGGCAGTATGAACAGGATCAGGCTAGCGCTTAATTGGGTGGTTGAAGTTGCGAGGCTTCTTGCTTATTGCCAAATGCTCACGCATTCGGCTACGAATTGCGTGCGAAGCTAAAGCCAGGGCCACCGAACACAGGGCTTGATTTCCGGGAAAAGGACGTAGTCCCCCTTACCTTTCAGCACGAACGTCGTGATAGACTCATAACGACTCGCGATCACTTCCAGAGCTTTTTCGAAGGTTTTCCCGGTTACCGAAACGTCATCCACAAGGAGGACTTTGCTAGCGTCTTCGGGCAGCTTGTAGTCATCAAACACCACAGGCACTTCGTGTTCAGGTTGGTTTTCAGGATCTCTGAAGTGAATGGGCAGCATGTACAGCGGAACACCGAGTTGGTAAGCGCAAAGCACTGCAGGAATGCGGCCACCAGTTTGAATCCCAATGACCGCATCAACCTCTGGCAATTCGGTATTTTTTAACCGCTTCGAAATCTCCTCGAATGCGACAGGGACTTTTTTTGATTCAGGCATGGGACGAGGGTGGGAAGGTTCGATGAGACAGGAAACTTAGGATTGCCAAAATGATGATACCCGGGATGGCGTTGATAGTCGTGCCAAGCAGATGGTTGATCGGATCAACCGGAGGCATCCAGTTCGGGAGCAAAAAGAAAAGTAAAAGGATGAATGGTTTGCTGGCCAGATAAGCGACGGGGCCTACCCAGAATTGATGGGGAAAACGCTTCGCCAGGACGAATGCGATCGCTGAAAAGGGGACTAGTTGGATGCAAAGCATTGCGGCGATCGGTAACGGTGGGCTCCCGGTGATGAAGTGATTGATCCAGGGAGAAACGACACTGGCGATGATCGATATTTGAATTTTGCGGGTCATCGCTGCGATCAGCGGGGCATAAAAAATCGGTAGTAGTTTTCCTCCAATCGGTGAATCGTCCCACGACGGAATCAAATGAATGACGTAGGGGAGTAAAAACATGAGCGCTACGACGATTCCCGCTTCGCTGAGGCTTCGTAAAATCGGAATGACGGGTGTGGGGGCTGTTTCGGATTTCGGCACCATGGCAGAGAATTTATTGGGTTCTATCGATACTTTGCTGAATTCTACCGATAAGCTGTTGAAATTGAGCACTTATGTCCCAAGCTGCGTTGAAACAATTAACAGAAGACGAAACTCTGATTATGGCAAGTATGGGAAGACAACTTAATTCGATTATTAACTCTATTTCTTTGGGTGTGATTGCATTCTCGACCGCAGCTCGAGCACAGAATGTCTATGATCTGGAACCCGTTGTTTCTGTCGCCCCTCCGGTTCTCGAGAAGAGTGCGATTGAATCTCGAGGTAAAATAGATAGTCTTTCGAGGGAGGTGTTGGATAATCTTCATGCCACCGACCTCACTTCCGCTCTGCGAAGAGTCCCAGGAGTCACGATCTCTCGTTACAACCCGGTGGGTGCCTACGGTGGTAGTGATGGAGGTGGAGTTTTCATCAGGGGCCACGGTACTGCACGCCCTGGTTCAGAGATTTCAACCATGATCGACGGTGTCCCCCTGTTTGTCGGGGTTTGGACACACCCGCTCATTGATACGCTCTCAGTCGACATGGCGGAATCAATCGAAGTCTTCAAGAGTCCGCAATCTGCACTCATGGGATCGATGGGGTTTGGCGCGATCAATCTGAAGCCCCTTTCCGCGAACGATTTGGGTTTTAAAAGCAGATACGAGCTGAGTTACGGATCCCACGAAACGTCTTTGGCCAAAGGATTGTGGGCCTACGGACACGAAGATTTTTCCACTTTGCTTTCTTTTTCTCACCGTCAGAGTGAAGGTCATCGGGAAAATGCAGATGGGGAGGTCCAAGCCATCTACGGCAATTTTGCTTGGAAATTGTCTGAAGCGTGGGATGCGTCGTTCATGGTAAGCCTGACGGACTCTCATGCAAATGATCCAGAGCCGATCGGCATCTCCATCCCGATCACCGAGCGTTATGAGACAAGTAATCGATTCTACCTCGGGAAACTGAGTTACACAGGCGATGATTCTGAATTTTTCCTCAAAATCCACCTCGAAGATGGGGAAGGTGACTGGCGTCAGTGGCATCAGCCTCCGCCTCCGCCGTTTCCGGCTCAGCAATTGGACACTCTTACGAGTTATAACAACTATGGTGTGAAAACGAAATGGAGTCGAAGATTTTCAGAACGGACAACCTTGAGTGGAGGAGTGGATTGGGATCGTTTCGGAGGAGAGGTAGATGAGAACTACGCAGCTGGCCCCAGAAACCAGTTCGATTCGCAGCATTTTGAGATTTTAGCCCCTCACGTATGGCTCTCGCATCTACTTTTGGAATCTGACGACAGTGGAAAGCTGATACTGGATCTTGGCTCTCGCTACATGCAGCATTCGGTTTTTGACAGCGAGATCGCTCTTCAGTCCATCTTGCGGTGGGAAATCGATGGTGCGAGCTACTATGCGCAATATTCCAGAGGGAGCAATTATCCAGGTGTTTATGTCAGCGTTTTTGGAAGAAGGCCTCCTCCGTGGCAGGTTGCGGAAGATTGGAGAAACTTAGAACCTGAGCAGATCGATCATTTTGAACTTGGAGCCCAGTGGGAGTTGGGAAGCCAGACAACCCTGAACCTGAGTGTATTTGAAGATAAGGTGGAGAATGCGATCCGTTTTATTGCGCCACCTCCTGCTGGATTTATTCAGAATTTCGGGGATTACTCGATTCAAGGCTTGGAGTCGATGGTTCATCACAAGGTGGAGGACTGGACTCTTTTTGCTGGGGCGACTGTGCTGGATGGCGATGAAGGTTTACCTGCATTACCTGAGCTTTCAGGCACTCTTGGATTTAATTGGATGAGGAACGGTTGGCTGTTTTCGATGGACTATCAGTATGTCGATGATCAATTGACCACAAATCCGCGGTTTGGGGCAGGTCCTCAACTCATCGAAGCCTACAGTTTAGTCTCAGCTCAGTTGTCGTATCGCTGGACAGCGTCGTCGGTAGATTGGGAGGCTTACTTGCATGCGGAGAATTTACTCGACGAAACTTACGAATACCGGAAAGGGTATCCGATGCCCGGAGCTTCGTTTTTCTTTGGCCTGAAATGGAGCCTTTAGTGGGGCTATCGATCGCTGTGTCCAAGTGAGCGCTCAGGATCAATCCGATCTCTGATGAGCTGTTTCAGTTCCTTGGACTCCGGGAATCTTCCCTGCTCTTCGCGGTCGTAAAGCACTTCTCCGTTGAGAGAGACTCTGAAAACGCCGCCTGAGCCTGGTCGAAGAGCGACCTCAGCGAGGTCTTCACTAAACGTGAAAAGGAGTTCCTGAAGCGTCCAGCTCGCTCGCAGGATGAAGCGACATTGGCTGCAGTATTCGATAACGACTTTGGGTTTGTTGGACTCCTTCATGCATTACGAAGTTGTAGAAATCTGCTGGGAAATCAATCGGAGAGCTTTCGAATTGATTTTCATTTGTTGTTTTTTGGCGAACAATCCATTTGACAGAATAAATGAACAAATGAATACATGTATTGTGCTCACAACAAAGCAGGCAAGTTAGGTGGTGAAGGAAGATAAGTTAAGAATTGCACTTTACGAGCATTTTGGGCTTCAGGAGTTTCGACCCCCTCAAGAAGAAATCATCCAGAGTATTTTAGAAGCTCAACCCACACTCGTGATCATGCCAACTGGAGGTGGAAAGAGCCTCTGCTATCAACTGCCCGCGATGTTACTTTCGGGTGTGACTTTAGTCGTGTCTCCTCTGATTGCGTTGATGAAGGATCAGGTGGATGCTATGCATCAGCGGGGAGTGCCAGCGGGAATGATCAATAGCTCTCAATCCTGGGAACAGCAAAAAGAGACGTTGCGTGCTTTGGAGAAAGGGCAACTGAAACTCCTTTATGTTGCTCCCGAACGTTTTCGAGCGCGATCGTTTATCGAGGCTTTGAGGAGTGTTGAAATTTCACTTTTTGCAGTAGACGAGGCTCATTGTATTTCTCAGTGGGGTCATGATTTTCGACCGGACTAT
>JAKSBQ010000440.1 GCA_022361075.1 Opitutales bacterium | reverse complement strand
CCGAAACAACTATTGATGATCTTTAAACAGGGTGAGGAGGCGTCGTTTTGGACCCGAAAAATTCTCAAATCTTTAGAAGGTCTTCTCGCAAATGTAGTGGTCGAACAAGACACGATTGAGGTCGAAGACAACGCTGAGGAAGAAACCGAGTCCCCGGTTGAAGAGTCCGAAACCGAAATCTAACCCGCTGGCATGATTCGATGCTTGTCGTAAATGCTTTTTAACGACTGCATCGATCCCGCCGGAGCTGAGGTTTTCTGCTTTACCGGAATCATCGACTTAAGAAGCAACTGCTCGTTTTCTTTATCAAGGAGCAAAATTCTCATGATCTTCTTCTGGGCGGAGTCTAGCTTTTCTCTCAGGGCAGGCAGCATCTCTGGCGACTCTTCTTGAATGGTCTTTAAAGCTGCGAGTGACTCGTCTAATCGAGGTAATAAATCTCTCTTCTGCTGGAGGAACTCTTCAGTCATCCCACTAGGATCGCCTCTCAAAAGCCTGTTTTCTTCTTTCAGAAGAACGAGCAAATCGTCGCACAGCTGCAAATGTCTATCGACTACCTCTGAACCCATACAATCAACAAATGCTTTAATGGAGCCTTTGTCAGCATTATTTCTTCATTTGCGCAATGACATCGATCAGCGCCTGTTTCACCAGCTTTCCTTTTTCGTCATAAGGGATCCGTTCAACTCGCTGCCAGCGTTTGGGAATTTTGTAGGAACCTAACTTCGATGACAAAAACTCTTGAATTTCTTTTTCATCAAAGCTCGAACATTTTTCATCCAACACGTACACCGCCGAAACCACCTCTCCCCAGGTTTCGTGTTCAAGTCCAAACACCCAACAGTCCGATATAGACGGATGCTTCCTGAGGACATCCATCACCTCCAACGGGTTCACTTTTTCTCCGCCGGTTACAATCATCCGGTCACTACGCCCCAAGATGTGGAGCTTTCCCTCATCATCTAACATTCCTATGTCGCCAGAATAAAGCTCCCAGTCACGCGAGGCAAACCTGCGCCCATTGTAACCCTTGCAACACGCTTTAGACTTAATGAGCACCTCGCCTTCATTGAGGTTTTTCGCTTCCTTCGCTATTCTCAGTGAAACATGTGAAAAAACTTCAGCTCCTTTGGCGAAATCATCTTCAGCCTGTATCCTCTTCCCTGCAACCATTCCGGCAGTTTCACTCAAGCCATAGGTCGCATACATTTGTAGTTCGTGCGCCAATGCAGAGTGAATGATGGACTCTCTTATCGCTCCACCTCCCAGAACCAAATGATCGAAGCTTCGCAAAAAGTGGACCTCTCTATTTTGGATCAATCGATGCAGTTGCGTCGAAACCAACGAATACCACCAGATCTCTCTTTGCTCAAACACCTCTTGTCTTTTCAACACATCATCACGATCCCAGGTAAAAGACGAATCAGAGACAAACGCTCGAAACACCTGCATCCAACCACTCACGTGCCACAGAGGAAGGTCGCAGTAAAACGCAAAATCTCCTCTTCTAACATCCTCACGCCCCAAAAAGTAGCTCGCCATTCCTTCTACAGCCGCTCCCATCGTAGAAAGGTCATGCCATGCGAATTTGATTCGTCCACTACTCCCACCAGTTGGAATCATCAACCCTGACTCTGTTAAACGACGATCAGCTTCGACCATTTGATTCTCCCTGAACTCCAGAACCGGGGCTCCGATGATCACATCAGGATTCACGCAGGCAGCAACCTGTGTCCATTCAGCTTGCTTCCATTTCGGATTCGCTACCCAAACTCGATGGTCGGCACTTAGACAAGCGAATATCCAGCCCAGCATCTCGTTTCGATCTCCTGTCGCGACGAGAACCTCTTTCAAATCACCATCACCTTCGGACAATCGAGAACAAGCGATTTTGTGAAACCTGAGAGCCTCCTCTAACTGATTCCACTTCAGCCAACGCTGAACATTTTCAAAGCTAAAACTATTTATCCCCATTTTTGCCATAGTTCATCAAGATTCAGCTGATTGGCTCGATACTTCCCGTCGGCTTGAGAGGGGTAAACCAAATCGTCCTCCACAAAAATCTCCTGAGTGTCCAATCCTGGAGTATTGCGAAATTGGTTTCTCAATAACTCTGAAAAGCCGAATGCAGATTCAAACACAGATGAGATCACAAGCTTCTCTGTACTCAAATCGTTAGATTCGACAATTTCACAGTCCCCCAGAGAAGGTTTAATGATGAAGTAAAAATCGCTCAGTTCCTGGGCAAGACTTTGTCCAAGAAGCAACGGGATCGACTCATCCAAAGCCAACGGAACTCCCATTCTCGAAAGAACTAATAATTCGTCCAGTAAGGTGCGATCAACGGGTTGCTCGAAAAACTGAATCACGTCAGTGTGATCCAAAAGAAACTCAATCCAACGCTCCGCTTCCTCTATTGTGAGTTGCTCATTTGCATCCAGCCGAACGGAAAAGTGTTGCTCTCTTGCTAACGCAAAGACTTTTTCGAGTTGATCCCATTCACTACGAAGGTCTTGCAACTTCTCGCCTACTTTCAGCTTTAATACATCCCGGCCAACAAAGGCGTCAGAGTCCAAAAAATCATTTAACCCAGCCAACTTCGCACTGGCTACTGGTCTCCCTTCTGGAAGATCTGCTTCATCGTTCTGTAGAGAGTTCAGTGCACATTTCAAAGCGTAGTTCGTGCAGGGATGGGCATGAATACGATCGTCCTTTAAGTATTGATCCTGAAACAGTCCGCAAAACGACTTTAATAAAGCTCCCGCCTTGTCGACAGATTCACTCCCAAAGCTCTCGACAGGCGCAATCTCACCATATCCGCATCTCCCATCTTCCCGAAGCAAACGAAGCACAATTCCTTCTCTCTTGTCGACAATCGAACTGCCAAACCTTACCGGACGTCTGAATCTCCGTTTGTATCTCCTGTATGTGAGTTGGAACTTCATCACTAACGCTTACGAACTGATATTCGTATGCACTTATTCACAAAACCTCAAACTATTGCAGATTAATCATTTCTGTGAAGAGCTTATGCTTGACCTGAATTTCAACCAAACTTTTGATAAGCCGTATCTTTAATTTTGATGTAAGGTGAGTGGTGGAAAAAAAATCCTAGTCATAGACGACGAACCCGATGTAACAGATCTCATCGAATACAAACTTAAGGGAGAAGGGTTCAGTGTAAGAGTATCCAACAACCCCGCTCAAATTCTTGGTGAAATCAAGGACTTCTTCCCAGATCTCATCATCCTCGATATCATGATGCCTGAGCTTGATGGACTCCAGGTCTGCCGTATGATCCGTTCCAACGCTTCCCTACAGAGTATTCCAATCATCTTTCTCACCGCAAAAGGCGAACAAGAAGATCGAATCGAAGGGTTAGAAGCGGGTGCAGACGATTATTTGGGGAAACCTTTCAACACTCGGGAACTCATCCTGAGGATCCAATCGATTTTTAAAAGAATCACCGAAGCGGAAGACAAAAAAAACTCAACACTTTCAGTAGGAGGCATCACGGTCGATACCGACCGTCATCGCATCACAGTCGATGGAAATGACGTCACACTAACTGCCACAGAGTTCCGGTTGATACATTTGCTCATGAGCCGTATCGGAAAAGTGCTATCTAGAGAAGAGCTGTTATCCCATGTCTGGAACTACAGTGCGGATGTAGAGACACGCACCGTGGACACACACATCAGAAGGCTTAGAGAAAAACTCGAAACTAAGGGCGATATCATCAAAACAGTTAGAGGAGTGGGCTATAAAATAGTAGAACAGCAATCCTAAATTGTTTCGCCTCCTAAGATGATCCTTTTCCTTTAACAATGAGCGGCTTCACCATCTTTCTGCTCATCGTGATCTGTGGAGTTCTAACCTGGAGGCTCTATCGAATTCGGACTATATTGAGAGATCTCTCTGAGGCGGTAACGCACAAAACTCCATATTTACAGAGTACGGAGTCCAACATCGTTAAACGATTTAAAATCGATTACCTGATTCAAACTTACTCCGAACTGCAGTATCAAGAACGCAAAATGCGCGACCTTGAGCTTCAAATGCAAAACCAGATCGAAGCGGTTTTGGGAAAAATTCAGGAAGCGGTCTACTCCATCGATCTAAACAACATCATTATCCACGCGAATAAGTCAGCCTCAGACACTTTCAATAATGGTAAGCCGATACGCGGCAAACGCATTGAGGAACTCATTCGCGATCCTGAGTTCCTCGATTGCGCACACATGGCAAAAAGTGGCCAACCAATCAACAATCATGAACTGCAACTTACCATCGACGACAAAACACGATGGTTTGAGGTATCCGCGACACCTATTTCCAAATCTTCTTCAAGCCCCTATGGTTCAGTTTTGTTCGTGTTTCACGACATCTCTCGACTCAAGGAACTTGAAATCGTCAAAAACAACTTTGTTGCAAACGTCTCCCACGAGCTCAAAACACCTATTACAATCGTCCAGGGATTCACGGAAACCCTCATCGACGATAATGACTCGGTAGATCCCGCCACCAGGCTCAAATTCCTGAAGAAGATTGAGTCCAACACAACTCGACTAAACCTAATCGTCAAAGACCTCCTTACACTCTCTCGCATTGAGTCCGAACCTGAGTTTGTCAAAAAAACCAGAACCGAAATCGGCCCGATGTTGAGCAGCATTCAGGACAATTACAGCAACTTAGTGAAGGGGTCTCAAAAGCTCGAATATCTTCCGGTTGAAAAAGGGGTGTTCGCCCAGATAGACGCCCTCAAAATTTCTCAAGTGTTTCAAAACCTTCTGGACAACGCGATTCGCTACTCTGGCGAAGAATCGACCATCTCATTCACCGCATCGCTCAATTCGGACACCGATACCTTGGAATGCAAAGTATGGGATAGCGGAAAAGGGATTCCAGGAGAAGATCTGCCTAATATCTTCAGACGTTTTTATCGAGTAGACAAAGCAAGATCCAGAGCTCATGGAGGTACCGGGCTCGGATTAAGCATCGCCAGGGGGATTGTTGAACACCATGGCGGTAACATCCGTGCAGAAAACATTCCGGATGGTGGGCTGTGTATCTCTTTTTCCATACCAGCCCAATAGACTACTTCTAACAGTCGATCAATCAACTGCCTGAATGGGAAGCGTTGATCTGCTTTTTAATCCTTTTTGTTTTCTTCCACTGGAGGATCCGCATCTGCATCGCTAGCGATCGGTTGTTCCTCACTTTCTACAGGATCCAATACTTCGACAGGTTCCATACTCTCATCGGGCGTTGACTTTTTAGAGCCGCCATGGAATGGCAAATTCAACCTGGCCGTACCCTCTGGCTTGGTTCGCACCCCCACAACCACTACATTGATGTTTCCCAGTTTTCGGATACCCATGCCCCCTTCGAGTGTTTCGATAAGGTGCTTCTGTAGAATTTCCGAAACTTCGGTCAAACGACGGGAGGGTAAGAGACGAATCTTAACATCCACATGTAACTTACCTCTTTTGGTCTGGATCTGAACACCCGGTTTTTTCTCGATATCGACCTGCTCAGAAGTGCTCCGAATGATATCGACTAGAGCCGGCCGAGAGATCTCCACATATCCATTGTCATTGTTGAACGCCCGGATTCTCTTAGGTTGTCGTTTGGACAGCACGTAAAGCGCTATCAAACAGATGACGATACCCGCAAGAAAGCCAAGTATCCATGGATTCGTAAAATATTCCCAAACCGATAGTCCGAGTTGTTGAACAGATTCCCAGATGCTCTGGAAATTGATTTGGGCAAGCATTATTCGCCTTGGTTTTCTTCCTTCACCTCGTTGGGCTCAGTTTCAACCTCTTCTGGTTCAGCTGCAGTTTCCTCAGCTTTTCCTTTTTCTTTTTCAACCCGGTCGATGTAAACATCTACTTTGCTCACACCTTTGGAAGTCATCTTCGAGATCTTGTTGATAACTAGGTCTTGGATGTTGTAGGCGACCGACGCAAGTTCTACCCCGAATTCCAGTGATACCCGAACTTCGATCGCATAAGCCCCTGCCTCATCTTCAATCACTTTCACCCCAGTTCTGCTTTCTCCCTTGGACGAAAAGATACCTGAAATAGACCCGGCACCCGCACCCATCACATCGACCACGCCGTCAACTTCCAAGGTGATCATTCGGACCATATTTTCGACAACGGGAAGCGCGATCTGGATCTCGCCCAGCTTACCTTGTTCATCGTTAATGTCGACACCGACACTAGGTGTTTCTTCTGAATTTGATTCGTTCATGGCTTGAGGTGGTTATGAATTAGTTAATTGTTTAAAATAGTCTCCAATAAAACGAGTGGTCGTTTTACCTTGTTGGAATTTTGCATGCCTTAGGATTGCCTCTAAAAATGAAGTGTTCGTGTGTATGCCTCTAATAATACATTCTTTGATAGCCCTGTCCATCCGTTGAATGGCGATTTCGCGATTTTTTCCGACCGTGATGACTTTTGCAATCATGCTGTCATAGTGGGGTGGAATGGAGTAACCACTGTAAACATGGCTATCTACCCGAACACCATAACCTCCGGGAGGAAAAAACAGTTCAACATTACCAGGCGATGGCATGAAATTTTTATCAGGGTTTTCCGCGCAGATCCGACACTCGATCGCATGCCCTTTGATCTCAACCTGTTCCTGGGTGAGTTCAAGTTTGTGGCCACATGCAATTTTGATCTGTTCCTTGAGTAGATCAATCCCAGTCACTTCTTCTGTAACAGGGTGCTCCACTTGGATGCGTGTATTCATTTCGATGAAATAAAACGACCCATCTTCATCGACCAAAAATTCTACGGTGCCAGCGTTCTCGTAATCTACAGCTTTTGCTGCTTTTACAGCCGCTTCACCCATTTTAGACCGTAACTCTTCGGTAAGAAATGGTGATGGAGCTTCTTCGATCACCTTTTGGTGCCTCCGCTGTATCGAACAATCCCGCTCTCCAAGGTGGATCACATTCCCATGCGAGTCCGCCAGAATCTGGAATTCGATGTGGCGGGGATTTTCAATAAACTTTTCGATGTAAACCGCTCCGTTTCCGAAAGATTTTTCCGCTTCATTTCTTGCAGTTGCAAACTCCTTTGCGAAGGCCGGAGCATTGTGCGCGACTCTCATTCCGCGACCCCCCCCCCCTGCGACGGCCTTCACGATCACTGGATAACCAATCTCGTTTGCGAGTGCGAGAGCGTCCTTTTCAGATTCGATGGGTCCATCGCTTCCTGGAATGATCGGCACACCTGCCTCTTTCACTGTCTCCCGGGCAATTGCCTTGTCACCCATATGCTGGATGGCGTGTGCTGAAGGACCGATAAACTTGATATTGCAGGAGGCACATTGCTCGGCAAATTCCGCATTCTCCGCCAGAAATCCGTAACCGGGATGAATCGCGTCTACATCGCCAATCTCCGCAGCACTCAGGATTCTTTCCGTCTTCAGATAACTCTGATTGCCTGGTGCAGGCCCAATGCAAATGGCCTCAGTCGCAAGCTGCGTGTGGAGGGACTGCTCATCGGCCTGAGAGTATACCGCCAGGGTCTCAATGCCCAGCTCTTTGCAAGCACGAATGATTCGCAACGCAATCTCGCCACGGTTCGCGATAAGTATCTTTTTAAACATAATCGATGAATGTCGTTTGGATACTTAGCCTTAAGCTTTTTTCAGTCGAATGAGCGGTTGTCCAAATTCTACAGCCTCTCCATCCTGGACTAAGATTTCAGCAACAACTCCTGCTTTTTCAGCTTGGATTTCGTTCATCACCTTCATCGCTTCAATAATGCAAACCACATTGTCCGGGCTGACAGAATCGCCTTCAGTGACAAACGGCTTACTATCGGGCGACGGTGATCGATAAAAAGTTCCGACCATTGGAGAAAGAATCTCTTCCGCATCCACATCTTTCGCGACTGGAGCTGCTTCGACAGGCGCAGATTGTGGTGCTGCAGCTACAGACTGAGATGGAGTAGGAGCAACTACCGGAACCACTTGGCTTGCAACGGGAGCAACACTCAATGCTTCGTCCGATTGACGACGGATACGGATCGAAAAATCCCCCTCGTCCAATTCAAACTCAACCAAATCGTTGGCTTTGATAATTTCTACCAGTCTGCGAATTTCGCCAATATTCATGTGTATCCTTTCCTTACGCTCAGATTCGTAACGAGTTATGTAGGTCTAATTTCGATTCAATTGCAAATTGGATGGCTCTTTTGAATATCAAAGCATTACAACCCCGAGGGATCGAGTTGAAACTTCCAATCGGGGTCTTCGATCGACCCCGTAGCCCGCACTTCAAACAGGTGGGTAATGGGTTGGAGTGTAAAAGCTAAGAGCGCAACAACGGGGAACTTCACTTCCCCCAAAGGATAGGCCTTCATTCTAAAATCTAAGGTTTGATTCCCGAGATCAATAAAGCCTTTTGATTTTACTCGACTACTCGGTCCGGTTAACTCCAAATCCTCAAAAAACACCTTGGTCCCCTCAAGTTTTAGGGGAGAACTGGCTTCCTTTAGAGAAAAGGACCCCAAATTCAATTCCGCGTTGTCCATTACTTTTGAGAACCCTCCAAAAACATGGACTCGGTGGATGAGTGGATCACGAAGTTCGAACCTACCCTCTCCCCTTAGTTCCCCCCATTTGCCGATCGGAGTTTGCCCTTCCACCCAGAGATCCATGTAACTCTCCCTTACCTTCTCTTCCTTTATTTCTTCCTCAAAAGGCTCCTCTTCGTCCTTCAGCGCACTGATTTTATTCAATCCGATATGGTAGTTAAAATCCTGAAGTTCCGTTTGAAACTCGAGAATGGTCTCATCACCTTTTTTGAGCATTCTGAATGACCCCGTACCCACACCATCGGCAAAACCATAGCTCACCGGGTGAATGAGAATCTGATCTCCTTCCGACAGAATAGTCGCATTCAATCGGTCCATCTCAACACCGAAAAACTCGAAAGGATCGTCAGAAGCGATCTCGACTTTCATTCGCTCCAACTTCTCCAATTCAGGGAATTCATCCTTAACGAGGCAGCCTTCTACATTCACATGTGGAGCCGCGTTCTCCGAAGCGTTATCAACATAAACTTCCAGTGATTCTCCAAGAAGATTTTTCATCCGATGTAGGGGAATATCGCTCGCCACATTGTAGCGCTGGGTCATTACCAATTTACCGTCAGGCTGATAGACCGTACGCACTTCACCAGTAGCCAATCCCTCTGGGTGCCGAATTTGCATGTCATAAAGACGGGTATATTTGGAAATTGCCTGTAACCTGAGCTCGCCTCGCTTCATCATCAAGCCCTTGTAAGCGACTTCATCGAAGGCGATTTCACCAAAAGCGTTTCGGTGGCGTTGGTCATCAGCCTTCCCCCAGATATCCATATTTGCGTAGGCTGGAGATTCAGAAAAGTCAAAAGAGGTCCAGGTCTTCTCCCACCACGGCTTGAACATCGGATTCAATAGATAAGGAAACATCTTTCCTTCAATCAGGTAACGATACTCAGTGTTTTCAAAATTCTTAGAGAGCAATCCCCTAAGCCTGGCGCCTCCCAAACGAATGCTGAACTCATCTATAAAAAGTGTGTCCGCTTCTAAACGTCCGAATCCCCTCGCGTATTCGAGCCCTACTCCCTTCAATTCGAGATTTTGCGTAACCAAAGCAAATTCGAGATTATCCAGGTGTTTCCAATCAGTAACAGAGCCAGAAGCGTTCAGCCAAACTTGATCAGCGAATTTCAGTGGAACTCCTTCGGTCTCAAAATCCAATTGACCTGCAATTTTCAAAGGGGCCACGCTACCCGAAACTTGCCAGTGTAGAAGATCTTCTTCCGTGTTGAGGTCAATTTCTCCACGAAGCGACTGATCTCCGATCCCAACATCAAATACCACATCGCTGTTGTGTAGATCTTGTGGCGCGACTGTTCCGCTCAGAAAATCAATCGCTCTTCCATGCACGTTCAGTCTCCTCGCGTGAAACTTCACTTCATCGGGAACGTAAGGGTTGATTTGATCGGAATCGAATGTCACAAAAAAATCAATTGATCCGATTCGATACTCATTTCCATAAGCGATCGACTCAATGCCTCCATAAACCCGCTCCAACATATGGAAATGCTCGTCGATGTTAAACTTACCGGTGAGGTAAAAGCTACTGTTTGAAAGTTTATCCAGAGCCCTCCCTCCTTCAGTAAACAGATCGTATTCTCCGTCAAATCCGCGCCCCGTTTGATAGGAAAGAGAAATATCAAGAGTCGAAAATTCGGTTTTGTTAAAATAATCATGAATCCTGAGAAGTTCCTTGCGGGACTCCGCCCAATCACGATCATCATTCTCCCGTTCATCGTCATCATCTTGCAATGGATCCCAAAACTCGTGAGGAATCTCGAACGCTCTCCGACTCGACACCTGAAGCTTAGCAACATTGGCATCTAAAGACCGAATTTTAAGACTTTCATCATCAAACGAAAAGGACATATTGATGTTCTCGATAAGCTTCAGATTTTCAGACTCGGGTAAAAAGGGATCGGGATAAAAAACGGTCCCGCCATTTATACCCCCGAATCTTGTTTCGATTCCCGACTTTTTGTCTCTAAACGATACCCAAGCGCTCTGGATGCGAACTGCTGGACATCGACAATTTTCCGAATAGACAGTCACGTTCTCCGCAATAATACCCTTGTCCGGATAGATGCGAAAACTCTCCATTGAGACCTGATGCTCGCCCCCTGTCAGAAGAAAGGAAAACGAGCGGATGCTCCATCCAGGGATCTCCACATAACCCAATGTGAGGAAAGCAAACAGCACTGTAGATTGAACCAGTAAAGCACCTACCAAAATTCCATTCAGAATGGATCTAAGGATTTTTAATGTGCTCACTTCCCAACTGGAATTAGATGTTAAGATTCGTTGTCTGAAGTTTCTTCTTCAGGAACTTCTACTTCCTCTGGCTCCGGTGCTTTTTCTTCCGGGAATTCGTGCTCCTCGGGAATTCGGAGGTCATGTAAGAGCGGAAAAAGAGCATCAATCATCTCAACAGGGAGCAAAATCAAATGCTCTTCATCTTCTAGTCGTCCAATCTGTACGCTACCCGCAAGACGATCCGTCAGTTCCAATCTCCCCAATTCGGAACCGACATCAGAATAAAAACGGAGTTCAAAAGGGAAACCGATACCTTCCTCAAGTTCCTCGGTTTTCAGGAATCCCTCGCTACGAAAGTCTCTAAGCAGAGCTTGGATGGCCTGAATCCGCGCCTGAGCATCTTCCACTGCCAATTTCTGCTGAGAATTCTCAAGAAAAGATTCAATACTTCGACTATCCAGTTGGCTTTCAGATTCCTTCGCTCCAAGAACAAAATAGCTGAATCCGGCGCCTTCCTCAAACAACGTTAGGTTTCGATTGCGATAGTGGAATGGATCCGTGGTGAAAAGCTCCAGGATTTCATTCGCCACAGTAACGATGCCGTCCGAGTCTCTGAGATTCGCATAAGATTGAGCACTCTCTTCTACGCCATTCCCGACTTCCAACGTAAAAACTCTATCAGCTTCAACAGTAATCGTTATCAGCGGTTCTAAAAGCCCGTAAACTTCAAGATCTTCAGCCGTTGGAGCGTCGTTAACGAAGTCCATAACGATCAAGCTTTGCAGTAAATCCAAGGCTTCATAAACCATCGGGGCATCGAGCTCGAACGAATCTGGTTTCGTATAAACCTCAGACTCGCTAAAACACTTCCAGTCATTGTTCTCCAGGCGGAGAAAACTGATCTGGGAGGAAGCCTCAGTATGCTCAAAAATTTCAAGTTTGGTAACACTTTCAGGCGAGAATTCAAAAAGGTTTTTCTTTCTAAAATCATTACTCGCAGTCCTCCAACGATCTACTTCCGGTCTTGAAAGCACAAAATAAGTGGTCCGACCTTCCATCTTAGCCAGATAAAAGTCTTCACTGGGTTCCCCGTTCACCAAAAAATGATTCAATAAAAGCACTTCGTTTCTTCGATTCCCAATGATTTCAATCCGACATACAGCGTTAAAATGTTGAATATCAATCTGTTCGGGAGGTAATTCTCCTAGGATTTGAGCATCGAGATTCAGTAGTTTATCAAGAGCGGACTGCATTGCTTCGTGACTGGCAATTGCTGAAAACGGTGAATCGATCATCCACTTTTGATCCTTCTTCTTGAAACGCTGGCGAGCACCTTCTGGCGTAAATTCTACAATCACGGATTCCACTTCAAAGAGAGGAATGGAAAGAATGCTGTCAGCCTTCAGCTCTTCAGCAGACAAAAGAAAAGGTTGCAGTAACCCGGAATCGACTACCACGATCTCATCTTTCCCGGGAGTAAGCATGTAAACACGGTCTCCAATCTCCACAGGCGCTCCAAATGAAAGGATGTAATCCTTTTCTTCAAAGCCGAGCGTCAGGGAGATTTTTGGATCCTGAAGGCCAAAATCATCAAGGGTCTGGTTTCTTTGAATGATATCCGTAACCGGAAAAACAACTTGTGCTTCACCTGCGTCCAATCGGCTGATCATTCGTCTCACTGCGAAAGGATTCGCCGCCCACTGAATCGGCTCGTTGACAAACCATTCTGTTCCAAGCTTCTCCAGCGAGTAATGGTCTTCACCAGCTTGAATCTCGATTCGTTTCACTTCATGGACCGGAGGCGCAAAACTAAGGATACGGTCATCTTCACCTTCATCTCCTATCTCAAAAGGAGATTTCTGTTTTAGGAGAAAAAAGAAAACCATTGCATTGAGAACTAGCAGAAGGATTGTCGTTTTGATCTTCATCTGGATTTATCTCCTCACAATTCTAAAAAACAGTCCTACAACAGCAAACGCTGCAGGCATCAGCATTAATGCAAATAACAGATTATTGAGATCTCCCTCACTAATCGTAAGGCGGTAACTCTCAATTTTTTCGGGTGGGATATTGAGTAAATGTCGCTTCTGCAAGGTCCAGTTTAATGAATTTGCAAAAAGTACCCGATTTCCGTAACGGTCAAACAAACGGTTGGACACAATCGAAGCATCTCCGAATACGATCAATTTACCCCCTTTTAGTTTCAGTCCCAACGCTTCTGCTCCGCTCCGCTCTGATAGTAATCCAACAGGTATTGGACCTGCCACATCACGAACAGCATCAAAGGTTGGAACACTTTCGTTACGATAATCAGTCTCCACCCAACTCGTCTCCGAAGTCCCCAACAGGACAAATCGTTTCACGCCTGCCAAACCGGGATTAGCCGGATCCGGACGAATTGGCCGGAGCTGGGTAGAATAGACGTAGAGCTTGTTCGATATCAGAGTCTCGGTAACTGGATGTTCCCCAAACCGACGGATAATGAGATTGCCCGAACTGGATTGATAATCGGGTCCTGGATCCATGATCACAGAGTTTTCCTCAAGAACTCCCCAATCGGACAAAAGCGCATCAAGGTTGTGCTTACGAAATGGCTCGAGGTAGAGAAGAATGCTTCCGTTTGCCTTTTCAAGATACTTCCTGAGCTTCTCAACATCGGTTTCAGAAAAGGAAGCTTGAGGCGAAGTGATGATCAACAGATCTGTAGACTCTGGAATCCGATCATAACGGCTAAGATCAATCGTGCCGACTTCTAGATTTCGATTTTGCAAAAAGTCGTGAAGTTCGGAAAGCCCGCGCTCAGAGTCGGTGTCGTCGAGCAACATCTCACCCTGGCCAACCGTAAACAAAACCTTTTTCTTGAGCGGATCATTTACCTCAAGTATCGATGCCATCAGGACTTGCTCTCCACTGAACTCCAGGTCTCCTTCCTCATTTTTTTGGTAAAAATCTGCGATAGGGATGATTTGTTTTCGATCCCCCGAACCGACCAAAACCACGTTTTCCTGATCAAATCCAAATGATTCTTTAAGCTGTAAAAGAAGGTCTCTGTCTCGGAACATTTGCACTTCCTGAATCTCAAACTTGCTCAACCCTAAGCGGTTTGCCTGATGGCGAAATTGCTCCACGAGAGGGCCCAAATCGAGGTTGACCATTCGTCCGTTTGGCAATTTGAGATCCTTAACTGTCACTACATGGATGGAGATCTCGCCTTCAATTTGTTCAAGATTGGCAATTGACTCAGCAGAAAGTGTGTTCGCGTTATCCACTGAGAGATCCCATAACATCGAAAACCTCTGAGAGAATAAATTCACTCCAATAATAAATGAGATCAGCAAAATAACCTGTAGCAACCGGTTCGCCCTAGCAAACTTCTTTGCCAGGCCGAAATCATCAAATTTACTGGTAGATTTCATGCCTGTGCTCAGATTTTTTGTTCGATCACAATGGAAGCTACAGAAAGTAGGCCGATAGACGCTGAGAGATAGAAAACAAAGGGCCTGAGGTCTAAAACCCCTTTTGAGAAAATCTCGAAATGATCAAACGTGTGGAAAAGATCATTGAAGCTTACACTCTGTAGAAAACTAAAATTTCCTCCAAACGGAATTTCAGCAAAAAGCCTTCCGCTGACTATCAAAATAAACACACCTGTAAAACACAGCATTCCTGCAACCAATTGACTGCGGGTCAGGCTGCTACACAAAATTCCAATCGCCACGAAACAACTTCCACTAAGTGCAATAAAAACAAGACATCCACCCAAGGCCTCAGGTGAGAAAAGTCGACCGCCGATGCTGCCTTCAGAAAGCATCAAATGTGTCAAAAGTGGAAAGGACAAAGTAAGGCACCACAGGAAAAGGTATGTGAGATAGGCAGATAAAAATTTACTCAACACCAGCTGAAAAGGTGTGATTGGTGTAGTTAACGCAGCTTCGAGGGTCCCCATTCTTCGGTCATCCGCAATGCTCTTCATCGTGATCAATGGAACTACGAATAAGTTAGGAATCCAAAAATTGCGGAAGAAAGAAACGATTGGAAATTCGTTTTTTGCCACTTCTGAAAAATCCTTAATGATGACCCAATAAAACAAAATCATCGGGACCAAAAAAACGACGCTTGCGACGTAAGTAGATGAAGACAACCACTGGTGTTTCAGCTCGTTACGTAACAATATTAGGGTTTTACTCACAATACAGGGCTAGATACTTACCTCCAACGAATTCAATCGGACGTTACAATCTTGGAATATACCGACGCTCAATTGGTTCAATCAATTCTTTTTCATCTCATCATATTGCCTAAAAATATCAAATGATTTGACCCAAATCTCTTCTGGTTGGAATCTCGTCTTTTACAAAGCTGATCCTTTTCACGTTTATGATTTCTGAACCGCCCATCACTATTCTTGGCTCAAGTAGTTCGGGTAATTGCGCTCTGGTCCAAACTGCTGAGGCAAAGGTCCTAATTGATGCGGGGTTTTCAGGAAAACGGATCTGTCAAATGCTGTCTGATATTTCAGTTAGGATTGAGGAAATCGATGCGGTTTTTCTCACACATGAGCATGCAGACCACACTCAGGGGTTTCGTGGTCTGTACCGTTATCAAAACCTTACATGGATTAGTAATAAGGAAACTTTTGAGTCCATCGCTCACCCAAATAAAAACAAAGCTCGGTGGAACCATTTTGAGACAGGCAATCGATTCTCTTTCAAAGATCTCGAAATAGATACATTCTCGATTCCACACGACGCAGCCGATCCTGTGGGCTTCACTTTTTCGTGGGGTGGCAATGATCTTTTCTCACCTCATCACAACATTGCGTGGGTGCTCGATCTTGGTCACATGACAAGTTTGGTCAGAGATAAGATCTCAAAAGCCACTACATTGGTAATCGAGGCAAATTATGATCAACGTTTGCTGGAGGAAGACACCAAACGACCATGGTCAGTAAAACAGCGAATTCTGAGTAGGCACGGGCACCTATCGAATACTGCAGTGGCTGAGTATCTGCACTCCGAAGTGTCTCCACACCTGGATCATATTTTACTGGCCCATATCAGCAAAGACTGTAACAGCCCTGAAGCCATCCGAAGGGTCTTTGCTCAAAAAACCCAACTTGCAGTTCGTTCCAAAATTCGGCTTTTTAACCCGTTTTCCGAAGCCATTGAAATACTGTAGTAGACCAGGATAAGATTAATTTCTACTCCCAAGATTAAAGGGTGCCCACAATTGACAGCTTCCTGACCACTTCGTTAGAACCCACAAGTCAATTTAGAATTTACGGTCAAAGCTTGGTATCAAGAGTCAGCTGTCTCTTTCCCGCTTCGCATCACCACCACAAAAAATGCCGCAAAATTACAGACATACCAAAGTCATCTTCACGGTTGGACCCGCAACAGATGATGAAGAAATTTTAGAGGAGTTGATCCGCTCTGGAGCAAACGTCTGCCGATTCAACATGGCTCATGCTTCCCATGAGGGAATCAAAAAGACCATCACTCGCATCCGTAGAGCTTCCCAAAAAATCGGAAGACAAATTGCGCTTCTAATGGATGTCAAGGGACCTGAAATTCGAACCGGTGATTTGGAGGCTCCACTGGAACTGAAAGAAGGAGATCTGGTTGATTTTGTGCGCGAATCTTCGGTCAAAGGAAAAGCCGGAATTCCTCAAGTCTCAGTAAACTATCCTAAACTCATCGAGGACCTGAAGGTAGGTGACGATCTACTCGTAGACAGCGGATTGATACGCATGAAGGTTGTTGTCTCCGAAGAAAAATTTGTTCGTTGTCAGGTCATAACCCCTGGGAAGATGGGAAACCGTCGTCACATCAATCTTCCAGGAGTTCATGTGGACCTTCCATCTTTAACGGAAAAGGACAAAGCTGACGTCATCTTCGGGATCGAGCAAGACTTCGACTTCTTCGCCCTTTCCTTCGTTCGGGAAGCTGCAGATATTGAGTTGCTTCGAAACTTCCTTCTGGAGAATGAATCTAAGGCGAAGATTATCGCGAAAATAGAAGACCAAACCGCAATTCGTAATCTTGAACCCATCGTAAAGGCATCGGATGGATTGATGGTGGCGAGAGGGGATCTCGGGATTGAGTGCCCTTTTGAAGAACTACCAGTGATTCAAAAACGAGCCATCAAACTGTGTATCGAAAATTTCAAACCGGCAATCGTTGCGACTCACATGCTGGAATCAATGATCACCGCACCGATTCCGACACGCGCCGAGGTGACCGACGTGAGTAACGCTGTGCTCGAACGCGCAGACTGCATCATGCTCTCAGGCGAGACCACGGTGGGAAAGTATCCGCTCGAGTGCATTAAGGTACTCAACCGAATCGTTCGCCGAATGGAACAAACGGTAAAGAGTAAGCCAGCGGAATCGGTCTCCCTTGAGACTCCTGCGGAAAAAATGCTTCGTTCAGCGGCAAGTCTCGCTCAAGAGATCGATAACTCAGGACTCGTTGTTTTTACCCGGACACTTCGTTATCCACTGCTACTTTCAGCCCTTCGGTCCAGTAAGATTCCAATCTACGCGTTCACTGACGATGAAGTCCTTTACCGGCAAATGCAGATGGTTTGGGGAATTAACCCATTTTTTATGATATACACACAAGACCGGGAAGAGAGTATTCAAACTGCACTTCATATCCTGAAAAGCAAAAAGTGGGTTGAAGAAGGAGACAGACTCGTGGTCATAACTAATGTGCTTGCAAGATCCAAGGTGGTTGAGAGTATCCAACTCAGAAGGATTGAATAAAAATGAAGCTGACCCCATCTCTGGATGACTTTCTAGAACTTAGTAAAGAATACAATATTATCCCCGTTCATTGCGAATTTTACGGGGATACCGAGACTCCTGTCGCCGCTTACCAGAAACTTCGCAAAGATGGCGGTCCATCCTTCATGCTGGAGTCCGTGACGGGTGGTGAAACCATTGGTCGCTACACATTTCTTGGTACCGATCCGGAAAAAGAAATAAAAATTTACCCAGATCAGACAGTCATCAGACACAAGTCAGGAGAAACTGAAACAATCAATACAGGCGACGATCCTCTGGCTGTGGTCGAACAGCTTTTTGAGAGCTATAAAACTCCAACACCTGATCCTAATGAACCTGTTTTTTTGGGTGGTGCTGTTGGCTACATTGGCTACGAATACATCCACACAGTCGAACCGACCGTCCCCAAACCAGATCATGCCGAACTCGACACTCCGCTCGCTTACTTTCTGATTACGGACGCGGTTGTGTGTTTCGATCATGCCCAACAACGACTGAGCATTTATGCAAACGCAAATGTGGGAGAATCTCCTGAAAAAGCCTACACGAAAGCCAAAAAAAGTATTGAGGAGATTTTGGCGAAGCTTTCTCAGCCGCTAAACCGAGAGTTTACACCGATTCCGGCTACTGTTGAGAAACTTCCTGAAATGAGAAGTAACTTCACGCCCGAAGAATTCCACGGAGCAGTCAGCCGAATCAAGGAATACATCGTAGAAGGAGATATTTTTCAAACCGTCCTGTCTCAGCGTTTCGAAGTCGATTTCCCACATTCTCCACTTTCACTCTATCGTGCTCTTCGCAACGTAAACCCGTCACCTTACATGACACTGCTTGAGTGTGACGAGTTCGCGATCGTGAGTGCATCACCTGAAGTTCATGTGAAGGTAAAGGAAGGGCAGGTTGAAATTCGCCCAATTGCCGGAACTCGTCCTCGGGGGAAGACCCAACAGGAAGATGAGCAACTCGAAAAAGACCTCCTGGCCGACACTAAGGAAAAGGCCGAACACCTCATGTTAGTAGATCTCGCACGCAACGACATCGGAAGAGTTTGCAAGGTGGGTAGTATCGAACTTCCTCAATTCATGATCATCGAACGCTATTCGCATGTCATGCACATCGTGACCCAGGTGCTCGGGCAACTCGACAACGACAAGAATGCATTTGATTTGATGAGAGCGACTTTCCCAGCCGGTACAATCAGCGGTGCCCCAAAGGTCCGGGCAATGCAGATTATTTCGGAATTGGAAAAAACCCAGCGCGGAAGCTACTCAGGCGCTCTTGGCTATTTTTCTTTTTCTGGGAACCACGACTCCGCAATCGCTATCCGAACGGCAGTCCTGAAGAACGAAAAAGTATACCTTCAGGCGGGAGCTGGCATCGTGGCAGACTCTGACCCGCAAAGAGAATACGAGGAAACTGTAAACAAAGCCAAAGGAATGCTAACTGCGGTGCAACAATCCCTTGCAGATGTTCGTTAAGCTCCATGGGATAATCAATTCTCATACCTAGTCGCAAATTTTAGGGTTGTGGTCTAAAAGATTGATCCCTTGCGGGAATCTGTTAAGACCTTAAAAACACCTATTTTTAAAAATCGATTCGAAATGCCTTCCAAAAAGAAGCCAAACAGCACTTTTGACTCGATCCAGGAAGCATCTTCCTCGATTGAAGGGGGGAATATTGTCTCGGAAGTAGGTCAACAATCCTATACAAACCAAGCTCAAAAAATGGAAGTTCGACGCACCATCTCCACCACTTCGGACTACAACGAGCCAGAAGATATTCGAGATATTCCCTACTCGGAAAAAAGCTCAATAAAACTTTATCTTCAAGAAATAGGTAAAACTCCGCTACTTACCCATCAGCAGGAAATCGAACTGGCAGAACGCATTCGCAACGGAAACAAAGAAGCGAGGGATCAAATGATCGCTGCAAATCTCCGTCTGGTCGTTAAGATTGCCTACGACTACAACAATTTTGGACTGCCGCTTCTTGATTTGATTAGTGAAGGAAATATCGGACTGATCAAAGCAGTGGAACGTTTCGACCCCGCGAAGGGCGGAAAGCTCAGCACCTACGCAGCCTGGTGGATCAAACAATCCATCAAACGAGCACTTGCGAATCAGGGTAAAACCATCCGACTCCCGGTGCATCTCGTCGACAAAATCGCCAATATGCGAAAAATTTCGATGCGCCTCTCGGAAGAACTAGGCCGTGAGCCGACCGATGATGAAGTCGCGATCGAGATGGGTATTCCGGTCAACAAAGTCGCTCACCTCAAAAGTGTAAGTGTGAGGCCGGCTTCACTCGATGCACCGATCGGAGATGGAGAAGATACCGAATTTGGCGACATCGTCGGAGACGAAAATGCGATCAATCCATTTGATAACCTTCGTAGTAAATCTTTGCTCAACGACATGAGCCGTATGCTTGATGATCTGAATCCCCGTGAAGCAGACATCATCCGGATGAGATACGGTTTAAATGGGGAGAAACCCATGACTCTCGAAGAAGTAGGCCAGGCGTTCAACATCACTCGAGAACGAGTCAGACAGCTTCAAAACATGGCGATCAGCCAGATGCGTAAGGTCATGACTTCAAACGAAAGACAAAGAAGCATCGAAGAGGTCAGACAAGAAGAGCTCGAGAGAAAGAGAATGGAAGTCATCAAAGAGTTTTACGATTCAAACTCTGCAGAAGATAATTCCAACTGAGGTCAATCCCCTCACACTAACGAGCCCACTCCACGCTTCTCAGGAGCGTGTTCTCCCTAAAATTTCTGAATTCACTATTCAGGCATCATCTGTACAAATTCAAATACCGTATCACTATGTCCCATACACTTTCACAACAACTTCAGGAAGATCCCCAACTCATTGAGGGGAAAAAACTGATTCTAGACGCACTTAAAAAACACCAGAAATCCATCACCGGCATCCGACCTGCAAAAAGCAAATTCAAAGCAGACTACGAATCTACCATTAAGCGTCTCGAAGAAATTAGGGCAGGAGGACTTATTTATCCTTACCTTGGCTCTGGATTTGGAAAGGGTCCGTTTGTTGAACTTGAGGACGGTAGTGTTAAATACGATTTCATATGTGGGATAGGCGTCTATCAATTTGGCCATGCAAATCCCGACATCGTGGAAGCTTCCATAGACGGAGCCATTCAGGACACACTCATCCAGGGTCACGTGCAACAAAATCGAAATTCTCTCGAGTTAAGCGAGCAAATTCTCGGATTGGCAAATCAGGGACAACACATGTTTGATCACTGTTTCCTTACGAGCTCCGGCGTGATGGCAGCTGAAAACGCACTTAAGCTGACCTTTAACAAAAACCAGCCAGCGAATCGGATCTTAGCTTTCAAACGCTGCTTCGCGGGTCGAACCATCGCCTTTTCGCACATCAATGACAAAGCGATGACTCGTGCAGGACTTCCCGATGCTTTTCCGGTCGATCACGTTCCCTTCTTCGATCCCGAAGATCCAGAAGAAAGTACCCAGCGCACCCTTGAGGCGATCAAAACCAAAGTAGAGGAGTATCCGGATAAACACGCCGGAATGATTTTTGAGCTGGTTCAGGGAGAAGGCGGGTTCTACCCGGGTGAGTCAAATTACTTCCGTAAGGTCATGGAATTTTGTAAGAGCAAAGGAATCGCTGTACTGGTGGATGAAATCCAAACTTTCTCGCGTCTCAAAACCCCTTTTGCTTATCAATATTTTGGGCTCCCAGATTTGATTGATATGGTCTGGATCGGCAAAGCCTCCCAAGTGTGCGCTACTCTATTCAAATCCGATTGGAAACCACCGGCTGGGCTTCTCGGACAAACCTACACTTCAGCAACGTCAACCATTGAAGGCGCAAAACAAATCCTAAAGGCCCTTTCTGAAAAACCCTTTTTCGGGGATTCGGGAAAAATCGAGCGTCTTTCGAAATTTACACAAGAAAAACTAGCTCAATTTGAGGCGGAAACCGGACTCATTAACGGTCCATTCGGCTTAGGATCTATGATTTGTTTCACTCCTTACAACGGAGACGGGGTGAAAGTGGGTTCGTTCTTGAAACGTTTATTCGAAAACGGAGTAATCGCACTCAGTGCGGGCAGCAACCCCACTAAATGCCGATTCTTACTGCCCTACCCTGTAATCGAAGAAGACGATATCGAGGCAGTGCTCAACATCGTCTTCTCAACTTTGAAAGAATTGGCTTAGTTTACTTCGTGAACTTCACAATTTTGTGAAAACGTAAGTGCTTCACCGGACTCATCAAGATCGACCTTGATGGGCTCCGCCGTCTTGATTTCACCTTTGAGTATCGATTCAGCAAGAGCATCCTCGACATAGCGCTCAACTGCTCGGCGTAACGGGCGTGCCCCATACTTCTCGTCGTAGCCCTGTTCAACCAGGAAGGTTCTCGCTTCGTCACTAATCTCGAGCGCGATGTCTTTTTGATTCAATCGGTCCGATACCACTTTCAGTTCAAGATCAACAATCTTGTAGATGCTTTCTTTAGCGAGAGAGTGGAATATCACAATATCACTGAGACGATTCAAAAACTCGGGTTTAAAAACCTTCTTGGTCTCGTCCATGATCTTATCTTTGATCTTTTCAAAGGCAAACTGCCCTTCGTCCTGTGGAGTAAATCCAACAAAATTATTCTTTTGAATCAGATGAGCTCCCACGTTGGAAGTCATGATCAGGATTGTATTTCTGAAATCCACACGGCGGCCGAGGCTATCAGTCAGACGTCCGTCTTCCAAAACCTGTAACAACAGTTGGACGACATCCGGGTGAGCTTTTTCGATCTCATCCAAGAGCACCACTGAGTAAGCCTTCCGACGCACGGCCTCCGTCAACTGCCCGCCTTCTTCGTGGCCTACATAGCCTGGAGGTGAACCAATCAGGCGAGATACGGTGAACTTCTCCATGTATTCCGACATGTCGATCTGGATGATGGCATCCCGATCGCCAAACATATGCTCCGCCAAAACCTTCGCGAGATGCGTTTTTCCAACTCCAGTGGGTCCCAAGAACATGAAAGAGCCGATCGGACGACGGGGATCCTTGAGATCCGCACGGGAGCGACGAAGAGCCTTTGCGATGACTTCGGTAGCCTCATCTTGTCCAATAATGGTCTTTTGAAGTTCACTTTCGAGTTGAAGGAGTTTTTCACTTTCCTTCTGTCCCATTCTCTTCAAAGGAACCCCTGTCCAGTCGGCTACAACTTGTAGGATCTCATCCTCATCGACAATGATTCGGGTCTCTTCACGTTCTTTTTTCCAAGCCTCAAGTTTGTCTTCTTTTTCCTGAACGAGTCGTTTTTCTTCGTCGCGATGCTTCGCAGCTTCTTCGAATTGCTGGTGGCTTATCGAGTCTTCCTTGAGCTTGCACACTCGTTCAATTTCAGTCGTCATCTCCTCAAGCTCCGGTGGCCGTTGCAACGAATCGATTCGGGCGCGAGAACCACTCTCGTCCAATACATCAATCGCCTTATCGGGAAGGTGTCGGCCCGTGATGTAACGATCAGACAGCTTTGCAGCGAGATAAAGAGACTTGTCAGTGAATTCCACCTTATGGTGATCTTCGTACTTCACCCGAATGCCCTTAAGAATCTCAATCGTGTCGTCCACGGAAGGTGCATCGACTTTCACGGGCTGAAAACGACGATCCAGAGCACTGTCTTTTTCGATGTGTTTGCGATACTCCGCTAACGTAGTTGCACCGATAGTTTGAAGTTCCCCCCGACTCAGTGCGGGCTTGAAAATGTTTGAGGCATCCATCGCGCCCTCGGCAGCACCTGCTCCAACGATGGTGTGGAGTTCATCGATGAACAGGATCACGTTTTTTGTCCGACGGATTTCATCCATCACCGCCTTGATGCGTTCTTCAAACTGGCCACGATACTTAGTACCAGCGACCATCAACGCCAGATCAAGAGTGACCACTCGTTTGTCCATGATGATTTCTGGAACAATTCCTGAGGAAATTTCCTGCGCGAGACCTTCGACGATGGCTGTTTTTCCAACACCTGCTTCTCCGATCAATACCGGATTGTTTTTCGTGCGACGACAAAGGATCTGAATCACCCTGCGAATCTCTTTCTCACGACCCACGACAGGATCGAGCTCATTTTTACGAGCCATTTCGGTGAGGTCCCTGCCAAATGCCTTGAGTGCAGGAGTCTTTACTTCCTTCTTCTCCTCCGATCCAGGCCCTGTTGACGCCGTTTCAGCACCCTCTTCATCGGTATCACCCGAGAAATTAGGATCCAGTTCCGAAAGAACCTCATTGCGACACTTTTCGATGTCCACATCCAATGATTTGAGTACGCGCGCGGCAACACCCTCACCTTCCCGAAGAAGACCAAGAAGGATGTGCTCCGTGCCGACGTAACTGTGAGAAAGATTCTTCGCTTCCTTTCCCGCCAGAGAGAGAACCTTCTTCACTCTCGGGGTGTAAGGAATGTTGCCGGTGGGTTTGGTTTCAGGTCCTTTCGGAACTTGGTTCTCAACAGCTCCTCGAACGGAATCGAGGCTCAGACCCATTCTCTGCAAAACATTAACCGCTACACCCTGGCCCAAATTGATAAGCCCCAAAAGAATGTGCTCGGTACCGACATAATTGTGGTGGAAACGATCGGCTTCCTTCCTCGCAAGAGCCAGCACTTGCTGCGCGCGAGGGGTGAAATTGTTCATTGGTTCCATAAATTTATTTTAATTCGAATTGTATGATTAATCAAGAGGGCTCCCCCGATGTTGCACCACCGGTTTCATTCTTCGGCAAGATGGAGGCTGACTTGAGTAAGGTGAAGTCCAGATCACTCGGATTTGGCTCAACAATTGACGAAAGTTTCTCACGAATCTTTTGCGCTCTCAGCAGATCCCTCTGATTGGAGTCGAGTATTCCCCCATAATCGAACTGAAGGTGAGAAGGTTGAGTGTTCATAATCAAATCGTCGACCATCGATCGGACGTTAGCAGGCATGATCTGAATGTCACTTGCAAAGCGGAGCATGGAGAGCAGATTCATCGCTTCGCTCGAACTGAGCATATTTGCGTATCGAAGCACTCCAAAAGCACGACAAATTCGATCAACGACTCGATCCTCATCCTGTTCAAACAGCCGAATTCTCGCGTTTGCTTCCTGCACGATGATCGTGCGAATTACGTTTTCGAGACGGTGGATGATTTCAGATTCGGATTCCCCTAAAGTTTGCTGGTTCGATATTTGGAACACACTTCCAGACGGATCTGAAGACTCCCCAAATATGCCTCTGGCCACGATGCCCAATTGGTTAACAGCCCTCACTACTTTTTCCATTTGTTTAGTCAGGACTAACCCCGGAAGATGTAGCATCACAGATGCTCGCATACCCGTGCCAAGATTAGTCGGACATGCAGTCAAATACCCAAGATTTTCTCGAAAAGAATAGTTCAGTTGCTTCTCTAGGGCGTTGTCGATCGCATCACTTCGATTCCAGATCGAATCAAAACTCAGGCCGGGAGACATCACTTGTATACGCAGGTGATCTTCCTCATTGATCATGATGGACATGGAACGAGTGTCATCAATCGTGACTCCAGCACCAATCTCGCCTTCGCACAACTCCTTGCTGATGAGATGTCGCTCAACCAAATACTGCCTCTCGTTCTTGTCGAGTGATTCGATGGAAAAATGAATGCAGGGGCTGAACTCCTCAACTTGCTCGATCGCACCTCTGCACAACTCATAAATCTGCAATTTTTTTTCAGAATCTGACCAACCCGGGAATGAGAATCCCTCTATGTTACGGGCAAGCCGAATCCGGGACATCAACAAGATCGGATGTGATGCTTTTTGCCTGGAGGTCTTTCCCTCCGATGATATGAGTTGCTGAATATTCATTTCTGCACCACCAAATCAGGAAACCTCAGTCAACTTATTGAGTTGGTTTTCCAGTTCGATGATCTGATCTCTGATCGTAGCGGCATTTTCAAAATCTTCAGTTTCCACGGCACCATCCAACTGTTTCTTGAGGTCGCTCATCCGATTCGACAAATCCACTCGCTGAACCGCGATCTGAGGTTGTTTACCTTTGTGGGTGTTCCCGTAGTGCATGTCCTTAATCAATGAACGCACCGCAGGTTCAAAATGGGTGTAGCAATCTGGGCAACCCAAACGACCTCGTTTTTCGAACTCCACCTGGCTGAACCCGCAGGTCTCACAAACGGCATCACCCATGGTTAGTGCTCCTGATTCAGGTTTGGCTATATCCGCTTTGAAGATCTCAGTGAGGGAAAAATTACCCGGATCGATGATCTCCTTTTTGAGCGGACAATCCTCGCACATATCCAGTTTATGAACTTTGTTATTTATAATCTGGGTAAAGTGGATGGTTGTTTTCTTAGTGCAACCTGAGCATTGTTCCGGTCTCGCCATAACTATGTTTTGTCAAAAATACTAACTCTTCTGGGACTCTTTTGCAAATTACCTGCCAATTCATAAAAATCACAGCATTGTGCCGTCTTTCAGCACCACATCGTGAAATTTTTCCAAAAACTTGTTGGTGATCTCTCCGGGTTTGCTGTCACCAATCGGTCGAGCGTCAACCTCTACTACCGGAATAACTTCAGCCGCAGTTCCCGTTAGAAAACATTCTTCAGCTACCCAGATGTCATAACGGGTTAATGGTTGTTCCTTTAATGGGATTTCAAGTGCTTCGGCAATTTCCAGCACAGCAGCTCTGGTGATTCCTTTGAGCGCCCCTGTAGATGGGGGTGGAGTGTAAACTGTACCTTTATGAACGATGAAGACGTTGTCACCCGTGCACTCCGCTACGTAACCAGCATCATCAAGCATGATCGCCTCTTCATAGCCCGCGTGCTGAGCTTCAATTTTCGCAAGGATGTTATTCACGTAGTTCAGAGACTTGATCATGGGAGGCAACATCGCTGGTCCTGAACGTCGTGTGGGTACGGTTATGATCTTAAGTCCTTCGGTATAATACTTTTCCGGATAAAGCTGGATCTTATCTGCGATGACAATTAACGAAGGTTTTTCACACGTACGTGGGGATAATCCCAGCGATCCCACACCCCGAGTAACAAGGAGACGGATGTAACCATCCCGAATATCATTCACTCGGCAAGTGTCACAAACAACTTCTGCGATTTCCTGGCGGGACCATGGCATTTTCAGGATCAAAGCCTTCGCAGAATACTCCAAGCGTTCAAGGTGCTCTTCCAACTTAAATACACAACCACCATACACCCGAATACCCTCAAACACACCGTCACCGTAAAGCAGTCCGTGGTCGAAAACGGATATTTTTGCTTCGGATTTTGGAACGAATTCCCCATCCAGATATATTTTTAATGAATCAGACATTTGATGTTATGATGGATATGCAAAAAGGCCACTCTGCCTCATTGAGAAAAGTAGAAACCCACCATTCCAACTGTCAAGAAAGGAACCTGATTGCCTACGAAATGAAGATATTTATTAAAATGACTTCATCGGATCCTTCGATTCGGTCCTGATTGATGAGTCATTCTGGCACTTCTTAATCTCTCCAGTTTGCAAAGATGTCTCTACATTCTGAGTTGGGCGATGGTCGCACCCCAACTGGATCCTCCAGCGCTATCCGGTCCGAATGAAACTACGTTCGGATGCTTTTTTAAAAATGCCTGCACCCGATCACGCTGCACACCTTTTCCTTTGCCATGAATGATTCTCACACAGTCGATTCTCTTTTCCAGGCAAACCCTCAAATACTCCTCAACCACACTCACGATCTCTTTGGGTTGGAACGGGTGTAAATCCAGAACTCCGTTAACTTCTAGTTCAACGGGTTCATCTCCCAAAAAATCAGATACTTCATCCACTACTTGTCCTCTTCCAGAAGATTGGGGATGTCGATCAGTTGGGCACTACTCTCGATCACATCCGAATGGGGTATGGCTTTGTCACCACCCGCACCGGTTTCTTTGAATTTCCGAATTCGCGGGATCAGGCGACTGTTGGTAGAACGAATAGTTTTGTTGAAATGATCCACAGTCTGATTGAGTGACTTCCTCACGCTCGACATGTGCTCGAGCATAATGACCACGCTGTCAAAAAGATCACGTCCCAGTTTGCTGATCTCACCAGCTTTTTCGGCGATTTCCTGATTTCTCCATCCGTAAGCAATCGCTTTCAGGAGTGCGATGAGCGTAGTCGGTGTAGCGATGAGAACCTTCTGGTTCACCCCATACTCGATGAGTTCAGGATCCTGCTCAAGAGCCACCGAGTAAAAAACTTCGCCCGGTAAAAATAACACAACAAATTCCGGCGTCTGTTCAAGATGTTCGTGGTAAGATTTCTGGCCCAGCTTCTTGAGGTGATCGCGAATATGCCGCGCATGTTGATCCAATTTCTGT
>JAKSBQ010000012.1 GCA_022361075.1 Opitutales bacterium | reverse complement strand
TTGAGTTCGCCAAATGCCATAAAAGGAATCATTTTTGTTGAATCCTTAAGGTCGTTATCTGCTCTAGCAAATAAGAAAATTTCAGTCATGCAATAATCTATTTTTTTGTGACTTTGTGAGTTGATCAACAGTGCTGAGAAAGAGAAATGATTAGTCAGTTCATCTCTCGTTTGCCTCAACCAATTATTATTCTTGAAATTTCAAAAAATTTTGAAATTATCGAAAGTTATGAACCGTCAGTTTGAACAACAGAATGCTTTGAGAAGTCATGAAATGGACATGATCGACTTTGTTGTCCGTTTTGGTCGTCTTATTGGGCTTCAAAAGTCGGTTTGCGAGATTTATGGACTGTTGCTGGCTTCTTCAAGACCGTTGTCGATGGAGGATATCTCTCAACGTTTGAGTATGAGCATGGGATCTGCCAGTCAAGGCCTGAAAATTTTACGTGGGCTTAACGGCGTGAGTGTTGTTTATTTACCCGCTCAAAGGAAAGATCATTATCAGGCTGAGCTCGATTTTCGATCAATTGTTACCAAGTTTTTGGAAGAAGAAATACGTCCTTTCTTAACCGTTGCGGAGGAGCGATTTTCAAGAATTGAGGAAGTTGCGAAGGTTTTGGATTCATCAGAAAAGAAACTCATTGAGGACCGGATAAAGGTTTTTCGAAAATTGAATCGAAGAGCCAAGCAGATTGTCCCCGCGATATCAAAAATCCTTAGTCTTTGACTAACTATATTCTCGTTTTAGCTCAGATTGAACCGATTGTCTAATTGGCAACCGGAAGCGGTAGCATTATGCAAAATTCAGAAGAACCAGTAACGATTATTGATGCGAATCGACGTTGGAAGCGCTTTGAGCTTAGTGAGCTTTTGCGTTACAAAGATCTATTTCGCTTTCGAGTGATTAACCAATACAAAGCGCAACAACGGCAGACGGTTTTGAGTTACTTGTGGGTTTTTCTAGATCCTGCAATCAACATCCTATTTTTTACGATTGTGTTTGGCGGACTGGTGAAAGTGGATACGAATGAGACCCCTTATGTAGTATTCAATACCGCATCGATGGCTGGGTGGTTGTTTCTAAAGAATGCGATGAATTTTTCTGTATTAAGTCTGAACGCAGAAAAAATACTGCTTCAGAAGATCTATTTTCCTCGGATTATGATTCCGATTATTCCGGTTGTGGTTTATTTGCCGAACTTTTTGATCCAGTTGATCTTATCGTTAGTTTTGATCGCATTCTGGGGTTTTTATCCCGGATGGGAGCTGTTTTATGTGGTACCGCAGATATTTGTGATGTTCCTTCTGAGTGCGGGGTTTGGGATGCTGATATCTTCCTTTGTCGTTCAGTTTCGTGACTTGGAGTTGATCTGGAGATATTTTCTACAGTTTGCGGTTTATCTGATTCCGGTGGCGTATCCGATCGAATCGGTTCATGAGGCCTATCAAGGCATCTATACTTTGAACCCAATGGTGTATCTGATTGAGGGATTTCGAGTTGCTATGATTGGGGGCGCGTATGAATTGAAATTCTTTATTTATCCACTGGTATTTTCGTTGGTTTTGTTGTTCGTCGGAACGCTGATATACAAATCACGTGAGCCACTAATTGTAGATGCATTGTAATCTTTTGAATAAATGAATGACTATCGTGACATTGCGGTAAGTATTGAGGGTATCAGCAAACGTTACCGTATTCTAAAATCTCTACAGAAGCAGTCCGACCGTAGTGTTTTTGGTATCGCACACGCGGTGACCTTACCGATCCGGAGAATGAGCGAGATTTTCGGTTTGACCCATTTCGGGAGCTCGGAAGATGAGGACTCTATATTCTGGGCGCTGAAAAATGTGAATCTTGAGATTAAGAAGGGGGAGGTTTTTGGAATTATTGGACACAATGGCGCGGGGAAATCTACTTTGCTGAAGATTTTGAGCCGGATTACGGCTCCGACTGAAGGACGTATTGAGATTCACGGTCGAGTGAGTAGTCTTTTGGAAGTGGGTACTGGTTTTCATCCGGAACTGACAGGGAGGGAGAACATTTACATGAACGGGACGCTTCATGGGATGAGTAAACGCGAAATTGATCAGAAACTCGATGACATTGTGGATTTCTCGGGCGTATCAAAATACATTGATATGCCGATCAAGCGTTATTCGTCGGGAATGGGGGTTCGTCTTGGTTTTGCGGTTGCTGCTTTTTTGGAGCCTCAGATACTTATCGTAGATGAAGTGCTTGCTGTGGGAGACGCGGATTTTCGGAGAAAATGTGGAAACAAGATGACAGAGGTATCGCGAGATGGTAAAACCGTGATCTTAGTGAGTCACAATATGGGGATTATCGAGAATATGTGTTCCAATGCTGTAGTTCTAAAATCTGGGAAAATTGATCACACTGGAAGCGCAGCAGAATGCGTTAAGCATTATCTTTTTGAAAGTGCGGATGAGTCCTATTTAAACGATACGGGTATCCAGGATTTGACTGAGCATGTTGGCAGGAAGTCGAAGTTTGATCAGTTGATGAAACTGACCTATGCGAAAGTTTTAAACGTGGACAAACAGCCAACTTTTTTCCACAAGAGCGGAGACCCTATTGAATTTGAAATTGGGTATAGATTTGCCAAGGAAGTGCGGGACGAAAATTGCGAATTCGGAATTGCAATCAAGAATGATTTGGGAGTGATTGTTTCGTATTTCTCGAACTACATGGTGAATATGGATGTTGATACAGCAGAGAAAGAAGGTGTTGTGCGTTGTGTGGTTCGAGGGCTGTTTCTGGAAACGGGAGATTATTGGGTAAATCTGAGATGCAGATGCGCCAGTATCTGGAGTGATTCTTTAATCAATGCCTTTCGTATTAGTATTTCGGCAAAAAAAAGTGATGTAATCGAAAGGATTCCTCTGAGCCCTGAAAGTGGATTAATTGTTGCTGATCAATCCTGGAGTTAGGTTTATAAAAATGATCCGTCTGAAAGAAAAATACTGGGACCTTATGTTCGAGCCATTGTTGCAGAATGGGGTTTCTCCGAACGTTTTGGATATAGGAGCCAGAAATGGTATGATGGTTTTTCCAAACGAGTATGCCAAAAATTGCAACTACATCGGGTTTGAACCTAATCAGGAAGAGTATTTGAAGCTCATAAACGGGTCGACAGATTCCAAGAAATTCGGCGTTCAGGTGGCTTCTTTTAAGCATGAGGAATACTACGATAAGGCGATATGGTCTGAGGAAGGAACTTTCCCTTTCTATATAACCCAGGGTCCCGGATCTTGCTCGATGATGGGGCATTCGGTTAAAAAGAAATCGCAGTCGATGTTTCGGTATGCGGATGGTGGTCAGTCTCTCTTTGATGCACATGCGAAAGTTATCCGTGAAGAGACTGTTGACTGCACTACATTGGATTCATTGTTTTATAATTCGGATCGTGTTTTTGACTATCTAAAAGTAGACGTAGAAGGTGCGGAACTCAATGTTTATAAAGGTGCAAAAAAGCTTTTTGAGAATGGTCGAATTTTGTTTGTGAAGGCGGAGTTTTTGATGGTGCCTTATTACAAGGAATCACCTTTGCTTGGGCATCAACATTCTTTTTTGGATGAGCATAAGATGTTGATGATTGATGTTGATTTGAATCACTCGCGTTATTCGTGGGGAAGGAATTCTTCTGTGTCGGCAGTGGAAGACCGACAGTTTATTTACGCAGGGGATGCGTATTTTGTGAAAGATCCGGACCGAACAAGCATGACGCCAGAGGAAATGCATCGATTGGGTCTAATCTCCTGCGTGTACGGATTTTATTCGTTCGCCTGTAATTTGTTTCGGTTTGCTGAGTTGTTAAGTGAAAACGATATCGTAATTTTGGAAAAAGAATTTTCGAAGAGCTCTATGAAGTCGTTGATTCACAGGAGCCTGTTCAGGTATCCGAAGCGGCTCAAGAAACAACTGACGAATATCTTTCAAGCGAAGCGACCGCTGAAATGAAAGTGCTTGTAGTCAATCATTCTTTGCCTGCAGAGAACTCAAATGGTGGGCCTATGACGGTGTGGGCTATCATGAACCATGTTGTCAAAAATGGTCATGAAGTTGAGTTAGCTGTTTTCAAAAAAGAAGGAGATCCGTTTTTTACGGATGATCGAATTTATGAAATAGAAGCTTTAGGGGTGAAGATTCACATACTGGATTTCAAAAAAGTGAATCGTCAGGATGTGCTTCGTTCAAGGTTTTATAACCGATGGATTCCAAAAGGAGAGAGTGTTTTTCCTGAAATGCGATTGTCTGGGGCTATGGGAGAGATTGTGTCCAGCGTAAAACCGGATGTGATATTTGCTTATCATTGGGATTCTCTTTCGACGTTGATGAATGTTTTGGATGTGCCTGTCTTGGGGGCTGTCGGTGATCCCTGGAGTGCTCCTTTGATCCGGAGATGGAAGACCGAATCCTTTTGGAAGAAAGTAATTCGCCCGATGATCTTAGTCCGACGGTTTTTGTATACGTCTGCCTGTCAGTACTGGATGAAATACTTACTGCGTTTTTGTAGCGTGGCGGGTACGTTTCAGGCTGATGAAACCAAGAAGTTTGCACGCTCAAAAGGGCTTTCGATGCTTAGATATTACCGGACTCCATTGGTGGACCCATTCGATGCGGGATGGAAGGATGACAGACAGGTTGCTGGAAAATCAAAAATTTTGATTGGACCGAGTAACCTGCAAGCGACCTCGACTAAAGCAGGTTTGATCTATTTTGCAGAGGAAATTTATCCGCATTTAATTCGAATGTGTGGTGATGAGGATTTTGAAATCAGGGTGGTTGGTGAAGGCGATCCACCTGATGCCTTGAAAGCGATACTTAGTGATGAGAGGATTCGTATTTGTGGTAGAATAGAACCTCCTGATGATGAATTCCTAAATGCAACGGCGCAATTGGTTCCCACACCTTTTGTTTTGGGAATTCGAGTACGCATTGTCACTGCGTTTTCTTTCGGGTGTTGTGTAATCACCCGTGAAACGGAGCGGAAAAACATACCTGAGCTCAAAGATGGTGAAAATGCATTTGTTGGGACAAGTGCAAAGGCAATGGCTGGACATATTGCTCGAGTGCTTCGGGATAAAGGTTTAGCGAAATCGGTTGGAGCAAATGGACGTAAGGCTTACGAGCAGTTTTTCAGTTTGAACAAAGCTGCTGAGGCAGTTTTGCAGGATCTGAACGAGATGTATCATGTTGCAGGGGATTAGGAACAGGATTGGTCGCTTGATTATTGGGAACGCTAAAAATATTCCTTCCAATAACAGTGACAGATCACGTTTGCCAGTGCCGATGCTTGTAACTTCTTTGCCGAGAAGTGGTAGTGGTTTTATCAGGAAGGCAATTTGTAATCATTTTAATGTTCGGACATCAACGAATATCGATTATGGGGCAGTATATGATTCGAGAATCGATTCTCGGTATTTTTTCGATGAAATTCTATCGGGGAAAAGATACGGAAAAACGCATTTCGCTCCTTTTGAATATAATCTGAATCTTTTGGATGCGTATGGCATGAGAAAGATAGTTGTGCATGTTAGGGACCCACGCGATGCTGCAGTTTCATGGTTTTACCAGATCAGGAGGAGAGAGATACTGGAAGATGAAGCGACAGTGAGTTCTTTGTTGGCTTCAGATTGTGTACCTGAGGAGATTTCTTCGATGGATGATTGGGAGATTAAGCAGTGGATCGTGGACGTGTATTTTGACAAACTTATCGGGTGGATATCTTCTTGGCAGAGTGTTATGGAGGATGATGCAAGGTTTCGCATTCTAATGACGAACTTTTCGAAAATGAAGCATGACCCAAGTGGCTTTTTCAGTGAGATATTCCATTTTTATGGATTTGAGCAGGCGTTTAATCGTGATGCGTTGCCTGCTTTGGAAAAAAATTCATTCAAAAATAATTTTCGAGAAGGGAGAGAAAAAGAATATGTTGATTTTTTCACTACTGAACAGATTAACGAACTTAACCACAAAATGGCTCTTGAGCTGAGGAAAAGTTTTGACAATGAATAATTCCTTATTGGATCTGTTGTCTAAGAAAAACGGAAGACGTTGTTTTGTTATTGCAGAAGGATGTGATAACCATCTTGGCAATATGGATGTTGCTAAGGAGATGTGCCTTAGGGCTAAACTTGCTGGGGCAGATGCGATCAAATTCCAGCATCATTTGCCCGATGAAGAGATGCTACCAGATGTGTCGATGTCTGATAATTTTGAAGAGCCGCTTTACGAATTCCTAAAAAAGTATGCGCTAAAGCTCGATGACCACGCTGAATTGATGCGGTATTGCGAGGAGCTCGGAATTAAATACATGTGCACCCCATTTAGTTACAAGGCGGCGGAAGAGATGGTGTCCATAGGGTTAGACATGATCAAGATCGGTTCGGGTGAGATGACAGATATTCCGAGCTTGGTGAAAATGGCGACGGTATTGAGGAAACCGATGATTGTTTCAACCGGAATGTGTACCTTTGAGGAAATTGACCGCACTTATGCTGCTTTGATTGAAACGGGAATTCCACTGGCTTTGACGCATTGCGTTTCTGAGTATCCGCCAGTGTACGAGGATATTAATGTCGGGCTTATTCCGGTTTTGAGAAAGCGTTATCCAAAGGCTTTAATTGGACATTCCGACCATACTCCTGATTTATATACTTGTTTTGCTGCGGTGACTCTTGGTGCGAAGATCGTGGAAAAGCACGTGATATTGGACAAACGGCAACCGGGTCCTGATCAGTCGGTTTCAATTGATTTTCAAGATTTGAAGCAACTCGTAGATGGGATACGGAAGATAGAAAGCTCGAGTGGGACCGAGAAGAAAATTCATGTACGTGAGAAACAAATTCGCGAATGGGCATTTCGAAGCATTGTAAGCACGCGACGAATCACTGCAGGTGAGGTTATAGATGGTGAGATGATTTGGTCTAAACGTCCAGGAACGGGAATTCCGTCGAGATTTAGAGACGAAGTGATTGGGAAGACTGCCATAGTGGATATTGAGGAGAACACGCTTCTGAAGTGGGAGGATTTGAACTGATGCCAGATCAGAAACAGCCGAAAAAGAAGTTATTGTTTGTGACTGGTTCTCGAGGGGAGTGGGGCTACATTCGCCCGATCCTTAAGCTGTGCGAACAACATCCGGATGTGGAATATTCGTTGTGTGTGACTAACATGCATTTGTCGCCAAGTTTCGGAATGCCGATTAATGAGATTTTGGCGGATGGGTTCAGAATTGATCACAAAGTCTACATGTCGATCGACGGATACAATCACTATTCGATGGTTAAGTCGTTGGGAATCTTTATGAGTTCGTTTGCGGACATAGTGGCAAGTGATCGGCCGGACTGGATAGTGTTAGCCGGGGACCGTGGAGAGCAGTTGATGGGAGCTACGGTGGGGGCATTTTGCTACATCCCAGTTGCGCACATTCAGGCGGGTGAGCTTTCCGGTAACATCGATGGGATGACTCGTCACGCAATCGGAAAATACACGCATTTACACCTGGCGGCAAATCAGGACGCTGCGGATCGGTTGATCAAACTCGGTGAGAGTGATTTTCGGGTGCATAATGTGGGTGCGCCGCAAATTGATGAGCTGGAGGAAGGGTTTTATTCGGACATAGCTAATATTGAGCAGCGTTTGAATGTCGATTTATCAGAACCCTACGTCATGGTGGTGCAGCATTCAGTTACGGAGGAATACGAGGAAGCTGAGCAGCAAATTCAGACGACGATGGAGGCATTAGCCCGTGTTGATTTAAAGAAGATCGTGATATTGCCCAACAACGATGCGGGGAGTCACATGATTCGAAAAGGAATAGAGCGAGCGAGGATCAAGGATTTCCACGTTTTTGCGAATCTGAAACGTCAGGATTACTTAGGCTTGTTGAAAAACTCCCAGTGTATTGTCGGCAATTCGAGTTCCGGATTGTTGGAGGCACCGACGTTTAAGACTCCTGCTGTGAATATCGGCAATCGCCAAAATCAAAGAGTTCAGGGCATGAATGTGATCAACTGTCCGTTTGAAGTGGATGCGATTTTGGCAAGTATAAAAAAAGCAAAGAGTGATGAGTTTCGTTCTCTATTGCGATCAGAATGTGTGAATCCGTATGGAGATGGAAAATCGTCCCAGCGCATACTGGATCTTCTGGTGCAAACACCGGTCAACGATCAACTACTTTCCAAACATTTAACCTACTAACTAGCTACAGCTTCTTATGAGTGCATCAAAAGACATCAGAGATTACGTGATTAGTGGAAATGACTCAATCAAGGACGCGGTCCAGGTGATTCAGCAAAACTCCTCGCGTTGCGCAATTGTGGAAAATAAGGAGGGGAAAGTGATCGGAATTTTCAGTGAGGGCGATGTCTTAAGGTCCCTTCTGAATGAAACTAATCTATACACACCACTGCGTAGCGTTATCACTCCTCAGTTTTTGTACATGCATGCTTATGATGCTGATGAAGCTTTTGGGATCTTTAAAAAATATGGTGTCTCATTGATTCCGATTGTGGATGCGGATTTCAAATTGACGGATGTGATTACACTTCTGGATTTCCTGACATTGCTATCGATTGATAAGGAATGAGAGTATTGGCAGTAATTCCTGCAAGAGGAGGCAGTAAGGGAATTCCTTACAAGAATCTGGTCGATTTTTGTGGGAAACCTTTACTAACCCACTGTATCGACTGTGTTTTAGATTCTACTAAGATTAGCGAACTTTGCGTCAGTACCGAAGATTCCAAGATATCCGCGGCAGCAAAGGAAGCAGGTGTTAAAGTAGTTCCCAGGCCTCTCGTTTACGCGTCCGATTCAGCTTCGACCGAGTCTGTTCTGATCCATGCTCTCGATTTTTTTGAGGAAAAGTGGGACTTGAAGTTTGACGCGGTTCTGACGCTTCAGCCGACCTCACCGTTTCGTGAAGCTAAATTGGTGGACGACTTCATTGAGGTATTCGAGGAGAAGTATCCTGACAAAGATGCGATGTTAACACTTCATGAAGATCGAAGTGATTTTTGGATACGTGAAGAGTCGTCTTTCAAACGTAGACAACCAAATGCACCTCGAAGAAGACAGGAGCGCGAGCCGTTATACGTTGAAAACAGTTGTTTATACATTACCGGAACATCAGCCCTCAGGAAGACAAAGTCAGTGTTAGGACAATCATGTGAAGGGTATCTTATCGATCGCGAATTGGCTATCGATATTAATGACAAGGCGGATTTGCATTTTGCGAGAGCTTTGTATCTGGAACAGAAAAAGGATGAACTTAATCGCTCGCATTAAGAGAGAAATCTTCCACTTTTTTTCACTGAGACGAGTTGGTGCTCAACCCCAAGAAGGAGATGAGGCTGCATGGAAGTATTTCAAAAAGAATCTTCCAACTTACCAAACCGGTGCATTTCCGAAAAAGGGTAATGTGGCCTTGTTGGTAACGTCTACATATCTCGTCGAGATCGAATTGGTTTATGCTAAGGCCCTCGTTGCAGCAAATTATCGTCCTGTCTTGTTGGTAATGAAGCCTGACTGGATGGCCTTGAGGAAGATCAAAGCATGTGGTCTGGATTATATAAACTACTCCGCTTTTCGTGGACTCATCGATTGGGAGGAATGCGAAGGCCAGGCTGAGCGGTTACTGAGCGACTTAGGGCGTGAAAAATGGGTCGGGATTATCAAAGATGGTGTTCATTTAGGCTCGAACGCTCTTGCAAGTTTTCTTCGTCATCAAAGAAAGCATGAATGTGACTTCTCTGTAGAGGCAGAACGGCGTGTCTATTCAAACCATTTCAAAAATGCTTACACTTCGAGTCAGTTAGCTAAGGAGATTTATGAACGAATAAAGCCCTCTGTTTTGGTCGTGAATGATAGGGTCTACTCTCCTGTTTCAGAGCTGTTTCAGCTAGCTGTTTCGAGGGGAATTCGAGTGCTGACAAGAAATTCCAGCCAGAATACAGGGTATGAGGTGATTAAGTCGTATCAAAACCCTGAGTCGGTTCACACTCATCCTCACTCCTTGTCGAGTAAATCGTGGGATACTGTGAAGGGAGCAGCATGGAAATCTGAACGATGGGAAGAGCTCAAAGCGATGCTGTATAAATCATACGAATCTGGAGATTGGTTTGCTGAGGTTGGGACTCAGTTTAATAAGATGATTCTCTCAAAAGAGGAGGTTTTATCGCGTTTGGGATGGAGTTCAGAGAATCCTATCGCGGTTGTGTTTTCCCATATTTTTTGGGACGGTACGATGTCGTATGGTTCGGACCTTTTTGATAATTATTATGATTGGTTCGTTCATGTTGTAGAAGCCGCTTCAAAGAATACGAACGTCAATTGGATTTTTAAAATTCATCCTGCTAACATGGTGAAAGCTAAAAGGGATGGTGTTGGATACGAGTCAGAAGAGTTAAAATGTATACTCTCCAAGTTGGGTAGTCTCCCTGAGCATATTAGGATTCTTGAGAGTGATAGTGACGTCTCTACTTATTGTTTATTTGGGGTTATGGATTATTGCCTGACTGTTCGAGGAACCGTTGGGATTGAGTCTGCAGCATTTGGAGTTCGGACACTTACAGCGGGGACAGGTCGATATGATCGTATGGGATTTACCAAGGATTTTGAGAGTAGGGAGTCTTACCTGGATGCTCTTTCCTATCTTCATACAATGCCCCAAATGAGTGAGACAGAAATCGAACTAGCCAGAAAGTATGCTTATGCTGTTTTTCTTCAGCGCCATTTGTTTTTGGATCCTATTAAGTGGGTTGTGTCAAAAGACGAAACCGCATCTCAAACCTTAAGTCTAGTGGATTACAGAAATTGGGAGAAATTTTCGACGACTGATTTTTGTCAGAGACTTAGAGAATTACTTGAGGGTGGTGATGACGATATTCTCGTTCAATCTTGATCGTGATTTAAGATAAATGTGTGGAATTGTAGCTAGTGTGGGAAACTGCAACGAGGCACGCTTTGAAGCTGCGTTGGATGTCATCACTCATAGAGGTCCTGATGATTGGGGCGTGAAGTACTTTCCGGATGATCTTCTTGCGATGGGAATGAAGCGTTTGGCGATTTTGGATATAAATCATGGTCACCAGCCGATGAGCGATTCTGAGGGTAGGGTCTGGGTGGTTTTTAATGGTGAAATCTTTAATGCACCTGAGTTAAGAGAAAGACTTGAAAGAAAAGGCTATCCTTTCCAAACAGAAAATTCAGATACTGAGGTACTGTTGTATTTGTATCTCGATATGGGGATTGAGATGTTGTCTGAGTTAAACGGTATGTTTGCGTTTTGTCTTTATGATAAGAAGCAAAGGCAACTGGTTGGTGCTAGAGATCAAATAGGTATCAAACCGTTGTATTATTCTCAAAAGGCAGACTCCTTACTGATTGCTTCAGAGATTAAGTCTATTTTGGCGGTTTCGGAACAGGATTATGCGATTTGTGAACAAGCACTTGTCGATTATTTTACGTTTCATGCGACCCAACGAAATTTGAGTATTTATGAGGGAATCCACAAATTAAAGCCCGGGGAGTTCTTCAGGTATGATCTCGTTCGAAAAACATTTGAAGTTGAACAGTTCTGGAGTGCATTTTCGGAGCTGGCAGATTATCGCGGAAACGGAAATCTGGAATCGGATCTTTGGGAGCAATTTCAAAAAGCGATATCAAGGTGGTTGATTAGTGATGTTCCTGTTGGGTTTTCTCTTTCGGGTGGCTTAGACTCTGCCGCTAGTGTAGCAGCTGCAAGTAGCGTAGGTCACCGCAATATCCATACGTTCACTCTTGGTTTTAGAGATATTGATCACGGTGAATTGGATGAGCGTAGGTTAGCGAAAGAAGTCGCTGAACGTTTCGGAACCAATCACACCGAGATGGAAATCGATTCGAGTGATTTGCTCGATGAACTTCCAAAGATGGTATGGCATCTCGATGAACCATATGCTGGAGGTCTTCCTTCCTGGTGGGTGTTTCGTGAAATGTCTCAGTATGTGAAAGTGGCCATCACAGGGTCAGGAGGAGACGAGCTATTTGGCAATTATGGTTATGGGCATTTTCTGGAAAAGGATCAATGGCTCACTTCTCTAAACAACAGGAGAAAATTAATTCCCCAAAGCCTCTTGTCTTGGTTGCAGGAGAGAAAGATTTTGGAATCTACATTGGGTCGGGAGGGTCCTATTTCGTCGCGCGTCAGAAACCTGCTGTATCCGGTTGCGCAACGGCATCCTGCTGTTTCAGATCATTTCAATTATGCTCGAAGAATGGAGGATCTTTTTGCGGATGACTCACATCGCAAATTAGAAAGCCCAGAAGTATTTATCCAAAAACTTCTAGATGCGTCGCCGGATGGTGATCTACGAAACAGTATCGCCATGCTGTCGTTTGAGACGCAGCTTCCAGAAGAGTTCTTGTTTATGACGGACCGTTTTTCAATGGCGCATTCTGTTGAGGCGAGAGTTCCTTTTTTGGACAGGGAGTTTGTGGAATTTGCATTGCGAATACCGGGGAAAATTAGAACAGGAGAGCATGCACAGAAGGCTTTGCTTAGGAGTGTAGTGAGGGACAAGATTCCTGACTCTATTTTGAATGCAAAAAAACGTGGTTTCGTTTTACCTTACAAAAAATGGTTAACTGAGGATCTCAAACCTATTTTGAATCGGCTGTGCTCGCCCGAAAGATTGAAGGAGCAGGGTATTTTTAGAGAGGATTTTTTGCAGAGACACGAACCGCTCGTCAAATCCTCCCAGGCAGGCGCAGAAGTTAGATTGTGGAGTATGTTTATGTTTCAATTGTGGTTTCAAATCCACGTGGTAAACAGAGGGACGGTTCCTGATAGATTGTCGGATTTAGCGTAGGATGAAGGTTGTTCATCTTAGTACCTATTACAACAAAGGAGGGGCTGCGAAAGCGCACTTCAGGATTCACAATCAGTTGAAGCAACTTGGAGTTGATTCGCAGTTTTTAGTTCGAAATTCGAATGGATCTCACTTTGAAGATGTTCAGCTTCTCAATCCAAAAAAATCGAGGCTTTCAAGATTGATTGAGAGGAATCGAAGTAAGAGTTTATCGAAGGAGTTGGATTGTTACCCCCAACGCTTGTTACCCGGTAAAGAGTTGTTTTCAGATGACAGAACATCAGACAAACACGGGTTTGTTCGTCAGCTCAAAGACGCGGATATCGTTCAACTCAACTGGGTTGCAGGTTTTATTGATTACCAATCCTTTTTTAAAAATGTGAATAGCTCCCGATCAAAGGTGGTTTGGAGATTAGCTGATATGAATCCCTTTACCGGAGGATGCCATTTCTCGGAAGGTTGTCAGAAATTTGAGAAAAGCTGTGGGAGCTGTCCAACTTTGGGGTCAGACAATGACAGAGATCTATCTTTTGAAATTCTCAGGCGCAAAGTTGAGGCCATGAATCGTCTCGCGGAGGAAAAGCTTACTATTGTTTGTGTGTCAGATTGGATGATGGATAATGTTCGCAGGAGTAGGGTATTCAGAAAATTTGAATGCAAAAAAATAACAACAGGTGTGAATGTTGAACTTTTTAGACCACGAGACAAAGCATTGCTTCGAAAAAAGCACGGGATAGCGGTCGATAAAAAAGTTGTTCTTTTTGTCGCAGACAGAGGACATATCAGAAGGAGAAAGGGGTGGAATTATGTGTCTGATATTTGTGAAAAACTTCAGACGCAACCGACTGTTTTGACCGTTTTGATAGGTACAGATGAATGTAATCTTTCTGAAGCTGACAAAGCATTGGTTTTGCACACCGGGGAAATTGGATCACCTAAAACGATTGCCGAATTCTATGCACTAGCTGATGCATTTGTTTACACTGGAATCGATGATAATCTTCCTAATACCGTTTTGGAGGCTATGGCTAGTGGCCTGGTTGTTTTCTCATTCAACACAGGAGGGGTTCCTGATGTGGTGGAAGACGGAATCAACGGGTATTTGTTTACCAAAGGAGACGTGGGTGCCCTTGCCAGCAAATTAAAGGACTTTTTGGTGGTAGAAGATCAAGATTCCAGCATCAGTCTGAATGCAAGGCATCGAATAGTTGAGAGTTTTTCTGCAGAATCTGAAGGACGCAGTTACCTGGAGCTTTATCAAACGTTACTGGGTACCGGTTAATTGGCATGAGTGACTTACTTGAATATCCCAAAATTTCGCTCGTTGTTCCAACGTTCAATAGCGAAAAGTACCTCGATGAAACATTGCGTTCAATTGTTGATCAGAAATATCCGAATCTTGAACTGATTGTCGTAGACGGTAAAAGTGAAGATTCGACCTTGGATATTGTTGCAGAATATCAAGCCAATATCGCTTTGTTAATTTCGGAAGTGGATGAAGGTCCTTATGATGCGATCAATAAAGGTTTCAGTGCTTCGACCGGAGAACTTATGGGATGGCTGAATGCGGATGACTCTCTATTGCCGAAATCACTTTTTCTCGTAGGCTCCCTGTTCAGAAACCTCGTTGATGTGCATTGGATAACGGGTGTGCCTTCGAAAATGGATGCAAGAGGAATCATTTTCAAATCATCGTTAAGAAGGCTCTGGAAGCGTTCGAATTTGCTGGAATTTGAGAAGGGGATTCCTCAGCAGGAATCTACCTTTTGGAGAAGAAGTATTTGGGAAAAATCTGGGGGCAAATTGGACACAAGTGCCGGTATAGCGGCTGACTATGAGCTTTGGTGCAGGTTTTTTAAGTTTACTGATCTAGTAAGCGTAAACGCCTATCTAGGATCCTTCCGGAAGCATTTGACCAATTGGTCCATTCGTGAAAAAGAGGCATATTTGGAGAATTGTGAAACGATTCGGAAAAAATATTTGGATGAGTATGCAAGACTGTTCGAACGCAAATGGATTCTCAAAGAGTCAGTGAGGGAAGTTTTCTATAATTTTGAAAAAAAAGAATACAAAGTGTTTCACCGAAGCGGAACTGGTTTGTTTAAGAAATATCTCTGACAGCTGAAATGAAAATAGATCATTACAAAGAGTATTTCAGTTCTCGATTTGATTTGGAAATCAAAGAAGAGGGCAATGGAGAAGTTCTTACTGGAATGCTTGTGGAAAAAGATGGTGATGAGTCGGCAAAGAAGGTCCCTATCGTAAGAGGAATTCCCCGTTTCGTTCCTGAAAGCAACTACGCAGATAATTTCGGCTTGCAGTGGAACAAATACAAATCTACGCAGCTCGATAGTGCGTCAGGCCTCTCCTTGACTGCAAAACGATTTTGGGAAAATACCAATTGGACCAAAGATGAGTTGAGAGGAAAACGGGTCCTGGAAGTGGGTTCAGGTGCAGGTCGGTTCTCGGAGATTTTTTTGGGTACCGAGGCTGAATTGGTTTCATTCGATTACAGTTGTGCGGTCGATGCGAATCTGTCAAGCAATGGCCAAAAGGGAGATTTTCTTCTGTTTCAGGGTGATTTGTATGATATTCCTTTTGATGATGAATCTTTCGATTTCGTTTTTTGCTACGGAGTCCTTCAGCATACTCCTGACCCTCTAAAAGCATACGATTCAATTTTTCGAAAACTCAAATCGGGTGGCAAAATCTCGATTGACTATTATCGGAAATTTGAAAGCCCGAATTCCTGGTCCACTCCAAAATATTTGTGGAGGCCTATTACCTCGAAGATGAATCCGAAGCATTTATTGAATGTTATTAAATTCTATGTTCCGCTTTATCTTCCTTTCGATACCTTTTTAAAAAGGAAATTCAAAAACGGATACAATATTGCTGCTTACATACCTATTCCCATCTGGAATTATTTGACGTTTGGTTTGAGTGAGGAACAGAGGAAAGAGTGGGCAATAATGGATACCTTTGATGCTCTGGGTGCGAGATACGATTACCCGAAGACTTTGGAAGAAATCCGGGAAATGGTCGCTTCTGAAGAAAACCACTCCGAGTCTTTATTTTATGGGAGTAATGGTATTGTTGCGAACATAGAAAAGAAGTGATTTTGCAAGAAGAAAGCTATGAAAAGTGAGGTTGAAGTAGTAAAGGATCACTGGTCAAAAGTGAATTGTGCAGCGTCTGAAAAGAACTTTTATTGTTTTCCACCAATCAGGCAAAGATCCTGTGACCTGATTTTTGGTGAAAAGGGGGAAAATAGACGGGATTGGTGTGAGTTCTGGAGCGTTGAGAAGTTCTTGAAAGATAGAATTCCCGTTGAGAAGTGCCTCAGTATCGCTTGTGGATTCGGTCATGTTGAACGAACTCTTGCAGGATACGGAGTTGCGAAAACTATTGTGGGGACGGACATTGCTCCTGGAGCGATTTCGGAAGCAAAAAAGTTAGCGAAACAGCAAGGTTTTGAGAACATTGAGTATTTTCAGGCTGATTTGAATGAAAGGGATCTTCCGGGAGAAGAGTACGATATTGTATGGGCGAATGGTGCCCTTCATCATATCGAAAAATTGGACGTTCTGATTCCCAAATTGTATGGGGCATTGAAGCCGGGTGGGATTTTGGTGACGAATGAGTATGTTGGTCCGAATTATCAGCAGGTTGATGAAAGAAGACAGGAGTTCATCAACTCTGTAAAGCATCTGCTTCCTGAGGATTTGAGGTCAAAAAGTATATTTCGTAAACCAAGGTTAAGGGGAAAATTACTTGCCATTATTGAAACCATCAGGAAAAAGCTCGATCCCGTGCTCACAAAGTCAGTTTATGAACCATTGTGGGAAGTCAGACCCCAATCGTATTTCATGATGACAGATCCCTCTGAAGGTGTGAATTCAGAACGCATCATACCGACGCTAAGGGAGTTCTTCAAATCTGTGGAGGTTTTCCCATACAATGGATCAATATTGTTCTACGCGTTAGATAAGAAGTTTTATGATAACTTCGAGTTGGATAATCCTAAACATCAAGCAGTTCTGGAAATGCTGTTTGCAATAGAAGATAAATTGCTGGCTGCAGGAGAAATGGGGTCGGATAACGCGCATATTGTTTGCAGGAAATAGTAGTCCCATTGGCTGGAGAGAACTTTCTATGGTAAAAAGGCTGATCATAAATACCCTACAGCGTTTTGGGTACCGTCTTCACAAAATCACGCCTCCGGAACCGATGGAGATGCACAAGGCTTTGAGTTGGATCAAAAATCAGGGTGTTAAGGTTCATACGCTTCTCGATGTTGGCGCGTCGAATGGATGCTGGTCAAGGGATTGTATGGAGGTTTTTAAGGAACAAAAATACGTTTTGTACGAACCGCAGCCAGTCCATCATGCGGATTTAGCCTCATTCCAATCGGAGTTCATTGAACAAGTCATGCTTGAGCTCAAAGCGGTTGGTGAGAAAGAGGCGATGATAAAATTTGATGCCTCGGATCCGTTTGGAGGATCGATTGCTTCCGAAAAAAGTGGTGACTCCGTTATTGAGGTCGAGATGACGTCACTGGATGTCAGTTCCAGGCAACTCAACTTAGATCAACCGTATTTGATAAAATTGGATACCCACGGATTTGAAAAAGCGATTTTTGAAGGAGCTGAGCAAGTGCTCAAACAGGCTGAGGTTCTGATTATAGAGTCATACAATCATAGGATAGAACCTGAAACGATGACTTTCTGGGAACAAACTCAGTTTTTAGCGGATCGAGGTTTTCGTCCTGTTTACATAGTGGATGTTTTGAATCGGAAATATGATCATTCTCTGTGGCAAATGGATATAATCTATCTGAAAGAAGAGTGGGGAGGATTTAAATACAATCGTTATCAATGAGGATCGCATGGTTTTTGCATCGTTCTTAAAAGTGTAGCGATTAGGTTCCTCAATATTTGCCGTAAGTATGAGAAAATGCAAAACTCAAGGGCTTGAGGACAGATTTGAGTGGATTTAAAGGCTTTCCCAAAATTCGGAACGCAGATTTGAAAAAGGACAATTTTTTGAGGATGAACCCTTATGTTGAACCGGTTTCTTCAAATGGGAACTTAAGCGAGCATTGAAAATTGTGTTTTTAGCAAGGAGTGGTCGCCGTGCTTTGATGGAAAAAATCAGAGAGCAGGTGGAACCTACTGATTTTCTATATGGTTTCCACGAAGTTTTATTACGCCGAAAGGATGCAGAAATCGTGGAAGTGGCTTCTTCAGTAGGATGGTTATCGCGATGGATTAACCGGTTCTTTCAAAAGACCTTGGCACAAAATTTTCACCTCTTGTCAGTGTTCCGTGATATGGGTTTTCGCAAGAGAAGCATTTGCTGTTTTACCAATATTGATTCGATTGCTTTACCGCTTAGTTTTTTGAAACTATTGGGCATTCACCATTTTCATCTCATCCATGTGTCGCAGGGGCTGACCAATGTTTTTGAAGGATCCAGGGCCCGGCGAATCCATGCGTCAGGAGTGGGTCTAATGAAGTTACTGTTGTCCCCGATTGAGGATTTAGTGGTCTTAGGTGAAGGTGCGGCGAGCTCGATACAGCAATATCTTGGAGTTCGTTCGAGGTGTGTGCAATATGGTGTGGATACCCGATATTGGAGTCGGGAGGACGGAACTTCAAAAATCTCTGAGCCTTATTTGCTGAGTGTGGGAAGTGATGCCAATCGAGATTATGATACGCTTTTGTCTGCGGTTTTTCCTATCAAAACTAAAATTTTGACCCAATTGAATTTGTCGTCTCCGAGGGATCAATTTGAACGGGTTGAGTGCAATAATTCTCTTGAGCTGAGGGCACTGTATCAATGTTCCTCTCTGATCATTGTTACGTTGAAAAATGTATCTCAGCCCTCGGGACAAAGCACTGCGTTACAAGCAATGGCGATGGGAAAATGCGTCATATTGACGGATACGAAAGGGTTGTGGGATCGGAAAAATCTAGTTCATGGAGAGAACATCTGGTTGATCGAAAAGGAAAGTGTCGAGGTTTTAGAAGAGGCTGTCGACTATTTACTTAAACACTCTGAAGTAAGGGAGCGAATCGGTCGTGCCGCCAAACACACCGTTGAGCAGTTTTTTACGTCTGAACATATGGGGCAAGTTTTATTGGAACGAATGGCGAATGCAGAATATGCGATGCAGGCCAAACTTATATGAATATTATGATTAGTTACCTCAAAGGTAGAGTAAAGGCGTTTGCGAGTAAGAAGGGATATGATGTTTGTCGATTACCTGCGGTATTGAAGGCGCACCCAAAGGAGGCAGATCTCAGTTTTTCCGTCGCTGAGCGTCTCATTGAATCTCGTATCCAACTATCCCAGAATCCCGTGGTCATTCAGATCGGAGCCTTTGACGGAAAATCCAATGACTTTTTATTCGAATACATTCGAGACCCCAAAGTCCGTTCGGTATTGGTCGAACCTCAACCGGATGTGTTTGTGAATTTGAAGAACAATTACAAGGGGTTCAGCAATGTGACTCTTTGCAACGCGGCAATTGCAACAGATGATACCGATATTCCATTTTATTCGATCAAGAAGGAATATCATTCTTCATTCAGGCTGGCGCCACAATTGGCGAGCATGGATAGAACCCATCTTGTTCGTGCTTTATCTATTCCACACCTGAAGGGTCTTCCTGAGAATAGGGAAGATGCAATCGAATGTGTTTCAGTGAAAGGTAAACGATTAGATACTCTGTTGTCTGAAAATAAAATTGAACACGTGGATGTTTTGCAAATCGACACGGAAGGGTTCGACTATGAGATCATCAAGATGCTGGATTTTGAATTTGTGAAACCAGAAATCATCAATTTTGAAATTGTCCACCTTTCTCATGCGGAGTTGGACGAGTGTATGTGGTTGCTTTACGAAAAGGGTTATCAAATGCTTCGCTATGGGATCAATATGGTGGCCATGCGGTTGATCGAAACGGGCGTGGATAAGAATTTCTTTGTTCAGTGAAGGATACAAATCTGATCAAAAACCAAAATGAGTGATAAAACTAAAGTTCATTTTCTTGGAGGAGAAGGTATCAATTGGGCGCTTGATCATGATATTGTTCATTTGACTCAGCTTTC
>JAKSBQ010000316.1 GCA_022361075.1 Opitutales bacterium | reverse complement strand
GCAAAAACGATTTTACACTATTAGTGATGAAGGGCGGTTTCGTTATAGTAAGCATGTTGCTTCTTATCTCATTTTTCTGGCCAAAAACACGGGATTAGTGGAAGCAGATTGCTGCGATCGGGCTAAGTTTCAATTGGATTCCATGTCCTGTTGTGATGATTTTCTGGCAGGCATTTGATTTGTATTTCCTGAATTTGTGATGATTCAAAGGTCTGAAGAGTGACTAAAAGAGATAATAAAAAAATATGAAAAGTATAACTCCATTTCTAAAAATGATATTGCTCATTTCTGCCGGGAGTTTCTTGGCCTGGAGCACCCATGCGAATGAGGAAACTATTGATGCTGATGAGGTAAAAGCAGCTCTGGTTAAATCAGGGGACTGGCATTTAAAAAACCCATATTGGCACGTTGCTTTGAGATGGTGGCATATGGCTCCCTACTATGATGGGTTACTTGCTCTGTCAGATGTGACAGGAGATCCTCGTTACCTATCTGCTGTTATTGCGATTGGAGAACAGGTCGGGTGGTGTCCTGCAGATCGTGTCTATCATGCAGATGACCATGCAGTCGGGCACGCGTTTTTGGATATTTATCAGATGGATGAGTCTAGAAAAGATCGGTTACATGAGATCAAGGAAAGGATGGATTATGTAATCGCCAATCCAATATTAGAGCCTTTAAAGATTGGAAGGAAGGAGAACACTCGTAGCATGTCTGACCGTTGGACATGGTGTGATGCCCTCTACATGGCGCCGCCCACACTGGCACGATTAAGTGCGATCACTGGCGATCAGAAGTACCTTCGTTTTATGGATCTTGAGTATCGTTATACTTATGACGAATTATGGGATTCTGAAGAGAAGCTGTTTTATCGTGATTCAGAATATATTTCCAAACAGAACCCAAACGGGAATAAAATCTTTTGGAGCCGGGGTAATGGTTGGGTTTATGGAGGATTGGCTCTGTTGATGGACTACTTACCGAAAGGAGATCTGGCCCGACCTTTTTATGAAAAATTGTATTTAGAAATGACTGATGGAATCCTTCGGTCGCAGCAACCTGATGGATTATGGCGTCCAAGCCTTCGGGATCCTGATGAGGTTCCGGTCGGGGAATCAAGTGGAACGGGTTTTTTTGTGTATGGTCTTGCATGGGGGATCAATAACGGCCTTCTTGATAAAGAAACTTACTGGCCGCATGTAGTCAGAGGATGGAAGGGATTGATGACTCGTGTACAGCCAAATGGTATGATAGGGTATGTTCAACCAGTTGGAAGCGATCCTCAAAACAACGTTACCGCAGACAAAACCCAGGTTTATGGCGCAGGCGCATTTTTTTTAGCAGGTGCTGAAATTCTCGAAGTGTTGGGAGCTGATAGCGATAAACCTCAGTCAGAACTCTATGCGGAGGCACAGTCTTTAGTTGAAAATAATTTCTGGAAAAGAGAAGTGGGGGGATATGTTATTCCCCAGAGGGATGACATTGCATGGGAAAATGATCGGGTAGCATTTAGAGTTTATGGTCCCAAGCTGAAATCATCGATGGAAAACAGCGGAGTGGATGTTTGGACAAAAAGAGTCGAATATCCGATTATCCACAAATGGTATCAAAAACAATTTTCTGGCGAAGGAAGTTATCATGAAGACACAGGTGAAGGATATGATGGTTACAAGGTTGGAGCTGCTCGGGGTTGTGGAGGCACGGGTTTAGTCTACAACAATAAGCTCTACACCGCAAATACCTACAATATGGGAAATGTCTTATATGACCTGGATGGTATTGTGCGCCTGAGGTTTGATTACACCTATGATATTGATGGCAAGCTTATTCATGAGCGAAAGTATATCACTCTTCGGAAGAATGAATATCTTTGTGAGGCGGAATCGCGGTTTTGGGGTGATACGGATCTGCTTGATTCGGTAAAATTTGCAACCGGTCTGACTGCTCAAAGAGATGACGCAAATGTGCGTCAGGAAAGATCCATCCTTTTGATGATCGATCAACTGAACGATTCAGATTTGTGGACGGCCGTAAGGATTGTGAGTGGTTTGGACTCAGAGACTTTTACCCTGAACGATCAAATCGGAGAAAAAGGGGACACCTTGTTGGTTGGATCTTTTGAAGAGGGTTATACTGTCAGATTTTTATTCGGCTACAATTGGGAGAAGCACTCCGGTTTTAGAAACGAAGCGGACTGGCTGGCCTACGTAGGTGGATATTAATTTATGGTTTGAATAAGTTAATGAGATAACTGATGGAACTTGTCCTCTTTTTTTGACTCACTTTCGTTCGATTCTATGAGTAATCTTAGGATTACCCGTGGCATCGGCAGAGGACTCAGGAGAGGTTTATTTATCCCGATTTGCTGCACACGCTGTTGCGTTGGAATCAAACACCGGCGTTGCGATGCAGCGAACGCCATTATGGTAGAGATTCCGAAGTTATTGAGTTTTTTGACGAGATGAGTGATTTTTTGAAGAACATTCGTCCAGATGTTGTAATCAGTATGTTTGTGGACGCTCCTAAACTAGATTTAGCAGAGATTTTTGCGAAAACTAAGCCCATCGAATACTTGAGGTCTGATGGGTATGTTCGCAGCATTGATCACCAGATGCATCGGATGAAGACGACCATTTTCGAAGCTCATGCTAAATAATAGATTTTGTCGACGGGTTTTAGGTGCTTTGAATAATAGGAGGGAAGTAGTCTTATCTCCGGGGCAAACTATGGCATCAGTCGTTTCAAAATTTGTTAAGGTTTTCGAATGAATCTTTAAGAATTAATCCAAAACTAAATAAGCTCATGAAGTGATCTCAAACGTTTGAGATTTTGCTTGTAATTTGATCTCAAACGTTTGAGATTGATTTGCGATGCCAAGAGTTTTGAACACTGCGACATCTTTTCAGGATCCCCCGAGCAACCACTACGAACTGTTTAAAGAGTGTGGTTGGGATGTGGTTTATATAAGAGGAGCTCTTTGTGAAAATGCTATTTATAATTTGGTTGGCGAATACGACGAAATCATCTGCGGGGACAATGTATATAGCTGCAAGATCCTTGAGAAAGCGAAACCGAAGTTAGGGTTCCTGAGTAAATACGGAATCGGTTTGGACAAAACTGATATTCCGGTGCTTTTTACTCCTTCGGGCAGCGGTACAGCAGTTGCTGAGCACACATTCATGCTCCTTTTGATGTTGGTTAAAAAGGCGATACTTTACGCAAATAAAGTGCGTGATGTAGCTGGATCATTCACCACAGATTATGAGCTTGTGCTTGATGGAGGGTCCTCAGGTATGGCTATTTAAATCTTTTAAAACAATGAACGATACACACTCAGAGATTGGATTAATCGGACTTGCCGTTATGGGGCAAAACTTGGCCCTGAATATTGCAGATCACGGTTTTAAAATATCGGTATATAATCGAACGGTTTCGAAGACGCACGATTTTCTTCAAAAAAACTCCTATTTAGGGGATAAGCTGGTAGGGTATGAGGATCTTACTTCCTTTATCCGGTCGCTTAAAAGACCGCGCAAAATCGTCATTATGGTCCAGGCAGGAGCAGGCACGGATGCGGTTATTAAGCAACTGACGGAGGTGTTGAATGAAGGAGATATCATCATCGATGGTGGCAATGCAAAATGGACGGATACTATTCGTCGGGAAAAGGAGTTGTCCGAAAAAGGATTTCTGTTCGTCGGTAGTGGTGTTTCTGGAGGTGAAGAAGGGGCAAGATTTGGTCCAAGTGTGATGCCGGGAGGAAGCCCTGAGGCATGGAGTCATTTAAAATCTGTATGGGATGCAATTGCGGCAAAAGTGGATGATTCCGGTAAAGAGATCAAGGGTGCTGCACCGGGTAAACCCGTTAAGGGTGGTACACCGTGCTCAGCATATATTGGAGAAAATGGAGCTGGTCACTATGTGAAAATGGTTCACAATGGTATCGAATATGGTGACATGCAGATGATTTGTGAAGCCTACGATCTGATGCGTAATTTGTTGGGGATGTCTCCTTCAGAAATTGCCAAGGTGTTTCAAAAATGGAATGAGGGAGTACTCAACAGTTATTTAATCGAGATCACAGCAGAGGTTTTGGCTCAAACAGATCCCGAAACTGGTGGGCCTTTAGTGGATATTATTTTGGATGCTGCCGGACAGAAAGGAACTGGTAAGTGGACCAGTGTGAGTGCTCTCGATATGGGGATACCGGCAGCTACCATTGCTGAAGCTGTTTTTGCGCGTTGTATGAGTGCCATTAAGGAAGAACGTGTCAGCGCTTCCACACAGTTAAATGGACCTGAGATCGAACGTCTTTCTGAATCTGAAGAATGGCTTCAATGCATACATGATGCCCTTTACTGTTCTAAAATTTGTTCCTATGCCCAAGGTTTTCAACTCATGAAGGCTGCGGAGTTAGAATACGATTGGAAACTGAATTTAGGTGAGATTGCGATGATCTGGCGTGGAGGTTGTATTATTCGTGCTCAGTTTCTTCAAAAAATAAAGGAAGCGTATGATCGTAACGCAGATCTTAAAAATCTGCTGTTAGATCCTTTTTTCAGAGACGCTGTCAATCAGGCTCAGAGCCGGTGGAGGAAAACAGTTGTTGCAGGTGCTCAATTTGGAGTTCCGATACCATGTTTTTCCAGTGCTCTGGCTTATTATGACAGTTATCGGACTGCAAATCTTCCCCAGAATCTGTTGCAGGGACAACGTGATTTCTTTGGAGCACATTTATATGAACGGACGGATAAACCACGTGGAGAAAAATTCCATATCGACTGGCCTCATCCTGACAGACCACAATTAAAATCATAGCCCCCACATTGTAATGAGTTTATTTGAATATCCCAACCATCCGCCGAACATTGTTTTTTTCCGTCATTCTGAAGTATGTAAATGTTTCATTCTGGATGAACATTCCAAAAG
>JAKSBQ010000271.1 GCA_022361075.1 Opitutales bacterium | reverse complement strand
CAGCCAAGATCGATGATTCGTTTGGGTGATTCGACTTTGATTTGCGAAGCTAAATCCAGAGCTGGGCGTGTGCGTTTGTTCGCAAATTTGAGATACTGTTCCGGATTCCAAGTGGTCATGTTTTATGCGTTTGATAGGAGTGAATGATTTATCTATGAGTTCTCAGAAATTGGCTCACTCTTTCCAGCAACTCCTTTTGCCCAATATTTTCCTCTATATAAATTTGCTTTATACTGCTGGGTAGTTCGGATAACCACTCTTCATGTTTGTAGCGGCTCCGTTGTTCGGTACCAGCAGTGTCGTAACGTTCGCACCAGGCGAGAAACTCAGTGTGCACCTCATGCATTTTACCACCTTTTTTGAGTGCTTCAGCGCCGTATCGTAAGTATTCCCGCTTAAGGAGTCGCTCCTTTCGAATTTCCCAGGGCACATATAAGAAGATGACATGGGTGAATAACGGTATCAGAGGATCTCCCCAGCTCACCAGAGAACCGGAAAGCACCCAACTGTCATGTTCTTCGATGGTTTTGTGAATCTCTGTCAAACGGTCTTTAGGTGTGTGCTTTTCGGTGAATGGAATTTCGCTCTTCTTCCAATAAAATTGATCCGTGTCGAGATGAGGAATGGAAAAATGCTTTGAAAGCCCTTCTCCCAGAGTCGTCGTGCCGGATCCTGAAGGACCCAATATGTGAACTCTCATGCTCATTTTGCTGAGAATCTATAAAGATCCAACCTGTAAGAGTAGAGAAAAGAGTCCGTTGGGTCGAACGATTCGACTTTGGCGATTAGGTTCTTTTCGACGGATTCATAATCTTTCCCTCCCCGAATTTGATGGTCCACGTTGCTTTGGGTCGTTAGGTAACCCACAAGCTCCGAAGGACTCATCCGAATGGGTAGTTTTCCCTCATGGTGAAATACCAACTCTAGATCAGGATCGTTTTGGAGAAGTTCTCGTCCGGATGTAGAACCTCTCGCAGGAGCTGGAAATCTCCTCTTGTAGTCATTCTGATACCATCTGTTTAGATCTTCGTTTGTGGCGTGCCCTCCGTAGGCGAAATTGTAGATCAGCCAGTAGCCGTCGTCTTGACTGACTACTTTCATTGCCGGAATGGCAATCTCTGGATCAAACCAGTGGAAAGCCATGCAAACAGTGAGAAGTTCAAATTTTCTACTGAGCGATGGAAGGTCCCCGATGTCGAGGCAATGAGTTTCGTGACATTGCTTTTTGGCGTATTTGAGCATCGCCTCCGAGCGATCCACACCAACGACCTCTTCTGCGATTTGCTTCAGTGAACCGGAGGAATCCCCGGTGCCACAGGCGATGTCGAGGGCGCTTTTGAACATCTTCCCGGGAAGATGAGGTTTAACCATTGCGATGATTGCTTCGTGAGTTTTGGGACGAAAGCGTTTGTAGCGGCTTGCGGCTTCTTCACTCTGAAAAAATGAGTTAATCATTGGGTTTCGGTTGTCCTCAGCAACTTGATTCCATCGCCGATTTAGATTTCCAAAGTTGAGAATAATGGTTGCCAGATGTTCCAACAAAACGAGATTTCGCTGTGACCACTTCGGTGGAAAATTCAGCCAAAATGCAATCGTCACCCAGTAGACTGATTCGATAGCCTATTTCTGCGAGAAACTGGATGCACTTTGCTTTCGTGGTGTGGCCGTGAGTGGATAAAACGAATGCGGGCCGACTGGAATGAATCAAAGTTCGTGCCCCTTCCAGCGCCTCAAGTTCAGCTCCTTCGACGTCCATTTTGATAACCTTTGGCTTTCCGATAAGCCCTCGTTCAAAAAGGTAATCAAGGGTCTTCATTTCGATGAGTTTACTTGATTTAGAAGAAGTTTGTTCCACCCGCGCACGTCCGGTGCCATAACTGGTATTGAATGAGACCCATCGATTTATCGAACCGACTGCGCAATCCAGGATGGTCGTATTTTGCACATTGTTGATTTTGAAATGATGCCAGAGGTAAGTCAGGTTTAGAGGATGAGGTTCGATGGAAATCACCTTACCATCTTTGCCCACATGATTTGCGGCGAGCAATGAGTAGTAGCCAGCGTGGGCTCCAACGTCCAAAACGGTGTCTCCTTTTTTGATAAAGCGCAAGAAAGAGGCGACCTCGTTGGCTTCGTAGGTTCCCCTGACGTATTTCGAACTCGTGAACAATCCAAATTTACGGCCTTTCAGAGGTCCTTTGAAAATGGGAACACTTACCCAATAGAGGCGTTTTTTCAGCCAGTATCTCAGTCGGCGAATCATCTTTACCTGAGTAGTGCGCCTTCTTTGAAGATGAAATTCCGACCCTTGTCGGAAATCCACTCAGTGCTGATCCGCATGAGCAGGATCACGATGAGGTAGGCAAACATATCTCGGTAATTGAGGGAATCGTTTGCGATGTTGAGATGAAAACCTAAGCCGCCTCCACCAAAGACCCCGAGTGCGATTGCAGCTCCCAGGTTGATTTCAAAAAAGAAACACATGTTAGCGACAAATGATGGCAATACTTGCGGCAAGATACCGTAACGAATGGACTGAAACCAATCGGCCCCCACGGTCGAAACTCCTTCTATCTCACCTTTTTCAGTGTGTTCAACGGCGTCCGCAAAGAACTTACCGAACATTCCGGTTGAACCCACGATGATGGCAAGGGTTCCTGCGAATGGACCGAAACCTACCGCAATTACAATGATCAACATGATCGCGTAATCAGGTGCTACTCGAAGTATCGCGAGGGTGGTTCTGGCGAGCGGATAAAGAAAAGGAAGTGGAGCCGTATTTTTAGCTGCCATGAAACAGAGGAAGAAGGCTAAGATCCCACCAAAAAGGGTTCCCAAAAATGCCATCGAGAGTGTTTCCGTCATGTTCAACCACAGGTCCCAGGAGCCGAACAACAGATGAAAGTTGGGTGGCATCATCTCCGGAATGAGGTTAAGGACGTGGTGGAAATCCGTGATGAGCCGGAAGGGGTTGTTGTTTGAGTTTTTGAGGTAGAAAAACAGAAAGGCCAGAAATTCGAACAGGATGATTCCACCAATCGCATACAACAGAACTTTATTTTTGCGTGAAGGGTGATCGTAAGGAAGGGCGGTAGCTGAAGTCTTACTCATTTTGTTAAACTCTCCTTTTCGTCAGCCAGGATTTTGCGTCTCATGAAGTCGGACACTTTTTCAATGATGAAAATGAAGATAAGTGTCACAATGATTGCCGTGCTCACACGCTCGTACTCCAGAGCCATCATGGATCGAGTGATTTCGTAACCAATGCCTCCGGCTCCCACGGCTCCAAGCAATCCTGCTGCGCGCATGTTGAGCTCAATTCGAAAGAAAGATTGGGCCACGATCGTTGGCATGATGGCGGGAATCACCAGATATCGAATCTTCTGCCAGTAGCTCGCTCCGATGCAGTCGAACGAATCGAACTGCCTTTCATCGATTTCTTCAATCGCATCTGCGAATATCTTGGAAAGCATGCCGATTGTTCCGACTGCGATCGCTGCGATTCCAGGTAGCGCTCCTAGCCCCAGAGCAGCAGCCATGAAAATCATGGTCACATATTCTGGCAATGCGCGTTTCATCGTGATGATTCCACGTGTAACGTTACGGACGGGTGCCGGCACCAGGTTTGCGGATGCCAGTATCGCAAAAAGAAAGGCTAAAATGATCCCGATAGGTGTTGGAATCAATGCCAACAGAAGCGTGTAAAATGCACTCCCGGTGAGTTTTGGAAATGCCGACATGTCGGGAATCAAAAATCCCTGGCTTCTGGCGATTCCTTCCGGCAGGTCTCTGATGAGGGTTGGAATATCCACCTCTGCTCTCCAAGCGGTGATCACCACCACTATCGCGATACCGATCATCAGCATGAGGTTTTGTTTCCTCCGACTCGGGCCGTGGGCGACGATGATGTCTTTGGGGTCGGGTTTCATTTCAATTTTGCAGAGAGGCGAGAAGCGCCTGTTGTTTTGTGATGTAGGCCTGACGTTTTTCTTCGTTCCAGCCGTTTCTGCCGGGTTTTCCTTCGATTAAGTTCATAGACTCAATGTTTTTGGCGATTTCTCTGAGCTCGTCCCACATGTGATCGTATGCAGGTATGTAAGAAAGATCCGGGTCAATCAGCCCTGGGTAGAGAGCTAAGCGCATTTCAATGATGTCCGGGCGCAATTTTTTCATATCCAGATAGGCATTGCGGATTTCTTCTTTAAGACTGCGTGGTAGCTCATTTCGAACATAAACTCCGGTGCTCATGACGGGTTCGGACTTCCAAATCGTTTTGATTTCAGAGGGATCTAGTTTTCCTCTTAGAGCCATATATTTTATGACTCTTTCCATGATCGCCCCCGCTTCCACCTTGCCAGCGGAGAGAGTCATGATGGAGTTGAGCTGATTTTGAGTGAACACGACTTGCTTGAAGTCTGCCTCAGGGTTTACCCCGAGTTTCTCAAGAGCGTTTCTTGGCACAAGGTGACCTGAGGTTGAAGCTACATCTACAAAGGTGAAAGTGATATTTGCAGCGTCATTTTTCAGATCTTCGATGGAGTTGTAAGGCGAATCGGCTGGCACAACGATTAAGCTATGATAGGAGCCGAGACGGTATTGATCATTTTCGTCCTGATATCCACGAGTCACGAGTGGCTCTACATCGGTTTTTTCAGAGGCGATCATGTAGCCCATCGGACTACTTTGAGCGATATCCACCATGCCTGATCTCATCGCCATGATGGTCGGCCCGTAGCTGCCAGTCTCATACAAGCGAGCCGGTATGCCGATGTATTCACCAATATAATCTACCAGTGCGTTGCTATATTTGAGGCGACCTTCCGGATTTTCCTGAGAAGGAGAGTAGGCGTAATTCAATTTTTTCGGCCAATCTTCTCTACCGTCGGCGAGTTTTCCAGATTTTTGATTACTGCAGGAAATCGAAAGCAAAACCAAAACAAGTGTGATGAAATGTAGGATCTGTTTCATGAGGCTTTGTTATTCGAAAAGCAAAATAGGATCGGGTTTTCTAGGCGTTTCTAGATTGCGGATGTATTCCGCGCGGTCTTCTTCATCCCAGTCGGTGATCCCAGTGCGTCCCTCGATCAGTTTCATGTTTTCCAGGCGCGCAGCCATCTCTCGCATACCATCCCACATGTAGTCGTAGACTGGGACGTAAGCCATATCCAAGCCATAGTAGATTTTATAACGTTCTACTCTG
>JAKSBQ010000295.1 GCA_022361075.1 Opitutales bacterium | reverse complement strand
TTTTCAGTGATCCAGCTGAGGTAATCGATCATGTTGCGCTTGAAGAGATTTACAAACCAACTCCGAAGAAGACCCACCGTCGATCTAAGAAAGAAAAACGGTTCGTAGTCTTACACCCACCAGGAACGGAGACCATGGATTTGTTTGATGAATCGTCAGGTTCGGCCAACAAGGTTGAGTTTCTGGAGTATAATCCAAGCATCGCCATCAAACATGCGCTAGAGTCTTCAAATGCGGACTTTGTGGTAATTGCAAGGAACGGTTTGTTGTTTGAACCGGAGTTTCTGAAAGCGGCTGCAGAAAGTCTTACCAGAAATCCAGATCTAAGTGCGGTAGGTTGTTACATTGATGGGCTTCGCAAGTATCCGTTCGGCTATTTCCAGGCGGGCCAGGCTTTGTTGAATTGCGGGTCACCGTTTGCAAATGTTTACCGCAAATCTTCGTTGCTCAGTATCTTGGAGGAGGGAGAAACCGTTCCGTCAAATGAGTGGGAGTGGTTGATTCGTTTACAGCAGAAGTTTTTAACTTTCGATGTGCTGGGTAGTTCCTTGGCTCATTTTGAAAACTCAACTGAATTAGCAGAACAGGACACTCCTTTAACCACTTTGAGCGACCTTTTGCAGAAGCATTCGAGATTTTGGATATCCAATGCGTCTCGTATGCTTCTGTGGACGATTCACAATCCACATCTTTTGGAACTTGGCGCGAATGCTGGAGAGTCCGAAGATCGAGTGAGTGGATTTGTGATCCCAGGGCTTGATGAGTTCTTTTTGGAATCTGAGAGCGAGGTGGTCATTGAGAAAAAGCCTTCTGAGACCCCTTCAACAGACTCGAGTACTGAGAACAACGATCACGAAACTCCGGATGAAGAAGAACCTACCTTAAGTCTGATTGAAGACACAGAGGAAGAACAGATTGCAGGATTGCAGGAAGAAAGCCCTGAGCCGATAGCTTTTGAACCGGATCCAGGAGAGGAGATGCCCGCCGAAGAAGCTACGGAAGAAGACACCTCTGAGGAAGTTAAGGAAGACCGACCGGTGTTGCTACAAATATTTTGGGCTGAGGAAGGTGCGTTTAGTGAGGAAGATTCGATTACCGAGATTTACGAACCTGAAAATGCGATGAATTTCGACGTGGATATCGAATCGATCTACAATTTTAATTACCTCCGTTTAGATCTGAGCAATCAGCCGGGTGTCATTACCTTGGAATCAATCGAGATTTTTGACGATCTTAGTCAGGAAGTGGTTTTTTTGGCGAATGAGGAGAATGCTTTTTCCAACATCACTCCAGCAGGGGATGTGGAAGTTGAGGGCATCGAACTCAATACCCTTGAATTGAAGGCCATTGGAGATGATCCCCAAATCCTGATCTCTTTTGATGACATAAGCCTCAGGAGTGCTCGGGTATCCATGAAATTTGGATTCCGAAAGGCTGAGTTCGAGCGGTAATTAAATTCCTCCAGAAAAGGATTGCAATTATTTGGGATTCCTTAATTTTCAATTTTTACCTTCTTTCCATTTCTCATATCCATGGAAAGATTTGAGTGCCTGATTAGCTCAGTTGGTAGAGCAGAAGACTCTTAATCTTTTGGTCCGGGGTTCGAGCCCCCGATCAGGTACCATTTTCTACGATTTGTTGAACAGAGCGCATGTGCTTCGAGTAAGCTAAACTTTTTGATGTTTAGGTCGATGATCGAGTGGATTCTATTTCTTCTATTCGCAAATCCATGAACGCAAATACACGTGCGCAGGTGGGAGTTGACCTAATTTTCGCCATAGACTTCGTGGACGATGAGCGGAACTACGTAGCGGGTATCGCGCTGGTAGTTCCGTTTGACTAAATCTGCAACGCACTACCTGGAGAGCAACGAAAACCCAACTACGGAAGCGTAGTTGGGTTTTTTCATGCGTGAAGAGCAGGATCGTGCTTTTCAATACTGAAAAGACACCATCTTGATTTTTTGTTGTTACTCTTTGATTGCCTTTGAAAGTAAATTCTCGCTCTTTCTCCTGTGTCTAATTTCACCTCATACCAGTGCTTACGCAGGTACATTTCCGAGGCGCTGTGAGTGCATCGACCGGTTTCTTTCCACTGCTTGATTACCCGGACTATCTTGAGCTGTTTGTTTCTCCAGTTGAAGCTTTTGGGCAGCCCAGGTTCTCCCATCATCATTCGGGAGGTGTCAAAAGATTGATCCGCTGGCTGAATCATCTCAGATATGAATCTTTGAGAGCGCGAGAAATCTGAACCGACTGTCATATTTTTTGATTCCTTAAGTATTCCCGGTAGCTTTGAAGGATCACAGTAACCATTCGGTCGGGATGTTCGATTTTATGCTTCTTCCTCATGTGTTTGGCCATATCAGAGTCGCGCCACAAGCCCCAGTATTCTTTGAGTTGCAGTCCGTAGCTGAGCACAAACTCAGGGATGGTCCACTCACCGGACTGAATGCCTTCCTTCTCCTCTGCAGTAAGCATGTGATCGAGTTCAATATAGGCTTCTGCCAAATTCTTTGGCACGTGTACACCTTCAATGGGCCTAAATTCGGTGGCGCAACCTGCAAAAATTAGTGCCAGGCTCAAAAATGAGATTTTAAGCGTCAGGATTGGAAGTTTTTGCATAATTGAAGAGATCGGAAAGGTGATAGGAATTTTTGCTAACTTTGTTGAGCGCTTCCTGAACAATTTTCTGGGAATGGGTCGTGAGACGGCGACCTTTGCAGGCTCTGGAAATCAATTTGTGGGTAATCCTCTGAGGGTCGGCTTCCACCAGATCATGGGATTTGAGTTTGAGTTCTTCCATGATCCGCTTAAGCGGTTGCTCACCCAAATTTCTTTCCACGGTGTTCTTCATGTGGAGAAAAATAGGTGAGGAACTGGATTGAGTCCATCAAGATATTATCCGGTGCGAACTTAGTTTTTCGCTTGGTTCTCAGCTTTTCCGTAATCGAGAATCTTATAGTTCTGTGCGCATGTGGAAGTTACTATTTCTTGCGGTTACCCAACTTTTGATACTAGCACTAACCTGTTTCTCATGGTGGATTTTGTGAGATGGTTTCGAACTATTGAATTACGCGACGGGTCTTGAGGTCGTAACGGTCACCAGGTCTTAGGAAGTAAAAGAGTGAATCTGCCTCAGGTAGTTCCTTTTGGTCCCAACCTTCCCGGGACCAGAATGTTCCGTCGTAGATCAAAACGAAGCTTTTCCCGAAGACTTCGAACGTGTCGCCGTTGACGATCACTGCGGTGCTCTCGTCGATCCCAATTCCTAAAAGTTCCGGACGTTTTTTGAGAATCGTAAACAGGTCAAAGTGGCGATTGCGTGCGAGGACGTGTTGATCAATTGCGACGTCTTTGAGATACCCGAATCCGACTTCGTGGTCTCCCATCATGATCTGGTTACCACTGGAGTCTCCCCTGGCGAGGTAGGAGCCTTGAATGGTAGCTCCAGCTGAAGAACCTCCGATGATACCTCCTCGGTCTAGAACTTTGCGGAACATCTTTTCCGCTTTCGTGTCTTTGTAAGCATCAACAAGTCGCCATTGCCGACCACCAGAAAACCAAACCGCATCTGCATCACGGAGTGGTTCGACAAATTCATCGGAATCCGCGATTGCTCGGTCTTGAGTATGCAAAATGGCCACGTTTTTCAGCTCGAGCGCCCGCCAGGAGGTGGGGAGTTCTGGTTCGTTGCTGGTGAAATCTCTTCCGGATGCGGTTGGAACGAAAACGAATTTTGCGTCTGAGCCTCCGGCGAGTTCAATGAATTTTTCCAAAATTCCGCTGTCGCGGTAGCTGCCGCCACCAACGATCATGAGTGTCCCATTTTCCGGGCCGACGGTGGTTTTAGCAAAGACTGAAAGCGAAGAAATACTGAAGATTA
>JAKSBQ010000368.1 GCA_022361075.1 Opitutales bacterium | reverse complement strand
ATCCACATGCAAGTGACGAAGCATCTCAGCAGAGATTTCACCAGTGTAAGCGCCAGATGCCTCAAAATACATGTTCTGAGCACCGACTCCCACGCTTGAATTAGCCGCTTTATCTGAAGCGGTTGCAACAGAAGTGAACGGAGGGCAAACCACCGCGCTAACGCTGGTATCGTTACCAACAGCAGCTACGATTTCGTCAACCAACGCCGCAGTTTCAGCAGCGTTTTTGTTCATCTTCCAGTTTCCTGCGATTAAGTATTTTCTCATTATGAATAATTCTCCTTCAAATTATGCCTGATCCAAAGCCGCTACCCCAGGAAGCACCTTGCCTTCAAGGAACTCAAGACTCGCGCCTCCACCGGTGCTCATAAAAGTCACCTTGTCGGAGTATCCGCTTTTCTTAACAGCCTTTACGGAATCGCCTCCACCGATGATTGAAATCGCATCAGATGCCGCAATTGCCTCAGCAACCGCAAAAGTTCCAACAGAAGAGTCCTTAATCTCGAAAATACCCATTGGACCGTTCCATAGAACCGTCTTAGAGTTTGCGACCACTTCTTTGTAAAGTTCAATAGTCTTAGGTCCAATATCCACGCCAGACCATCCGTCTTCGATTCCACCTTCGAAAACCTTTGTGTTTCCGAGAGTTTTTCCACCGAAATCGATGCTGTCCGCACACATGTCGTCGACAGGGAGAAGAAGCTTAACTCCTAGCTTTTCAGCCTTGGCCAGCGCCTCCTTAGCAGTGTCGATTTTATCTTCTTCACAGAGACTGTTGCCAATGGCGATACCTTGCGCCTTAGCAAATGTATAAGCCATTGCACCACCGATAAACATCGTGTCACACTTTTCCAAAAGTGCATCAATTACGGTGATTTTGTCACTGACCTTAGCTCCACCGAGAATCACTGTAAATGGTTTCTCAGGAGTAGCAGTCTTTTCTCCGAGGTATTCGAGTTCACGCTCAATGAGGAAACCTGCTACCTTGGTATCCACGTAGTCTGCAACACCAGCTGTTGAAGCGTGTGCACGGTGGGCAGTTCCGAATGCGTCGTTGACGAATAGATCTGCACCTTCTGCAAATTGTTTAGCAAGCTCAGGATCGTTCTTAGTTTCGCCGTTGTAATAGCGAACGTTTTCGAGAAGAATGATACCTCCTTCGCCCAAGCCTGCGCGAGCAGCTTTCACTCCTTCACCGATGCAGTCGTCAAGAAACTGCACGGGTTGTCCGAGAGCTTCCGAAAGTGCTTTTGCAACTGGAGCCAACGTGAATGCAGGATTCTTTTCTCCCTTCGGGCGTCCGAGGTGACTTGCGAGCACTACTTTAGCACCTTGTTCGATTAGATATTTGATAGTCGGAATCGCAGCTTGGATACGAGTATCGTCGGTGATGACTCCATCTTCAACGGGAACGTTAAAATCCACACGCACAAATGCCTGTTTACCTTTCAACTCAACGTCCCTGATCGTTTTTACTTTGCTCATGATTATTTCAAAGAAATGGGTTGGTATTTAGAACCTATCTCAAATTAGTAAAAGTTGATGGCGGTAATGATTTGCATCTCTTGGCAAGGCGGTTTTGTGAACCATGGGCATTGAGCCCCTGTTTACAAAACAAACGCTGCCAAAGTTGCAAATCACTCCGTCCCAAAGTGATAGAGTCAAAATGGAAGGTCGCAGCGTTGATACCGCAAAAATGGGTTTCAACCCACCATTTGCGGTAGCCGCCTTGCGTTGCTTCCATTTTGACTTCTACCATCATGCTTTTACTAATTTGAGATAGGTTCTTAAAACAAGATAAGGCGAGTTTAAACAGACTCGCCTTATCTTAAAGTACTTAAATCTCTGTTAAGCCTAGAGAGCAGATACTTTCTTAAGTAGATCAACTACGCGGTTAGAGTAACCCCATTCGTTGTCATACCAAGAAACGAGCTTGAAGAAAGTGTCGCTCAATCCGATACCAGAACCAGCATCAAAGATTGAAGATAGCTCGCAGTGGATGAAGTCAGAAGAAACCACTTGGTCTTCAGTATAACCGAGGATTCCCTTGAGGTCACCTTCAGAAGCTTCTTTCATCTTTTGGCAGATTTCTTCGTAAGAAGTGGACTTTTCAGTCTTAACCGTCAAATCAACAACAGAAACTGTTGGAGTTGGAACACGGAAAGCCATGCCAGTAAGTTTTCCTTTAACTTCAGGAAGAACAAGACCTACAGCCTTAGCAGCACCAGTTGAAGATGGGATGATGTTAAGAGCGGCAGTACGTCCACCTTTCATGTCCTTAGGAGAAGGACCATCCACAGTCTTTTGTGTAGCTGTGTAAGAGTGAACAGTAGTCATCAAACCTTCAACGATTCCGAAGTTATCAAGGATAACCTTAGTCATTGGAGCCAGACAGTTAGTGGTGCAAGAAGCGTTTGAAATCAAAGTATCTTCTGCAGTCAAAGTGTCATCGTTCACGCCGATCACAACAGTCTTTACGTCACCTTTACCAGGTGCAGAAATGATCACTTTCTTGGCGCCAGCGTCGATGTGACCTTGTGCCTTTTCGTCAGCAACCCAAAGACCAGTTGACTCGATTACGTAATCAACTCCTAGCTCTCCCCAAGGAAGATCTTTTGGCTCAACGCGCTCAGCGAGACATTTGATTTCGCTACCGTTAACAATTAGCTTTCCTTCAGCACTTTCAACAGTGCCATTGAAACGACCTTGGACTGAGTCATATTTGAGCAGGTATGCCAAGTTGTCGGCAGGAACGAGGTCGTTGATTGCAACAACTTCAATCTCCTTACCCAATAGACCTTGGTCTACTAGAGCTCTGAAAACAAGGCGGCCGATGCGGCCGAATCCGTTAATACCAATTTTAGTCGCCATTTGCGATTCCTTTGATTTTTCTGATTAGAAGAATTTATAATCGACCACTTAAAAATAAGTAATCGAAAGCTTTCCTAGAAACAATACTTGAACAGATCAAGTATTAAAACGAAATCATCACTGAACTTTATGTGTTTGCAAGGCAAATCGAGCTATTGGGAATTCAGATTAATGAGTGGAAAAGGCCTCTGTCAGCTCATTTACGACACGCCTCAATACCCCTTTAACCAAACTCCACAGGAGACTGGTGGGAGTTCGATTTTGCCATCCACAATCCTAATTCTCGCTGATTGAAGCCCGCTCCTCTCAAATCGAAAGTGGTCCGCGATTTGCAAGGTATCATTCATGGAAAATGGACCCATGTGGATATATTCAGTTTGAGCAGAAGGATTGATCGCAAAGACGATCTGCCCACCACCCTTGCTGAAATCCGCATTGTAAACGACTCCCAGGGAACGACCTCCATTCTCTCCAAAATTAAATGTAAAATAATCATCGGACGGAGGAAATTCCTGACGGAGTAAATGACCTTCAGCAGACAGACGGAAAGCAATCAATTTTCGAACATAATCGTGAGTATTTGAAAAGGTGATCAAACGATTGTAGTCGAGTGCATTGATGTCACCTCTCTGATAAGTATTTCTCACGCCATGTTTACTTCTTAGGAAATCCTGCCCTTCGGAAATCATCGGTATTCCCAAGGAAAGCAACAGCATGGAAAACATGAGATGAGTCCGGCGGATGTCGTTAAATGTCGGCACAGAACCGTCCTTGTCAGGATTTTCAGTGATCATGTCCATCCAACAATAGTCGTCGTGCGACTCAGAATAATTGACCGTCTGTGCCGGGAATCGCGTTAAGCCTACGGGAGATCCCTTTAAGTAGTAAGTAAACTCCAACGGAGATCCATTTCCTTTAAGATAACTCAGAAAAAACTCCCTGTAGCGATCATTCCACGAGGTAAAACCGGTCGACTTGAGTTTCTCCGCAATGTGACCTCGGAAACTCCAGGGTTCCGCGATCAGGATGATCGATTTCTTGACCTTTTTCAGTTCAGTCTCGATTTCTGCAAGCACGTTTCGACCGATGAGTTCTGCAAGATCAAAACGGAAACCATCCACCCCATATTCGGTCACATAGTGCAACAAACTGTCGATGATCAAACGCTTGGCCATTGGAGATCTTGCTCGGATATCATTACCCACGCCACTCCAATTCGTCATGTTAAAGTTCGAGTCGAGCTCAAAGTAATAATGCTTATCGATGGCATGAAGCGCGTTTGGAGAACCGATGTGGTTATAAACTACATCCAGAATGAACGCAAAACCCGCCTCATGACAGGCTTTGACCATCTCCTTGAATCCCTCAATCTGAGATCCTTTCTTGGGAAATTTTGCGTTCGCGCTGGCAGGACTGAAATAATTGACCGGCATGTAACCCCAATGGTACTCATCCTTGCTCTTGTATTCGAACTCGTGCAATGGCTGAAATTCCAATGCGTTCACACCCAATTGCCTCAAATAATTAGTTTTGCTACGAAGCCACTTTGAGATACCCGGATACTGCTGTCGTTCCGTTCGGCTCATGGGCAACTTCGAGTTCGTGACCAAATCACGCATGTGAACTTCGGCAATGACCAAGTCATGCCACAAAGGAGGGTGAAACCCGTCCCTGAGCGGTTCCGATGCTTCGGGAGGAATCACGATGCCCGGACCTTCCGAGGAAGCCATCGCTTTCGCGTAAGGATCCACAACAGGATTGGTCGAATCGAAATATGTCGATCCATCATAATTGATCCCATCCAGGTAATAGTAGTAAAAGTAATGATCGTACTTTTTGGGGAGTGATATCTCCCAGGATCCGTCGTCGTTACAATTCAGTTCAAAACGTTCCCGGTTTTCTTGCTTTATCGTTTTAAACAGTTCGAGCATCACTCGTTTCGCCCTGGGTGCAAACAATCGGAACACCCAACACTCTCCTTCACCCGTGATGCCCATCGGTAAATCCGAACACATCGAAAGATAAAACTCTGCGTTCGAGATGGTGATGGCTTCATCGAATTGAGCATCTCTCCAGTGAATTTTCACATACCTCTGCAAATTGATTTCCTCGTTAATCTTAAGCCGAAAAACGTGACGCCCACTCTGCTTGAGATTTAGCGAAAAATCACTCCCCTGATAACGGTTGGGCACCAGATTCGGCGCAAACTCAGGCACGCTCAACCATCGATGCTTCGAAGTTACAAAACGAAAACAGGAGCTGAACGCATCACCAAGCACCGAAACTGGCACGTCGACCACAAAAACCGGATGGCCAGCTAACTCAAAAGGCTTCAGCAAGTATTGCTCTTGATCAACGGCGTCTTGCCAACCGTTGAATTCCCCTGCAACGAATATTTTTTCGTTCGGATCCAGGGTTGGGTGATGAGCCGGATCCACCACAAAACGAATCTTTCCATCTTCGATAAAATAGCCTGAAAGCCGCGCCACATCAAAGCAAGGCGCACGGTCCAACTCAAAATTGATCGAGTCCGGATCCAAAAAAAGCGGAAGGCGAAGATACTCCGCATCCCAATCTTGTTTCAAAAAAATCAGTGCCGATTTCGGAGACTCCCAAAATGCCCTTAAAAATACATTGTTCTCCATAAAAACTAAAAATATTTCCCCTGCCCACTATACACATTCATTGCGTCAGCGAATGCAATCCCGTTCATTGCTTTACTCTAAAGTAAGGATCAAAAGCATAGAGGATGACAAACTGCCCAAATGGTGAAAAATAAAATAAATCCTTTTCTGCCAGTTATTTATCCCTTTAAGTAACGAGAAGCAACTATTGCCACCCATAGAGATTTTTAAACGTTACAAATGATTGGAGCCATTCAACAAAGGAAAAGAAGTTTCCCACCATCGATAAGCAAAGAAGAGATCAACAAATTACCACTCGTCCAATACGAAGGCCCCACTCAACTCGTCAGATCTCAGGAAGAACTTAAAAAAGCGCTAAGCATACTCGGAAGAGAGAAACTACTCGGCTTCGACACCGAGACCCGCCCTAGCTTCCGCAAAACCGACACTTACCTGCCCGCGCTGCTCCAACTCTGCACAGCCAAGGAAGCCTTTCTGATTCAACTTCCGAAAATCCAGGACTATTCGGGCATTGCCGCTCTGTTCGCAAACACTTCCCAACAAAAAGTAGGAGTTGCGATCCGTGACGACCTTGCAGGGCTCATGAAGATTTTTCCGTTTTCCCCGGAAAGATTCATCGACCTAGCAGACCTCGCCCGGTTGGCGGAGATCAACAACACAGGTCTTCGCAGTCTATGCGGTATCACCATGGGAAAACGAATCTCCAAAAGTGCTCAAGTCTCCAACTGGGCCAAGGACGAGCTCACTCCCAAGCAAATCGTCTATGCGGCGACAGACGCATGGGTGAGTCGAGAGATTTTCCTGGTTTTTCAAAAATCTGGATTGGTTAAAAAACACATTCGAAAGCTGCAACAGGGAGTCCCTCTCAGTAAACCACTGAAACGTAAAATCGAGCGCCTCGGATTGGAAACCATCACACACCACATTTTCATTTGCACAGGCTCAGACTCCTCCAACTGCTGCAGCGAGGAGCGTGGCCAGGAAGCTTTCAAATACTTACACAAACGTTTAAAGGAGCTCCAACTCATCGACGGCAAGGTGTTGCTGAGCAAAGTCCATTCACTGGAGATCAACCAAAAGGGCCCGCTCATTCTCATTTATCCCGAAGGCACATGGTATCACAGTTGCACACCCGAGGTCATTGAAAGGATCATTCAGAACCACATCCTAAACGGAAAGGTTGTTAAGGAGAACTTGTTGTTGATCAACAAGCTGAAATAGCGTTTCGAAACCTTTATCTGGGCTAGACCTACAATTTGGCAATGTCGGCCGTTGCGTTATATTTTCGCCCAGGAACATAAGTGATTCGGTAAACAATCTCACCGCTTCGGTTCATCTCATTCGAAAGATTGAGAGCCACATTTACCCCTGCGCCGTACCATTCCTTACGAAAACTCACGTCTCCAAAACGAAACGCATTCACTAGATCTTCACGATACTTCGAATCTTGCCTCCACCAAACGGTATCCGGCTTCAGACTCCTGCCGTATCGGTTATCCAACGCATCCACAACGTCCATGTAGTGGTCGAGTATCTCCTCGATTTCGATACCCGTAACATTGATCGTATAAGAGCCCATTACGAACGTGTCATCCTCCTGTGAAAGATGGTAACCCACGAAAGTATCAAAGCCAAAAAGCTGGTCCTGAAAAACAAGAGCAAGAGGATTTGAATTGATGAACGGTGCCTTCTCCACCCGCACAATTTCCTCTGGCTTCATCCCAAACTCACACTCCCTGAATTGGGCAAACCCCAGGCTTGGTGCAAAAGCGAATAGTAGCACCCCAATAGTCAGATAAACTTGCGGATAGTTTTTCATGACAATTTCAGAATCGTCACATTTGTAAAATACTTTAGTAAGATACGATTTGTCAGACACTTACCACATCGCAAAGGGTAGTTTTCTAAGTTTTTTTAAAATTTAGTGATCCTTTTTTTACAAAAATCCTTGGGACGACTTCAAAAAGTGCAGGAGATGCCGATTTCAATGAAACGGGATTTACAAAAGATTTCTTCTCACTATGGACCACACAAACAATACCACGATAGAGGAAGCACGCCAGAACCTCGCCAACCTCATGAAAGACAACGAACTCGAGGTTCCGGTTCTCCCGAAAGTCGCAAACGACATCCTCTTCATGAGCGAGGATGCTAACGCCAATATCTCCGAGCTTTCCAAACTCATTCACCAGGATCAGAGTATCGCCGGGCGTGTGTTGAAGATAGCAAACTCAGCAGCCTTCGCTTCGTCTGAGCGTATCGTGTCACTGCAGCAGGCTGTCGCAAGGCTGGGGATGCAATTGCTCTCAGAAATCGCGCTTTCTGTAGCCGTCCAAGGCAATGTTTTCAACTCACCGAGATACAAGAAAGAAATCCAACTCCTCTGGCGTCATGCTCTCGCCTCAGCGGTTTATGGCAAGGAGGTCGCTCGATTTTTAAGGAAAAACGTGGAAGGTCATTACCTCTGCGGCCTTCTCCACGCAATCGGGAAACCCGTTGCGCTCAAAACCATCGAGAATTTTGAAAACGAACATAACATCCAACTTGAACGTGAAACAGTCATCGAGATGATGGATGAATTTCACGTTTCCATCGGAGTCTATGTCACGGGTAAATGGAATCTTCCGAGAACCGTTCAGGTCGCCAACGAGCATTACAAGGATTACTCCAACGCACCTGAATTTAAGCAAGAAACGGCAATCACCTACCTCGCCGACAAACTGGCTGAAAACCTTGTTTTCCCGGAGCAAATTCAGGAAAAGGACCTCCTATTCGATCCGGTTTTTGAAGAACTGAATATTTATCCTCAGGACCGTAAAGGACTCTTGGAAAAGAAAGAAGAGGTCCAGGCAGTCGTGAATTCAATGGATTTCTAACAATGCAAGAGTTTTTTGATATCATCGTCATTGGAAGCGGCCCCGGAGGCCAACGTGCGGCCCTCGCTGGAGCCAAAGCAGGAAAAACGGTATGCATCATTGAAAAGGAACGAAATCTGGGAGGAGCATGTGTTCATCAAGGCACTATTCCCAGCAAAACTCTTCGCGAGGCGGCTCTCACACTAGCTAAACTCAAACGAAGCTCCAAGGTATTCGACTTCTCACTAAGAAAGGATCTGGAGGTATCGACTATGATCGATCGCATGGATTCGGTAATCCACAATTACACATCGGTTCTGCAGGATGAACTCGAGAAGAACAAAATCACCATCGCCAAAGGACGGGCCCGAATACGAAGTCCCCAAACAGTGAGCGTCCAATCTGTTGATGGTCGCATCGACTATCTAAACTGTCAGAAACTCATTATCGCCACAGGCTCCAGACCGCGCCACCCGGGGAACATCGAGATCGATCACGAGCACATCCTGGACAGTGATTCTATTCTAAGCATGCTTTACCTTCCCGAATCGCTGACTGTGATCGGTGGAGGTGTGATTGGTGCGGAGTACGCATCGATTTTTGCAACTCTTGGGACGAAGGTGACCTTGATTGATCGAGCTCCGCGCCCGCTGATGTTTATGGATCCCGAATTAGTCTCGAGATTTCTGGATCACCTAAAATCCACAGGGAGTCGCTATCTCGGGTCACAAACAGTGGAGAAAGTCTACTGGGATGAAACCGCTTCGGTCGTCACCGAGCTCAAGAACGAGGAAAACGTGTGTAGCGAGAAACTCCTCGTGGCTTCCGGAAGGGTGGCAAACACCGAAGGACTCGGAATTGAGGAGCTTGGACTTGAACAAACAGAAAGGGGTCACTTGGTCGTCAACGATCAGTATGAAACCTCCTTTCCGGGAATTTACGCAGTTGGCGATATCATTGGCTTCCCTGCCCTCGCCTCCTGTAGCATGGAGCAAGGCCGTCAGGCGACAGGCAATGCGATCGGTCTCAAAACCGGTGTGCCTTTCGAGCACGTTCCCATGGGCATCTATGCAGTTCCAGAAATGTCCGCCGTAGGGATCGATGAAAAAACCGCAACAGACCGGTATGGTGAAAAGGGGGTCGTGGTCGGTAAAGCTGATTTCAAACAAGTTGCTCGCGGCCAGATCATGGGCATCAGCGATGGTATGCTGAAGCTCATCGCCAAAGCAGACACCTACGAGCTCATAGGAGTTCACATCGTTGGCGAAGGAGCTACTGAGCTCATCCATGTTGGAGAAATGGCCATGGTGAACAACAACACCGTGAGGGTTTTCCTAGAAAACATTCTCAACTTCCCAACACTGGCAGAGGCCTATCGCATCGCAGCACTCGACATTCTGGGTTGGAAGTAAAAACAACCCTTTCGAAGCGTTTCTGCTTTACTGAGTCGCAATCCGGGTGAGCAACCCCTTTTGACGAGCCGCTTTCATGGTTTGCGCAAAAATGAGCCCCGAAATTACCATGAAAACAAGGTTCGCTAACACGGACAGCCCGAAATAGGTGTAATTCATCGAACCCTCTGCCAGACCGGCTCGCATACCTTCAAAAACATAAGTGGAAGGCAACAACCAAGCGATAAACTGAAAAACTGTTGGTAAGATCGAAACCGGATAAAACACAGCCGAAAACGGTTGAAGCAAATAAGGTACCGCCCATGCGAGCCCTTCCGCGGCCTGTCCCCATCTCAGGATCAGAGCCGTCGATATCATGCCCAAACTCCAACCGAAGATCATCAAATTCGCGAAATATGGGATCAAGGACCATTCAAATTCAAACAAATTGAACGCGTAAACAAGCCAGGCAAGTAGCGTGAGGATGAAGACGGTGAGCCCTACTCTCAATAGCCCCACACAAAATGTCGCGAAAAGATATTCGTAGGTCCGAACTGGTGCCACAAAGATGTTGAGAAGGTTACGTGTCCACACGTCCTCCAGAAATGAAATAGCGACCGCTTGTTGAGAGCGGAAAAGCACATCCCAAAAGATAACCGCCCCCAACAAAAACCGAATAAATGATCCAAAATCACTACCGCTGCTTTTCTGTATGAATACAGTCAGGAAGCCCATCACCAGCAATTCCACCGACGGCCAAAAGATCAGCTCAATCATCCGCACAGGATTGCGGGTGTAAAGGTAAAGATAACGACGCGTGAGCGCAAAAATGACGTTCAAATTCATAGAATTGAGGCTTTTTAGGGATTATCAGTTTCTTCTACGATTTCTCCGTCTCTGGCCAGGTGGATGAAAACCTCCTCAAGCGAACCACGTTCAAACTGCTTCACAATCTTAGCAGGGTTACCCTGTGTGACAATCCTTCCTTTGTGAATGAAGATCAGTCGATCACAGATGGTCTCGATGTCCTTCATGTTGTGTGAGGTATAAAGCATGGTGATTCCCTTCTCATCTGCCACTTGTCGAACCTTGGTTCTTACTTTGTCTGCGATGTCAGGATCAAGGCTCGCAGTAGGTTCATCGAGCAGTAGAAGCTCGGGGTCGTTAAGAAGGGCTTTACACAGGTTTAACCTGGTACTCTCACCCGAGCTCAGATTTCCCGTGATGCTCTTTCTGTGGTCTGCAATTTCGAATTCCTGCAACAAACTATCGATTTTGCGCTTCGCATCCTTTACGGCATAGATTTGCGCAAAAAATTTGAGATTCTGTTCCACCGTTAAATTGCTGGGAAGATTCGAATAGGTCGAAGTGAAGTTCATTCTTTTCAGATGCTTCACACGATGTTTGTGAAAGGACTCACCAAATAAAATGATCTCTCCACTCGTCGGAGTCAGCAGACCAAGAATCATCTGCATCAGGGTGGTTTTCCCCGCACCATTGGCACCGAGAAGCCCAACTATTTCACCTTTTTTCACTGACAAAGACAAATGATCCACTGCTGTGGTCGAACCGTAATCTTTCGTCAATTCTTCGATAGTCAGAAGCGTGCTCATACTGATAAATTGGAAGACCGCCTAACTGTGGCAGATTACTCCGAAGCATCAAGCCTCGATTATTTTCAACCCTGCATGACCAGACTTGGTCGGTCTTTCCAGAGGGATTCGAGGGCATAGGTGTCCCGAGTCTCTCCAAGGAAGAGGTGAAGCACGAAAGCAAACGCATCCATCACTACCCATCCACTTGCAGGATCACCGTCGATCGTTCCGACCGGGCCTTCCTGAGACTTGAGAGCCATACGAGCAGATTCCGCCATCGCCTTCAATTGAGGGGAAGACTGCCCCGAAGCGATGATGTAATAATCGGTGATGCTTGAATGTCCCTTTACATCCAAAATCGTGACGTCCTCCGCTTTTTTGTCCAACAATGCTTCACAGCACGCTTTTAGATCTTCGGGAAGTGTGGAGATTTCAATCGATTCAGGCATTCGGTTCGAATAGTCAGATGCTATAGAATTTTGAATGTTCTATACGCTCCTTTACGGAAGGATGCAAGAACATGTAAACGGGAAGGTTCTCTTTAATTCGCTCCCTGATTTCCGATGAGCTGATTAACATCTCGTGCATGTCGACTGACAAAATTTTGAAAGCCTCTAATGCTCCGGGGATTTCTAAAGGATAACCGGGGCGCTTGAGCGCTACAAACTTACACAATGCAGGCATTTTTTCGACATTTCTCCACATGTGCAGTTTCTCCAGCTGATCCGAACCCAATAACCAAAACAGCTCTGACTGTGGATACAAATTTGCTATTTTCTGAGTGGTTTCGTAGCTGTAGCAGGTCTCCCCGGCGTCGATTTCGATCCTACTGCAAGCAAAACGCTCATCTCCTTCAATCATCGTTTCAACCAAGTCCGCACGCTGAGAAGGCTCGACATGGGAAGAAGACTTGTGCGGTGACAAAAACGTAGGCACAAAAAGCACTTGATCCAGCCCTAACTGCTCATACGCATCCTGGGCCAAAATCAAATGCCCCAGATGAGGAGGATCAAAAGACCCTCCGAGTATGCCTACACGGGTTGTTTTGCCTGGATCGCCCATTTACTTATTCTAACCTGCCCACGCAGAGCGTCATTTCAAGGGAAATAAAAGATTGCAACCCATCTCAAAACCGAACACTCAGTTGGCTTTAGCAATCTATCCCGAATCACATGAGCATCTTATCTTACGTTTTCCTCTTTCTCAAAGGAATTGTCTTTGGTGTTGCCAACATCATCCCCGGCGTCTCCGGCGGTACCATGGCAGTGGTCATGGGCATCTATGATCGGCTTGTGGAGGCAATTGGAGGTGTGCTCACAGATGGGAAAAAAAGAGTTTCTCACATTCTCTTTCTTTTCGTATTGGGACTGGGCGCAATCGCTGGCTTAAAGGGCTTGGCGCCAATCATTACCTACTCTCTAGACCACCACTACGAACTCACCATGCTTTTCTTCATGGGACTTATCACGGGCTCCTTTCCAGCGGTTCTCAAGCTTTCCGGCATCAAAAAACTCACAACAGCAGACATGGTGGCGCTCTCAGTGGGAATCGTTCTCGTGCTCGTCCTGGGAGCAAACGAAGGGGCTAAGGAAAATGCCAGAGCAATGGCAGACATCAACACCGCGAAACTCATTATCAGTGGCATTCTTGCCGGTGGAGCGATGATTGTTCCGGGAGTCAGCGGTTCGCTCATCATGGTTTTGCTGGGAGTCTACCCGGTCGTTCTAGCAGCAGTGGACGACAGCGACTACAAACTTCTCGCGATTTTCGCAATTGGCGTCGGACTTGGCATCGTTTTGTTCTCCCTGCTCATGCGGGTGTTGCTCAAACACGCGTCAAACGTCACTCATTCTTTCATTTTCGGTCTAGTCGGAGCTTCGGTGGTGATTCTGTTCTCAGGTTTTCCTGAAGGAGAACTTAGTTGGTTAATTGGAGGAGCGACGTTTGTCGTCGGTGCCGTGATCGCGTTTCTAAGCGGCAGCTCAGAAAAGACTTCCTCCTAAAATGCTCAGAATGAAGGCTGACTCCTTCTTAGTCAGCTTCTTCCAAACGTTCGATGATAGAAGTCCACACGGACTGATTAGGAAACGCCTGGCATACAACCACAGATGCGTCATCATCACCTGAGTTTGTCTGAGACTTCTCAAGAATTTTCTGAGCTGAGCCGAGGTCTAATTGCCCATTTTCATTGATACAAGCCGTCAATTGTTCCTGAAGATCACGATCACTGAACCCTTCGATCAGTCCGTCACTGCAAAGCACGAAAACATCCCCTTTTTCGAGCTTAAGACTCTTCAGTTCGGGCTTAGGTTGCAGTTTCTTTTTGCCGCCTAATAGCTGAGTCATGTTTTTGCGACCGGGATACGTGCCGACTTTATCGGGAGTAATTTTCCCAGCAGTCACGAGTTCCCAAGCTTCGGTGTGATCGTCGGTCAGCAATTCAGCTACTCCGTCGGTGAACCGGTACACCCTCGCATTTCCCACGTGTGAAAAGATGATGCAGTCCTTTGAAAACCATGCGATTGCCAAACTTGCCTGCATCTCGAGTTCGTCATCCCTCACTTCAGTCTGTTGTAGCATCAACTCATGAACTCGTTTGATCCCCTCACCCAAGAGTCGCTTTGCATCATCGATATCCAAACGGTCAAGATCGTTCGATTCCCTAAGCAGTTCCACGATCAACTGCTGCGCGTCTTTACAACTTTCCAAACCGTCCGAACCCGGAACTAAAGAATCACAAATAGAGGCTACGATACCTGCACTCTTAACGGTCCCTTTTGATTCATCTTCCCCGCTGGATAAAGGCTGGTCACCTTGGCACACCAAGACCTGGTCGGTGTTAGTTTCGCTCGCGCTACCCTTTTGCGAAGCTAGTGAATAGTGGACAATCATAATGCAACGAATCCGTATTTCTAATAATCGTGGATTTATCCCACCGCTTAAGCGATTAAAATCTTCGACCTTACGCAAATCTCATGTTCTATCACCACAATCCTACTTTTTGAGTTGTGAACTCCTCTCGAATCCCTAATTCTTCCACCTTTGAGGATTTTCAAGTGTGCCCGAGTGGCGGAATGGTAGACGCTGAGGACTTAAAATCCTTTGCCAGCAATGGCGTGTGGGTTCAAGTCCCACCTCGGGTACCACTTAATTCAACAAATCACGAACAATTTCCAAGCCTCTCCTCAAATGAACCACATCATCCGGTCCACTCAGTGCGATTCTAACAGCGTTTATCGAGGAAGCGTGGCTAACCGTGAAATAGTCCTGAGGCGTAACGATCACACCGTGTTCACTCGCCTCACGCGCAAAATCAGTCGAATTCCACTCCTCAGGAAGCTGTAGCCAAACAAAATAACCAGTGTCTTGCATACTGAATTGATGACCCGCAAGAATCTCCTTCGCGACTTGATTGCGTTTGCGAGCTTCCTCCTTCTTAAGTCTGATCGTCTTGTCGGCAACACCATTTGCAATCCAGTGATTCATAACTTTTGCGGACAAAGGTGATACCATCCACATCACATCTGCCAAGCATTGTTCGACACGTTTGAGATATCCAGCTGGAAGCACCAAATAACCGTAACGAAGTCCGCAACACACTGCCTTCGAAAAGCTCGCCACGTAGAAAGTCCGATCAGGCAATATGCTAAAAATTGGAAGAAATTGATCCTTCGACAATAGCGCGTAGGCGTCGTCTTCGATCACAAAAAACTCCTCCTTTTCTGCAATTTCAGCAATCGCTCGGCGCCGTTCCGCGCTCATGCTAGCCGCAGTCGGGTTGTGACAGGTAGGCATACAATAGATCCCTTTGAGCTTGTGTGTGCGCGCGATGCGCTCCAGATCCTCAGGTAGCATTCCTTCTTCGTCCATCTCAACCGAGACAAGCTTGATGCCGAATCGTCTTCCAAGAGTTTTGAACAAGGGATAAGTCACCTTCTCGACCGCGATTGAATCTCCTGCGCTGAAAATGCTTCCCAATACCAACGCCAAGGCGTTTTGCCCACCAGCAGTGATTAAAACCTGATCTGCCTTCACTTCTAAGAAATATCTGGTGAGCCAGCGTGCTCCGATCTCCCGATCTTCCAACCTTCCTTTTGAAGGGTAGTATCTCAGAAGTCCCTGAAGATCGTTCTCTTCCGCCAAATACGCAAAAGCCTGAGACATCGGTGGGTCCAGATGGTGAAGAGGCAAAGTCATTCCCATGTCCACTGCGTTTTTGAGACTCTCCTCAGCATGTGTGAGAAACGGCTCTCCGAATCCCTTACCCGCAACAAAGCTGCCTCGACCGGTTTCTCCCCTCAGAAGACCTCTTTTGGAAGCTTCGCTGTATGCCCGTGTTACTGTCCCGACCGTCACCCCTAATCGATCTGCCAGCTCACGGTGCGGGGGAAGCTGGAATCCAGGAGATATTCTCTCCTTCACGATGTCTTCTTCAATCGCATCAGCGATCATTTTATATTTTGGACCTTCAAAACAATCCAGATCAGGCAGCCACATTGTCATAGTGACAATAAACACATTGACCCTTACTTTGTGTCAATCTAAAGAATTTCAGCGTGAATACTGAGATCATTCCATTTTCGAGCAAATACAGATGCTACCTTAAATCTCTCAACGAAGCGTGGCTCAAAAAATATTTCTACGTAGAAGCATCCGACGTCATTCAACTCGGCAATCCCGAGAAGGAAATAATCGAAAAAGGAGGCTTTATCTATTTCGCCAAGGTAGGGATGAAAGTCGTTGGAGTGTCCGCCCTCATGTTGCTTGAAGACGGTGTTTATGAGCTTAGCAAAATGGCGGTTGACGAAAACTACCAAGGCCAGGGAATCGGTAAAAAACTCGCTATCGTTTGCATCGAAAAAGCTAACGAAATTTTCGCCCGCAAAGTGATTCTTTACTCCAACCGGAAACTCAAGAGAGCGATCCGTCTTTATGAGCATTTGGGCTTTGAGGAAGTGGACCTGGTTGACCAGCACTACGATCGAGCAGACATCAAAATGGAGTTAGACCTACACTCCGAGAGGCACAAGGCACTTTCCTTTATGACGACACATTACTGGTATCGATGAACATTTCAGTAAATTCATTTAACAAAGGGGCTCTTGCCAGCAGTCCTCTACTGACGGGAGTAATTCCCTTCGGAATTATTTGTGGCGTCACCTGTACCGAAACAGGGCTTAACCAATGGGAGGCGTTGGGAATGTCGAGCATCATTTTCGCGGGAGCGAGTCAAATCGTGGTGACTCAACTCATGAATGAACAGACACCGATCCTGATCATTGTCTTCACCGCCTTTCTGATCAATCTAAGGATGCTCATGTATAGCGCTTCGTTGGCACCCCACCTCAACCATGAGACCCGACGCAAACGCGCTTTTCTTTCCTACTTTTTGACAGATCAAGCATACGCCACATCTCTGCGAAGGTTTCTCGATGAAAACCAATCGCCAGTCGACAAACCCAGTTTCTACCTAGGAGCAGGATTACTGATGTGGACAGTTTTCAATGTCACCACATTTCTCGGCGCAAGTCTCGGCAGCTTGATCCCTGATGAATGGGAGCTGGATTTTGCAATTCCCCTGACTTTTATCGCACTGCTCGTGCCATTGATCAAGTCACGTATCGAACTAGTTACCTCTGTATTGGCGGGTGGCATTGCAATAGCAGCCTACGCCGTCCCTCTCAACCTTGGGCTGCTTTTAGCGGCAGCTGCTGGAATCTCGGTAGGAAGCCTATTTGAATTAAAAAATGAACAATAATCTTCAGTTCTGGATCGTGATCCTTGCTCTTGGACTACTTACATTCTCGATCCGAGCCTCATTTTTGGTGATGATGAAAAATCAGCAACTCCACCCACGAGTGTCGATCGGTCTGAAGTTCATCCCCACCTCTGTTTTGGCTGCACTCGCGTTGCCAGCTGTTTTTCTGACAAGGACCAACGGTATTCAATTTACTGAACCCGAGAGATGGTTAGCAGGATCAGTCGCGCTTCTGGTCGCCTGGTGCAGCAAGAACATCCTCGCCACAATCCTAAGTGGCATGCTCACCCTCTGGATTGCTAAGCACATCTTTGGCTGAAAACACCTAGAATTCGCGCTTACTAAACATGTCTTTTGACTGTTCTTTGTCGCTACCAAAAACGATTCGTAATTCATAAAGTTTCCGAATCGATTCGGCCAGTTTTTGCACGCGCACCGGCTTAGCAAGAAAGCCATCCATTCCTGCAGAGTAAGCATCGATGCGAGCTTGCTCAAACGCATTTGCCGTGACCGCGACAATATCGATATTTTTTTGGTCTTTGTTAATCTTGCCTGATCGGATTTGTTTCGTGGCTTCAATACCATCCATTTCTGGCATCAAATTGTCCATGAGAATCAAATCATAATGCTGAACCTCAAGACGGTTTAAGACCTCCACTCCATTCACTACAAAATGAGGATCGTAGCCCATTTTCTGGAGGATTTTACCGATTAGCTTCTGGTTAATCAGGTTATCTTCTGCAACCAATATGCGCGTTGGATAAAGCTTACCCCACTCGCTGAACTGCCCCACCTTTTCCTTTTTCTTGCCGCGATCGAGAGTGGTTCTGTTCACGATCTTTTTTACCTCGATGGTAAAGGTAAACGAAGAGCCTACGCCAATTTCAGAGTTCAGAGTGATCTCACCGTTCATACCCTCGACTAAGCGTTTGCAGATGACCAATCCGAGACCGCTTCCCCCAAATTTTCGATAGGTCGAGGTGTCAGCCTGGGTAAATGGGCTAAAAAGCTTCTTCGCATTTTCTTGAGAAATACCGATCCCAGTATCTTTCACTTCAAATTTCAGTAAGTGATAACTCGAATCACTGGCCTTTTCTTCCGCTAAAGAAACCTTCAAAGAAACACAACCTTCCAAGGTAAATTTGACAGCGTTGGAGCATAGATTCATTAAAATCTGCCTGATCCTGCTTGAATCACCATTCACCATTACCGGAACCATTTCATCAACAATGACTTGGTATTCCAATCCCTTGATCTTGGCCTGAGGTTCGATAATTCCACAAACATCTTCCACACACTCTCTAAGATCAAATGGGTGCATTTCCAGTTCCAACTTATTGGACTCAATTTTAGAGAGATCTAAAATATCTTCGACGATGAATAATAGAGAGTCACTATTTGAGATAATTGCTTCAGTATACTCTTTTTGCTCCTTCGAAAGGTGGGTTTCTTCCATCAACTTCGCAAAACCAGTGATACCGTTGAGAGGAGTCCTGATCTCGTGAGTCATCGTTGCGAGAAACTCACTCTTCGCCTGGTTCGCTTTCTGAGCTTCTTCATTTGCAACTGAGAGCTTCTCCAATGTTTGATTAAGCAGGTTCGATCTTAAATTGAGCCAATGAACCAAAGTACCTAATTCATCCTGCCTGGGCGTGCTAAAATAAACCGCCTTGTGTTCCTTGTTTTCTACCGCCGCTTCAAGCTCGGTTTGCACTTTTGCCAGGGGCGAGATATAACTCCTGTAAATAACCGCCAAGGCAAGCGCAGTAGCTATGACAAAAATGACCACAATCCAGAAAAGCAAAGACTGATAAAACTCCCTAAATCGCTGATGAAAGTGTCTGTATTCACTTACCAAAACGATTTTCCAGAAGGTTTCCGGAACGAGGTAAATGGATACAATCGACCGACCGTCAACCAAGATGTCAGCTTCGGATACAAACTGCCTCACCGAACTCTCCCCGTGGGTCACAGGGTCATGTAACATGAAACTGATCGTTTTTGCTTCGTCCTCCGCGATCTGATAACTCTCCGAGGCGATCGATTTAGCCTCTTCAAGCATCTCGTCAGTCCAGAGAGACAAGTCGCTTCTCCTGCTAACGTCTTTGATCGATTCTGAAATGCTGAGGAACTCAGGGTCCATTTCGGCGAGATCAGATGCTTTTATATACTCTTTTTCGCGGATGAGAGGATGCTTCTGATACTCTTTCGGAAAACTCAGAAACTTTCCATTCCTATCCACTGCAAAAGCATACCCGGGTTGCGCCTGCGTAATTCGCTCCAGCAGCTGATTCATCCCTGATAGCTTGATATCGATCGTCGCCACACCGTAAAAAAGCCCATCTCGATACATCGGAGCAGTACATGTGACCATCGGCTCCATTGAATAGGGATCCATGTAAGATTTTGACCAAAATACTTTCCTGTTTTTCAAATACTTGGCTGGAACATACCACTCTTCATTGTGGTATCCGTTGCCTTCGGGATCGTTGTAATCATCGTAGTATTCGAGAAGCCCTTTGCTATTTCTCCCCCAAAAAAAACTCCTACGCTCCAGCGCTGGGTCAAATAACCACGGTTCTGGCCATATCCCTCCCCCAGCGATGATGTCAACCGACTCATTGTGATCGATGAGAGAAGAGAGCTGCTTACGACTGTAATCGCTGTCCTCAAATATGGTTTCTCCGAGTCGGGCAAGTGAGATTGCCAGCGCCTCAGTCGCGTGGATTTGCCCTTTTACTTTTGAGACAATCGCATCTCCTGACTTTTCGATAGATTGATAGGTCTGATCTTCCAGATAGTCCTTCACCCAAAATTCCATCAAAACGAAGAAAGAAGAAATAAGCAGAAGCAAGAGACCCAAAAAAATCAAAGGGATGCGGACCACCAATGAATTTCTCCATTTCTTTCGATGTGTTAAGGCTGGATCAACCATTGAAATTGGTGCTTCTTTTCTCACCTTTCGGCTAACGAGTTAAAATAGTAAGAGATGAAAACTGTAGTTTTTGGCAAACCTCACGAACAGTTTGTAAAACGACCCTTCACATCTTGCCCTGGTTGATGAACGGCAAATTACTCTCAAGCCTAACTAGAAAAATTGGGGAACTCATAAAAATCTCCTCAATTCAGTAGATCCTTGAACATTAAATGAAAAACCGATACTCGATAGCATGCTTCAATCGGTAACGCGAATTTCAATTGTCCTTCTTACATCCTTCGCTCTGTGGTTTCCTTTAAAAAAGCAGTTCACTCACCTCGGCGAACGGAAATTTGAAATCAATTTTGTTACGAATCAAGGCGGCTTTTTCGAATTCTATTTGAACTCAGGAAAAGGATTTAATGAAAATGAAGTGATCCGGGAGAACGTGAGTGCACACTCAAATATCCAAACCATCTTCATCCAAATACCTCAAAGAAAAATCTACTCTTTTCGATTAGACCCACAGATTAACGATGCTGACATAAAACTCTTTCCGCTAAATCTCAAAAATGGATTTGGATTCAGACTCCAGACCTTTGAATTAACTGAAGCCAATCCAAATAGAGAGATCGATTTCTCACATTCTTCAGGCAACAAATTCGCGACGATCGCTACTGAGAAAATAGCAGGAGACCCATACCTCACATTTTATCCCGAAGAGCCTATTCTCCCAAATCAAATCGGCCAAATAACCCTCAATCTCATTTCTGCGATTACTGCTTTTGTTTCATCCCTAGGCATTTCTCTTCTTTTTTGGTGGTTCTCAAAAATCGAGAAACTAAAAAATGTTGCCCGCCAACTTCTTTCGCTCAAACGCAAACTCGATCACTTCTTGCAAAGCACGAGTTTTATACCCATCGCAACGGTCTGCGCGGTTGCCTACCTTTTTCTCCCCTATCATGCACTATTGCGGTATGAAAGCTACTACCTTGTTTTCTTCTTAGTCTCATTTTTGATCATTGTCATTTGGAGTTTCCTGGCTGCAGGCAAAATCACTTCCAAAGTTTACATTCGCCCTATTTCTAAAAGCCAAACGGTCTCGCTCGTCATCCTCATTTCTTTTTCATTTTTAATCACTTTTCGCCGACTATTCCTTCCTATAGCGATACGAGGAGACGAAAGTTATCATTTCCAAACGATTGCCCACTATCTAGATGTACTCAGAGAAACTCCCTTTGCGCTTTTCATTCTCATGACCACCGCTTTGGTAACTCTCCTCAACATATTTAGAGTAATCAGATTTGGAACGATCGGAATACTCGTTTTTTTAAGCCTCATCACCTATGCCGGATTTCAATTGAGCCAAGATGGACATCTGCTTTCTTATCTTAAGAGGTATCCCTCCCTATTTAAGGTTATAGTCGGGCTCCCGGTCACGATTATTGGTTTTGGAACCAAAGAAAACTTCGAATGGACGTATCGTCTGTTTCCATATTTTAGCTTCTTACTGATTCCCTGTTATTTGTTGATAAAATCAAAGTTTAAGTCGCAATGGCTTGCACTCCTACTTGCAATCTCAGCCGCAACTGTACCATCCCTAGTGGTTTATTCCGGTATGGTGTACCATGAGCTGCCAGTGGTTTTCCTTTTGACTGTCATCATTTTCAATATAGACAAACTTGGTAAGTGCTCAGTCGTAAATCTTAAGACGAACAGTTTCTGGTATGCCTTAGCGACCATGGGGTTTATAAAAGAGACACTTCTTCCTGTGATTCCGGCAATTCTTCTTGCAAGAGCCCTTCTAATTTTTTGTAGCACTCGAAGCGTCAAATCCCTCTTCACCAAGGATAATGTGGTATTTGCTTTCGTGATCGTCATACCACTCGCCTATTACGTCTTGCTCCGAAAACTATCTGGTGACCCCAGAGGTTATTCACCGAATTGGGAAAATTTTAGCAATTGGTATTTGTATCAGTTCCTTATCAAGACGTTTTGGGAACAGTTTGGAGTCCTCGTGCTAGGTTCTTTAATTGGAATTGTTTCTATGCTAGCACAGAAGAGATTTCTCCACCTCATATCAGTATTGATAATTGGCTCTTCAAGCATCGCATTTTTCTTTCTGGATTTCGCAGCAAATGTCGGTTACTCGAGATTCAATCTATATCTAATCCCTACTCTGCTCTTTCTAACCTATGAAGGAGTCAAACAGATCGAAAAAATTGAATTCTATCGCCTGGGTAAATACCTCTCCTATCTTACCGTAGTAGCGCTGATTACCGGAAACCTGTTTTTCTATCCCCTCACCACAGAAGGCGTGAAAAAGCCTAAAGTGTTTTCCAATACTCAAGACACTCGAGAACAAAGTTTCCCCTTAAAAAAGGGCTTTGATTACATCAGAGAACTAGATGAGAAAAGCACTTTTTCAATCATACTCCACACCTATGACTATTTTTGGCAGTTTTATTTGGACGCTGAGCTGTTAGAGAGAAACACTTACCGAGCGTTCGGTTTGTATGAAAACTGGGGAGCACTGGACACCACAAAAATCAATGAAAGCCATTACCTTCTCACCATAACCCCTATCGAAAAAATCAAAGAAAAGGCACCTGGAATTTTGCCCACTGCCCTGCTAAAAGAGTTGACGTATGCCGGAAGTAATACGGTCTACATCTACAAAATCTTAAAGGAAGAAATGTAACACCTAGAATTTGATTCGAAGGAAGCCAATTAAGCACATTTTGAATAGCTTAATGCTATCCCTAAAACGACTGATGTTGGTATCCCCATAAGTTCTGGCCCTGTAGGTGATTGGGATGTCGACGATTCCGAGTTTTAATACCGAAGCGGGAAATATCATTTCATAATCCCCAAATGGATCAAAATCTCCAAAATCTGTATTCCACTGCCTGATTCGGTAATAGTCCTCCCTCGAAAACATCTTCGTTCCGCATAACGAATCACTAATCTGGATATCCAAAATCACACTTAACAATTTCGCGAAAAAAATGTTTCCCACATGATTGATGAAACGCATCGCGTCTTTTTCCATCGGGTACACCAACCTACTTCCGTTAACAAAATCGGCCAACCCACTTTGGTAAGCTTCATAATATCGAGGTAGATCCTCAGCAGGCATCGTCAGGTCTGCATCTAGAATCGTAACGATGTCCTTCGTTGCGTGGTGGAACCCTACCCTGACAGCATCCGCTTTTCCTTTTCCGGGTTGCTGAAACGCCATCATTGAAAAACGCTCAGCAAACTCAGGCATTTGGATGCATTCATTAATCTTCGCCCATGTGTGATCGGTAGAATTTCCCTCAACAAATATGACCTCGATGTCTTTTGTAAAAGAAGGAATCGATCTCAAAATGTTCTCGATATTTCCCTCTTCATTCCGTGCCGCAACTATGATGCTGATACTCTTTTCTTCAGACTCGGGTTTCACTGGTCTTAGGTAAGCGATCGAAGCAATTGCTAATCGATTAACGATCGGAGTGATCCTTAACAATCGGTTGATAAAAGTGCCTATTCCTAAGAGATGAAAGGGAAAGAAATAAAAACGTGAGATCCGCACGACCTCAAAACCTGAGATTTTGCAGAAGTTTTCCAAAACTGTCTGCGTCACGAAATTTTGCGTATCATTCGCTTTCGTGAGGCCGAGAGCGTTAGTGATTCGATAGAGCCATTGGAGGTAAGGATTGTAGAGAACCGCCGCAACTCTGAAAGAACGATTTGCGTTTTTATAGAGTGCATCGAGTTTGATTTGAATGTCCGAATCGACATTAAAATCACCATCAAGGATATGAAGGTGGGTGCCTTCGCTACTTTGATCTATCGAACCCGTTGACGCGAGAATCTTAAACTTTCTACTAAGGAATTCATACAACTTCTGCTTACCGGAATCCTGACCAATCGGTAGCGTAATCTTGTCAAAATAGGGACATATTTGGCTGACCTCTCTCGCAATTGCCCGTTTAAGATTTTTCTGAAAAAACATGATGAATCGACAGGTGCTAAAGAGCACTGAATACTCGGGAATAGGCCTTTTGCGCAACAACTAATTTGTTCTTCTAAAAAACACACCGACGATTAAGCGCTTCTAATTAGCCAACTCAAATCATAACCCATTTCGAAAATACCGCAGCCTGGCCGCAATAGTCACCCTTGGCGTTGATTAGATTCCACACAGTTGCCTCTTCAATCTGAAACCTTTTTCCAGTCGCTGATATTCTGACTCCCGAATAATTCTCAATGTAGCCTTTCGCGGTCACCTCCGCCAATAGCCTTGCTCTTTCCTCCCTGTTGGGTAGTTCAGCAGATTTTCGAGAAGGAAGATTAGTAAGCTCCTCAAATGACATCTCAAAAAGCTCCAATGCGCACCGATTTCCGTAATTGAAAACAGGATCTTCCTCAGTCCCATGGGAAACCAGTGCAAACTCTGCTTGATCAAACAACTTTGGTAAGGTATCGAGCTGATCATACTTAATTAGGATCCTCCCTGTCAGTTCCTCATAGGATTTTACTAGCAACTCCAAATGATCGGAAACCGAATGGTATCGATATTTTTCTATCTTTCTCATCATCAACCCTCTTTAAGAAATTACATGCCCACATAACGGTAAACACCTTCCAGGTCCAAATGCTCCTCAAGGAGATCCGCCATCTGCGAATAGGTCTGCTGCTTGTGCTCCCACCAATCCTGCACACCGACCTCATAACCAGATATCCCAGCAGCTTCGCAAAGAGCCAAACGCGTGCAAGAGTTCTCAAAAAGGCCGTGAAGGTAAGTTCCCCACACGTTTCCGTCCTGACTTCCCTCTTCCCTCGCTCCATCACCATCTTTCACTTTCAGCAAGGCATTCAAAGCGCATATCGCTCGGGAATCTCCCATGTGGATCTCGTAGCAATTCCAGTTTTCAGCACCCCAGATGGCCTGAACCTGAGTCAGTCGTTTTTCCTTAGAAAACTCAGTTACAATCGGGAGTAAATTAAGACCTTCCACCTCACCGGAACGCCCAGCTTCACCGCCTGGGTCCAGCAATCTTTCACCAAGCATCTGATAGCCGCCGCAAATCCCAACCACGGGAATCCCTTCCCTAGCTTTACGGATGACCATATTGTCAATACCTGAATCACGGAGCCACTGTAAGTCTGCAATCGTGTTTTTTGATCCAGGCAAAACAATCGCACTCGCGTGCTCCAGCTCGTCTAT
>JAKSBQ010000373.1 GCA_022361075.1 Opitutales bacterium | reverse complement strand
TGCAACAGGAAGGCCCTTTTAGGCGATTATTGCAACTTGAAAACTGCGAAAGTTAACCATGACATATAATCATAAGACAATTCAAGAGCTGGCAGAACATGTCGGCGGAACAATAGAAGGCGATGGAAATATAGAAATTTCCGGAGCTGCAACTCTTTCGGAAGCATGTGAAAGCGACGTAAGCTTTCTGGCAAATTCCAAATACGAAAAAGAGCTTGAAACTACCAAGGCCGGTGTAGTTGTAGTTGATATGGAAGTTGACAGGGTCAGGCATAATGTGATTCGCTGTAAGGACCCCTACTATGCATTTATGCAGATGGTGGTTTTGCTGCATGGACACAGGGAACATAAACACACAGGAATAAGCAAAAAAGCCAGCGTAGCAGAAACAGCTAAAATCGGGGAAAATGTCGACATACATGATTTTGTACATGTAGCTGATGGGGTTGAGATTGGGGACGGGACCAATATTTATCCGAGCTGTACGATTGGCCCCGGAAGCAAAATAGGGAAAGACTGCATTATTTATCCGAATGTTACCATATATGACGGATGTGTAATCGGTGACCGAGTAACAATTCACGCTGGCACTGTTGTTGGGCAGGATGGTTTTGGTTATGCCACCCATGACGGAGTACACCATAAGATACCACAAATTGGTGGCGTGGTGATAGAAGATGATGTTGAGCTTGGCGCTAACTGTACTATTGACCGTGGAACTTTAGGTGATACGGTAATTGGCAAAGGAACCAAAACAAGTAACCTGATAGCAATCGGACATAATACCAGGGTCGGCGAACATTGTCTTCTGGTAGCCCAGGTTGGAATTGCCGGTAGTGTTGAGGTTGGGAATTATTGCGTATTTGGCGGCCAGGTTGGTGTTGTAGGTCATATAAAAATCGGTAACAATGTTCAGATTGGCGCTCAGGCCGGTGTTACTCATGATCTGGAAGGTAACCAGGCCGTTGTCGGCTCACCGGCAATACCAATGAGTCAGGCAAGGCGGAGCTATGCCCTTCTGAAAGATTTGCCTGAATTCCGTAAGAAACTCAGGGCTATTGATCGCCAGATAACAAAAATGGTTGCGGAAGAAGATGAAGAATAACT
>JAKSBQ010000188.1 GCA_022361075.1 Opitutales bacterium | reverse complement strand
TTTAAGGACGACCCGCGTATTTTTATGTGGGATATTGCCAATGAGCCCATGCATCTGGCTAAAAAGTACCCCGACATCCTTAAAGCTGAGCTAAACTGGATGCAACGAATCTATAAAACGATTAAGCAAGCTGGCGCCAAAGCGCCTACTACGGTTGGCATTTGGGGAAATGCTCCGAACGGACTCGAGCTTGTGGAACCCATTTCCGATGTTTTGTCCGTGCATTCCTATAAACAACCCCGCATGACGGAGAAACGTTTTGAAACGCGATTGGATAATTGGGTTAGTTTTGCTCAGCAGAAAAGCAAACCATTAATCGTGAGCGAGACTGCTTGGGGCCGGGATACAAATAAAGAACGGGCAGAAAACATGCGTTACGTTTTGGGTCAATTTGAAAAACGCAAGCTTGGGTTTATTCCGGTTATGCTGCATTGGAGCTACCGTATTGATTGCCATGATGACTCAGAAGGGTTGCCTGTTGGGAATATGCTCAATCTGGAGTTTATTAATAGAGATGGTAGCCTTCGTCCCGAGCATGACGTCGTAAGAGAATTTGGATTTTAATGCCGGTGCGCTTGCCGATAGATTGGTATCTTCCGCCTCTATTAGACCCCTTTTTAAAGTTCGCTGCATAGTGGAAGTATAGATGAGCGGCAAAGGGTAACGACACAAACGGGCGTTTGCGTCATACACTGCTTGGCCGTGTATAGAGGCAGGATTTTTAAAATGGAGGCGCCTAGCGTTTTAGGTTACACCATACGGTTCATGGATATTTTGATACAAATTAGTGTTTAATCCACTGAATAGAATTTACCACAGAGCACACAAAGGCCTCAGAGTAAAATCTCCTATTTTTTCTTTATGAATTGTTTCTATAACTCCCCTGGCCCAGTGTCCTCAAGCGAAGCGTGTGATTTTATTCAGTTTTTAATAGAGGATTTAGTATTAGATAGATTCTAATAGTTATGGCCTCCAAGGCTTTTAGTCCACTTTTGGGGAATCCCTTGAGCCAAACTTTCTTTGATCTTCACGCACTCGGGTTTACCAGATAGATTTTCAAATTCATGAGGATCGATTTCGTGGTCGTATAGTTCTTCCGTGCCGTCTGGGTAACGAATGTAGCGGTACCGCTCACTGCGCACCGAAGCGTATTCTTCTCCATATGAAGTAAGAATGAGTCGTTTCTGTTTTCGTTCCGGATTTTCAATAAAGGAGCGTAAACTCTCTCCCTCTAGTCTGTGATTTGGTTCTTGTAGTTTACAGAGATCCACTAGGGTTGGGTAAAGATCGACAAGACTGACTTGCTGATGGGAGGTTTCTCCTGCATGAACCATGCCCGGAACCCTCATGGCCAGGGGAGAAAGTGCGGATCTTTCCCATAAGGTTCCCTTTTCCCAGTGATCTTTCTCTCCGCAGTAGTAACCATGGTCCGACCAAAAAACCACTATGGTGTTGTCTGCGTATTTGCTTCTATCCAGAGCTTCAATTACCCGGCCAATACTCCAGTCAGCGAAAGTCGTGTTGGCGAAGTAGGCTTGAATAAATTTCTGCCATCTGGGCAAATTGTGCTTACCAACGTATTTAAGTCGTTCACCCCACTGTGCTGCTAATTCCCGTCCAAGCGGCGGGACATCTTCCAAATCGTTATCACGATAACCTGGAGGCATTGGGAAGTCCACACCTTCGTAAAGATCGAAAAAACGCTTCGGTGCGGTATATGGAACGTGAGGTCGATACAATCCCAGTGCCAAAAAGAAAGGCTTGTTGTGATCTTGTTTGAGGAATTCGATAGCTGCGTTACTGTTTTTTACATCCGGAAAGTCGGTATCCGGACCTTTCCAGGCCCTAAAGACAAACCATTTATCTGTTAGTTGGTCTTTTTCTTCCAGAAATGGACCATAGCCGCCCTTGATAGGGCGGTTATCCCACATGGTTTCATATCTTTCACTAGGAACGTTGTCACCAAAAAGTTTACCTCGACCAAAGGTGATGTATCCATTTCGCTTAAACAACTCCGGTATGGATTCGGTTTTCGTTAAAAGGGACGAATTTTTCCACGGCCTGGCGCCATTCTTGTAACTTCCTGTTGTGTGCGGATAAAGACCGCTAAATACGGCTGTCCTCGATGGCTGACAGACTGGCGAAGCACAATAGGCTTTTCTAAAAGTCAGCGCCGACTTCAGAAATGAATCGAGATAAGGTGTTTTTACAACGGGGTATGTTTTGTAAAAACCGTAATCATTCATATCATCTACAATAAGAAATAATACGTTCGGGTGTTTTGGAGAGGTCGATTCTGCAAACAGAATCAAGGGTAGTAACGCAAAAGCGCTTACTCCAAGGATTACAGTTCTAGAAAAATATCGGTGTGGACTCATGTAATTTCTTTTTGTTATGATTGGTTCATTCAATCTGCACCATAACCGGCAGTGAAGGTATCAGTGTAAACATGACAATCATGACCGTGACCAATCATGTTACTTTCCGTATTGTTGTTTTGTTGAAAGGAAACTCAAGCCCATCTAGGTCGGAGTTTCTTCCTTTGTGTTGACTTTGATGACGAATCACTACGGCAAGCCTGGAACATCGATAGCGTATTCTCGTTCACTATCATGAATTTCGCGGGTTTCGCCATCCTCGTATACCCTTCCGATGTTCCAGAAATCGACTGCGCCATCTGTCGTCCATCCACGATCGAAACCTCTTTCGCAGGAAGTAGCGTTCTGTGATTTTCCACCTACATACCACTTGCCCACATGCAATGTGACATAGCTGGCCTTTTTCATTATTCCGGTAACGGTCACCCGATCTGCCCTGGGATAATTCTGGTAGGCGATCGAGTCGCCCCAACTCTGATACGTTGCAGCTCCTGTGGAAAGCAAGGGCCATGAACTCTTGTTATTGTGGACATACCCTAGATGTCTAGATGTGTTACTGTTACCTATGTCTCCGGTTTGTACAGGGACGCACAGCCGCGTATAGTGGCTTATTCCGATGCGGCTGATTGGGGACAATCAGCCCTACCTTAAAGTCCTTACGCCACCAGCGCACTACTCACACTGCGACAAAGGCTTTCAAAGGTATTTTCCATCAGATTACTCACGTGGGTGCGTTGTTTACAGATCACCCACTCCCGCGTGATCACATTGTTGCCCATAGGTAAGGTCACCATCGAGCCATCCCGTAATTCATCTTTAATGTTCCACTCCGCTAGAACTCCAATTCCGAGACCAATCTTCACCAGCTCTTTTATCGCATCCACACTACTCAGCTCGATCGTCTGTCCGATCTCGATCTTTTCCTTCTGAAAGTAGCTGTTCACCATGTCGAAGGTGTAGCTATTCTTGTTATAAACAATAAATGGGAAGTTTGAATACTCCGCACTCAACGTTCGACACTCGGCCAGAGGATGACTTGGTGCGACCACAAGCTGCATATGGTCTTCAAACATGAGCTTCGTCTCAAAATCGATCTCTTTCCACGGTTTAAGGCAAAATCCAAGGTCAATCTGATTACTCGCAAGCCCCTCAAGAATCACCGGAGTGTCACCCGGCTCAATCACGACGTTGCACCTCGGAAAGGATTCCCGGAACTCACGCAATACATTGGGTAGAATATAACGACAGGCAGTCGTACTCGCGCCGATCCTAATGCGTCCTGTTCCCCAGGCCTTTACTTCCTCGATAGACTGAACGGCAACGTCCATTTCGTTAAAAATACTCATCGTGTGCCGCAGCAAGCGCTCACCGGCTTCCGTCAATTGAGCTTTTTTGCCCACGCGATCAAAAAGTTTGCAACCAAGTTGCTCCTCAAGCGACCGAATCGAGTGACTCACTGCAGATTGAGTCAAATAGAGCCTCTTCGCTGCTTCGGTGAAGCTTCCGGTGTCCGCCAACGTGCTGAACGCCAACAACTGACGAGTTTCGAGCAAATCCCTATTCATGAATTATATTCATAGTTAGTATCAAAATAATGAAAAGCTTTTATTTTATCATTTCTAATTTTTGGCATAAGCACAGCTAAATGTTCTACGTGCACATAATTGACCACAGAGAGTATAACCTAAAAGGAGATCGAGGAATCCTCTACCCTCGCATCAACGTTGGCTATGTTTCCCTCAACGACGCAGCTCCTTTCATTGTAGCTCAGGAAAAAGGCTTTTTCGAAAAATACGGTCTTGATGTAAATCTTACACCAGAAATCGGCTGGGCGACGATTCGTGACAAGATCGAATACGGCGATCTCGACGCCGCACAAGCACTGGGGCCAATTCCATTCGCGATGTCTCTTGGCTTGGGAAATCGCCATGCCAAAGAATCGATTGTCAGTCTCGTGACCAGCGTTAACGGCAATGCCATAACCTTAGCACGTCGCCTGGGTGATAACATCGCAACCTGCGTCCACAATTTAAAGAAAGCAGATTTCTCTCACCGCACCTTCTCCATGCCCACCCTCGCGGTAGTCTCGTTACACTCCTCTCACTATTTTCTACTCCGCATCTGGTTGAAGAAAAAGGGAATCAACCCAGACAAAGACATCCATTTCGTCGTGCTGCCACCAAGTCACATGCCTGACGCGATGGCTGGTGGATACATTGATGGCTTTTGCGCGGGGGATCCCTGGAACACCATGGCGGAGCACATCGGCACCGGCATCATCGTCGCAAGCAGCCTGGACATCGCTCCGGGCCACGTCGAAAAGGTGCTGTTGGTCAGTCACTCTTTCGCAATGCGTCGCATGGAGACTCACATAGGCCTTATCGCAGCTTTACTCGACGCATGTGAATATTGCCAGTCTCCAAGCGCGAGACTCGAACTTGCTAAGATCTTACACGACAAGGGGTGCATCAACTGCCCGATCAACGTTATCGAACGCGGGCTTAGTGGATTTCAAGTAAAGGGAAACACCTTCAACGGCAGCATGGCGGACGATTTTCTTCGTTTTGACGACAATCGTCCCTCCTCCAAGCACGCCGACTGGATTTTAAGCAACCTCAAGGATGCTGGCATGCTCAAAACGAAAAGTCAGGAAAACGCCACAATCAAGGCAAACATCTTTGCAGAAGAATTTTTTGAAGAAGCTGAGAAGCTTCGGGGGAACAGCAAAACACACACAAATAAAAGATCTACTCAACACGAGAGCTATGAAACAACTACTATCTAAAATCACATTGTGGGCGACTGCCCTCGGTCTCTTCTCGGCAACTCTTACAGCTGAGATGCTCGACGTCGAAAAGACAGAACTTAAGTTCGGATTCATCAAACTCACCGACTGCGCACCTATCGTTATCGCAAAAGAAAAAGGTTTTTTCAGCGAAGAGGGTCTGCAAGTCGAAGTCATCGCACAGCCAAACTGGAAAACACTTCTCGACAACGTGATCAGTGGCAATCTCGACGGTGCTCACATGCTCTCGGGTCAGCCAATCGCTGCAACCATCGGTTTCGGAACCAAAGCCCACATCATCACTGCCTTCACGATGGACTTAAATGGTAACGGCATCACGGTTTCCAACGCGATCTGGGAGGCCATGCAGGAGAATGACTGGGATCTCGACGTCGATCAGCCTGAGCACCCCATTTCAGCTGACGCACTTAAGCCAATCGTTGAGGAGAAGCTCATCGCTGGTGAAAAGCTTCAAATGGGCATGGTATTCCCGGTTTCCACTCACAACTACGAGCTGCGTTACTGGTTAGCCGCTTCAGGTATACACCCGGGAATGTACACGACTACAGACATCGGTGGCCGAACAGATGCAGAGGTTGAACTTTCCGTGACCCCTCCACCCATGATGCCAGCAACTCTTGAAGCGGGCAACATCCAGGGTTACTGCGTGGGTGAGCCATGGAACCAACAAGCGGTCGCTAAGGGCATCGGAGTTCCGGTTACGAGCAACTACGACATTTGGAAGAACAATCCTGAGAAGGTTTTTGGAGTCACCTACAAATGGGCCCAGGAAAACCCGCAGACTCACCTTGCAGTGGTAAAGGCATTAATCCGAGCAGGCAAATGGCTCGACGCTACCGACGAAAACGGAGTGCTCGTTAATCGTGAAGAAGCGGCGCGTATCCTGAGCCGTCCTGACTACGTGGGAGCGGACTACGACGTGATCAAGAACTCCATGACGGGTTACTTTTACTTCCAAAAGACTGACAAGCGTCCAATGCCGGACTTCAACGTCTTCTTTAAATACTACTGCACCTATCCTTGGTACAGTGACGGAATCTGGTTCCTCACGCAAATGCGCCGCTGGGGCCAAATCACAGAAGCAAAACCTGCTGAGTGGTATTTCGAAACCGCTAAGGAAGTTTACAAGCCAGCTGTTTATCTGGAAGCAGCAAAGCTTCTTCTCGCTGAGGGGAATATCGACGAAGCAGACATCCCCTGGGACACCGACGGCTACAAAGCTCCAACGTCTGATTTCATCGATGGCATTCTTTACGACGCGAAGGATCCAATCGGATACCTGAACTCACACGACATCGGCAACAAGGACTAAGCCGAAGAGAAACACGGCAGTCACCTTCAATCGCAATTTTTGAACTCTCATTTTAGGAACCCATGAGCATCAAATACAAAATACTAAAAGCCATAGACGTGGCGGGTCTCAACTTTCTGAGGCCTGTAATCCTGCTGTGCTATGGTGAAGAACCTGAAGAGCAAATCCGTAAGATCGGACTATTCATCGCAGTTCCCATTATGGCATTTTGCCTCTTCCTTTATCTATGGGGGTTATTCGCACCGATGCACAAGACGAAGTCTGGCGAAGTCCCCACTCCATCAGTGGTCTGGGACTCTGCTAAAGGCGTCTGGGCATTTCATGTGAGAGAAAAAAATAAGGCGAACGCATACAATCTGGAGGGTGACAGTCGTGACAAACTCCTTGAACAAGCCCAAACCAGGCTTTCCGAACTTGAGCCAATGGTGGCTCGAGTAAATGAACAACTCGCCGAGGCTGATGGAGCCATGCAGTCATCACTCGCGAGTAAAATCGAACCGATTAAGGCAGAACTCGACAGTAGCAAAAATGCGATGCGCGAAGCACAAAAGGCACGTCAGGCTGACCTGCAAGCCCGTGCAAAAGCGATCGCTGCTGACGATACTGCTGCAAAAGAAAAGCTTCTGGAGGACTATCGTGCTCACCTCGCGCAAATTGAGACTGAGCGGGAATCTCTCCGTTCCTACGAGGAACAAATCGACGAGATTCACAACGCTGACTTTCCACAACGCGCAGAAGCCATCCGTGCGCAATCTGCAATTGCTGAGGAAAGACAATACCTCGTTAAGCTCATCGACACTCTTGAGAACAATCGTCAACAAAAGCTTTCAGACATCGAAACCAGACTCGAAGGTTTTGAGAGCAGCTATTACGAAGCTTCTGGTGCAGACTTGCTCAAGCACGCGAAGTCCATCACCCGCACGGAGTCACTCATGGTGAATGCAGCGGACTCAGAATACGCGAAGCCTATGACCCTACCAGACCAGGTGTTACGCAGTGTAGCCTGTGTATTCGCTGGATTTCTAGTAGCATCACTCATCGCGATACCGGTGGGCATCGTCTGCGGACTTTCGCCTATCATGATGTCCGCACTCACACCGTTCATCGCACTCTTTAAACCTGTATCACCGATCGTATGGCTACCCATTTTCTTCATCATCGTTGGCGGTTTCATTCCCGACCCTGACAAACACTGGTTAATCGCGGGCCTTGCCGAGCTTCCACTCATCGGCTGGATGAAGATCAACCCTGCTTTCATCGCATCCGCACTCACCGTAGCGATGTGTTCACTATGGCCAACACTGGTAAACACCGCACTCGGCGTGGCATCCATTGACAAAGACCACATCAACGTGGCACGCGTGCTTCGCCTCGGTTTCTGGAGCCGCCTGATCAAGATCGTGATTCCTTCATCCCTTCCGCTGACATTCGCAGGTCTGCGCATCTCACTCGGAGTCGGATGGATGGTTCTCATTGCGGCAGAGCTACTCTCATCATCTGAGGGGCTTGGAAAATTCGTTTGGGACATGTTCAACAACGGTTCCTCGCAAACTTTCGCTCAGATGTTCGTCGTCGTATTTGTGGTCGGAATCATCGGTCTGTTGCTCGACCGCATCATGATCGTATTTCAACGTCTCGTGTCTTTCGATGAATCACCAACCAGTATCTAAGGAGATCCAATTCATGGAAAAGCCCATCATACAATTGGAAAACGTATCCGTAGGTTTCGGCCCAGAATCGGACCGCACTGAGGTGCTTACAGACGTCAATCTTCGCGTCATGGAAAACGAATTTGTATCCATCATCGGTTTCTCCGGTAGCGGCAAGAGCACTCTCATCGGCCTTCTCTCAGGCCTCGTAAAGCCTGACACAGGAGCAGTCTTCTGCAAGGGTCGTGAAGCAACAGAGCCTGGTCCTGATCGCGGAGTCATGTTTCAAAATTATTCCCTCCTGCCCTGGCTAACGGTTTATGGGAACATCGAACTCGCTTCAAAACAAGTTTTCCCAAACCTTTCCAAGGCCGAGCTCAAGGAGCATGTGGAGCATTACATCGAGATGGTGAATCTCACACCTGCTATCGAGAAAAAGCCACATGAGCTTTCCGGTGGGATGCGTCAAAGAGTTTCACTGGCGAGAACACTCTCAATCAAGCCAGACATCATGTTGCTGGACGAACCCTTGAGTGCACTTGATGCACTCACTCGTGCAAATCTGCAGGACGAGATCATTCGGATCTGGGAGGAAGATAAAAAGACCGTCATCCTCATCACCAACGATGTGGACGAAGCGGTCCTGATGGCGGATCGCATCATCCCTTTGAGTCCAGGGCCAAACGCCACACTCACCGAGAGTTACAACGTCGGTCTGGATCGTCCGCGTGACCGCACGACGCTGAATCACAATCCTGAGTTCATCGAACTCCGCAATGCCATCACCCAGTCGTTGATGGCCATGAACGCCGAGGCAAAAAAGCTCCGTTCCAACACCGAGCTCGTCATGCCAGACATTCGCCCACTCGATCTCAGCGCCGCGTAGAACCATGCACGAAGATAAATACGTAGAAATCTTTAACTTGGTTAAAGCCTATCCGAATCCATACGGCGACGACATCAAGGTCGTTGATGGGTTTGAGCTCAACATCAAGAAGGGTGAAATCATTGGATTACTCGGTCACTCTGGTTGCGGGAAGTCCACTGTGCTCACCATGCTCGCAGGGCTTAACGAAATCAGCGACGGCGGCATCATCGTAGACAGCCGTGAGATTTCGGGTCCCGGACCTGATCGTTCGGTGGTTTTCCAGTCCCCTTGCCTGCTTCCATGGCTCACAGCCTACGGCAACGTAATGCTTGGTGTGGAGCGCGTTTTTAAGCACGCAACCAAGGCACAACGAAAAGTGATCGTCGAATACTCACTAAGCGTGGTAGGTCTTGCCGACTCCATGCACAAGTATTCTCGTGAGCTTTCCGGAGGGATGCAGCAACGGGTGGGTATCGCTCGCGCAATCGCTTTGAAACCAAAGGTGTTACTGCTTGACGAACCTTTTGGCCGTCTCGATTCACTCACTCGCATGGACTTACAGGATGTGATTCTGGGGATTCTCGATCGCGAGAAAATCACCACGATGCTCGTCACTCACGATGTAGATGAGTCCATCTACATGTGTGATCGCATCTGCATGATGACGAACGGTCCTCACGCTAAGGTTGGTAAGTTGATCGACGTCGACTTCCAACGCCCACGAGTTCGCTCTGAGATGATCGAGCATCCGAAGTATTACGACTACCGAGAGCAGATTTTGTCATTCCTCGATGAGTGTGAACTCGAAAAGGAAAAGATCGCTAAGCAAAAAGCTAAAGTCGCCTAACCGAAAGCACTGCCTTGCCGCAAAACCTAACAGTGCCCGACGAAACGCGGACTCCTATTGATTTATATCTTCAAAAGGAGCCTCAACTTCAGACACCCATTGCTGAGTTCTCGAAGACAAAAGAAGAACTCGAAGTGGAATGGTCCAAACTCGTGCCATTGACCCAGCCGAAACCCGGTGAGCAATTCGCTTTTAAGGTGGATCTGGACAGTTGTTTTGGTTGCAAAGCTTGTGTGGCCGCCTGCCACAGTTTGAATGGCCTTGATGAAGAAGAATCCTGGCGCGATGTCGGTTTCATCGAGGATTCCCGTTCTGGCACCAATTTTCATCAAACCGTCACCTCTGCCTGTCATCACTGCGCGGATCCCGGATGCCTTAACGGTTGTCCTGTCGAAGCCTACGAGAAGGATCCGGTTACGGGTATCGTCGTTCACCTTGATGACCAATGCATCGGCTGCAGCTATTGCATCCTTAAGTGTCCATACGACGTTCCCAAATACAACAATCGCCTCGGCATCGTTCGCAAGTGCGACATGTGTCATGAGCGTCTGACGGAAGGTGAAGCTCCCGCTTGTGCTCAGGCCTGCCCTACTCAAGCAATCAGTGTCACCATCGTAAACACAGCGGAAGTGCTTCAAGAAGCGGAAGTTGAGAAGTTTTTACCAGGTGCACCTGCTCCAAGCTACACGAAACC
>JAKSBQ010000112.1 GCA_022361075.1 Opitutales bacterium | reverse complement strand
TATGCGGCGACGGGGTTTGACTTTGGTTTGAATTCTGAGATGCTTTTAAAGAACCCTTATTCCCCCTGTGGCATATTAATGAGTCGGCATTTACGCATTGCGTTGGTTTTCAAAACAAGATTGGAAGAGAACGCGAAAATCCTTAACGGAATTTCCACGTTCAACCGGTTTCATGAAAAATGGCACGCTTTTGTGGATGATCAGGCGGTTGCTCAAAACGACCCTGACTGGTTGCTCAGCAAGTCGAAGTGGGACGGAATTATTTGCAAACATTCTGCAGGTGAGCTCTATACAGAATGTTTGAGACTGGGGATACCCTGTGTCGACTTGAGTGATGATCCGAAAGTATACGAGGGCATCCCAAAAATCCGACCGGACAATTCTGCGATCGGTAATATTGGAGCAGAGCATCTTATGGAACGTGGTCTCCGTTATTTTGGGTTTTGCAGCTTTTCTAATGAGGATTGGGCGATCGAACGTCGGGATGGTTTTATTGAAGCCCTTAAACTTACCAATCACACCTGCGAGTATTTTGAAAACGCATACCCCAAGGTCAGCAATCCCCATTGGGACGAGGGGGAAGAAGAACTGATCGGAGAGTGGTTGGAAAATCTGCCCAAACCGATCGGGATCATGGCCTGCAACGACATGCGGGCCTTGCAGGTGATTCATGCCTGCCGGAATCGGGACATCCAGATACCTGATGAAGTGGCAGTGCTCGGGGCGAATAACGATATTGTGCGCTGTGAGCTTTCGTTGCCGCAACTTAGTAGCATTCCGGTAAATGCGGAGTACTACGGCCAAAAGGCGGCGAAGGTCATTACCGACATGATCCACGGTATTCAACCTGAGCAAAAGGTAGAATATATTGACCCTCTTGATGTGGTGACCCGACGTTCGACTGATTTCCTCAAAATCGATGACCCCCATGTAACCCAAGCCCTAATGATTATTAAAGAGCGGGCATGCAAAGGGGTGTCGGTGGACGAAATTGTGGAAGAGATCCATGTCTCTCGAAGTTTGCTTGAGCGAAGATTTAGGAAATTCCTGGGAAAATCGCCTCAGGCGGAAATCCGCAATGTGCAGATTAACCGAATCAAAGGACTGTTGCGTGAAACGGATTATACGTTGGCGAATATCGCAGAATTAACCGGTTTTGAGCATCCGGAATACATGTGCGTGGTCTTTAAAAAATCCACGAGCCTCACACCTAATCAATATCGCATCAAAGTTCAGGGAACTGTCGAAGATAAATCTTAAAGCATAGACGGAATATCTCATTAAAAAGTGAGGGTTTCCATGATATCCTTTTATCTTAAGCGAAGTTACCCAGAAACTTTTTAAATTATGAGTGAACCATTGATTATTGGTGACAATGTTCCGAACATCCCTTGGGCGGAGCGTCCTGCTGATTGCAACGATCCGGTCTGGCGTTTTGACGGCAACCCGATCGTGGGGTGGAATCCGATTTCGTGTGGTGCCAGAGTATTCAACAGTGCAGCGATTGCTCATGACGGTGCTTTTGTTGGAGTTTTGAGAGTGGATTACAAGAACGGACGTCCTCACCTGCATTTGGCGAGAAGCGCAGACGGAATCTGCTGGGATATTGAGCACCAGCGTATCCAGTGGGTAAGCGAGTCTGGTGAAAGTGTTGGAAACTCCTACGCGTACGATCCAAGATTGGTGAAGATCGAGGATGTCTTCTACATCACATGGTGCGATGACCTGCATGGAGCGTCTATCGGTATGGGCTACACCAAAGATTTTGAGACCTTCGTAAAATGTGAGAATCCACTCATGCCTTTCAACAGGAATGGGGTGTTGTTTCCGCGTAAAGTAAACGGTGAATATTTGCTGCTTAGCCGGCCCAGCGATAGTGGCCATACCCCTTTTGGAGACATCTTTCTAAGTCATAGCAAGGATTTGACTTACTGGGGTAAGCATCGCCACGTAATGAGTTCAGGCGGGCAAGGATGGTGGGAAGGCCAGAAAATAGGATCTGGTCCGGTCCCAATTGAAACTCGGGAAGGTTGGCTTCTTTTTTATCACGGTGTGTCGAACACGTGTAATGGGTTTGTCTACAGCATGGGATTGGTCCTCCTTGATCTTGATGAGCCTTGGAAAGTGCTCTATCGAAGTCGTGATTATGTGCTCACTCCGGAGAAGGAGTATGAGACGGTCGGCTTCGTGCCCAACGTGGTATTTCCGTGTGCAAATCTTTACGATGCAGCTACAGGGAAGATCACAATCTACTATGGAGCGGCGGATACCTACACAGCTTTAGCATTCACTCAAGTCGATTTGCTTCTGGATTACCTTAAAAACAACTCTGTCTGAGTAAAAAGGGGAGACCCCAAATGCCCCGCATTGTTACACTTTTATTCCTGTTATTGTTACCGACATTTGCCTTAGCGGCGGATCCGTCCAGCAAGCCGAATATCCTGCTCATCCTTACGGACGATCAGGGGTTTGGAGATCTATCTCTCCACGGGAATCCGTATGTAGAGACTCCCTTCCTGGATGCCATGATGGGCGAATCAGTGGAATTGACTCATTTCCACGCGGCACCACTTTGTGCTCCGACCAGGGCATCTCTCATGACTGGGAGACATCACCTGAAAGCTGGTGTATGGGGAGTGCATGGTGGTCGGGATTACATGGATCTTGGTCAAGTCACCATCGCTGAACGACTCAGTGAAGCGGGATATCGAACGGCGATGGCGGGCAAATGGCACCTGGGAAAGACGGCGCCTTATTTGGCTTACAACAGGGGATTTGATGAGTCCTGGGTGATTACGGATCGGCTTTATGAACACGCCGATCCGGTACTAGATCACAACGGAGTCGAAGAACATCGGGTAGGCTGGACGGTAGATTCATTACACGAAATTGCACTGGAATGGATCAGCGCGGAGAATAATCGTCCCTTCTTTTTTTATCTCGCACATCCTTACATTCACGAACCGTATTACGCTCCGGAGGATCTTATCGAAAAGTATCGGGAAAAGGGATTGAGCGAAAGCTTTGCGACCCTTTGTGCGATGACGGAGCATCTGGATGAAAGCCTGCGTCAGTTTTTTGAGAATTTGAAAAAAACGAGCCTGTTCGAGAACACAATTGTCTTGTTCATGGGAGACAACGGACCCATCGGAAATCCCGTAAACTTACCTCATTTGACTGACGAAGAGATGAACTTTCGAAATCCTGCGAATCTTCGTGGTGTGAAGGGAAATCCTTACGAAAACGGAACAAGAGCCCCTTGTTTTATTTATTGGAATAACCACTTCAGCCCGATGGTTTCAAAGCAGGAAGTGGATATCACCGATATGGTTCCCACTATTCTTGAGCTCGCTGGAGTAGGGTTTGACTCAAAGGAGTTCGATGGTGTCAGCATCGTTAATCATCTGGAAAATGGTGAGGCGATTGAAACTCCGTCACGGTTTTACGCCAACCACCAGGTTGAATGGAAGGGAAAAGAACGCCTGTATGATTTTTTAGAGGACAAGTCTCAGTTAGAGTTTGGGACTCAAAATCTGGCCATCCGGTCGGGTAATTGGAAATATGTCAGATCCTACGGAAATGAGGAGTTGTTTGATCTGAAGGCAGACCCGTCCGAGCGTCACAATTTGTTGGATGCCCATCCGGATAAAGCTTCTTCGATGAGAGCAGAGCTACAAACATGGTGGGAGGAAGTTCGTGAGCTTGAAGAGTCTTATGAAATGCCAGTATTTGTTTTGCCAGAGAGAATAGGAGCGGAAACCATTTTGGATACATGTGCTCCCCAGGTGTTGCAGGGTGATGTTCATCAAGGTAGCCATTTCAGCTTCGATTGGGAGCGCAATGAGGACGGGATCGTGTTTGGCGTGCGAGTGCCAAGTGATGGGAAATACCTCGTCAGAGCCGTTGTTGAGGCGAAAGGGAATGATCTTGTGCTGGAAGTCGGAACGAAAGATTCACGGACGTTTGCTGAGCTTTCGAATGGGAAGTTCGAAGTGGAGTTGGGAGAGCTGTTTTTGCAAGAAGGAGATCAGAATCTTGGGCTCCATTTGGTGAAGGCAAAATCCAATCCGGGGATTATCAAAGTCGTGGAAAAAGTGGTTTGCACCCGAGTCCAATAGCCTGTTTCTTGCCTACTTCAAGTTAGGATCATGGTCGAAATCGAAAACCAATCCCTCAAAGCTGCCATCAACCCGATGGGGGCTGAGCTCTCTTCCCTCAAGGTCAAAAATACGGAGGCGAGTGAACTGATCTGGCAACGAGACCCAGTTTTTTGGCCCAAGAGTGCTCCCATTTTGTTTCCGATTGTGGGTTCGCTTTTGGAGAATACTTACATTCTCGACGGAAAGTCATACCATCTGGAAAAACATGGGCTCGTTCGCACGAGACCTTGGAGTGTCCGTCAGCATGGTGAGAATGTGGCTGAATTTAAGATCAACTCAGATGACGACACCTTCGAACGATACCCCTTCCACTGGCAATTAAACGCTGTTTTCAAGCTTACCGAAAAAGAACTTTTCGTGGGTTATCGAATCTGTAATCGAGGACCTGAGCCGATGCTATTTTCGATCGGATCTCACCCGGCGTTTGCACTGAATTTTGGACCGGGGGGTATTTCGAATTATTTCATACGATTTGTTGAACTTGGAAACCACCCGAAGTGCTACAAACACACTGGCAAAGGTTTGAGCGATGAAACCTTTGATCTGGATTGGGTAGAGGGGACTCTTCAGCTCAATGAAAATCTCTTCGACGAGGATGCATTGATCTTCAAAAACATAGGTATCCAGCATTTGGAGTTGGGCAACCGTGCTTCGGATAGACGGATTCTTTTGAGTACCGGAGGCGCCCCCGACCTTGGTATCTGGGCAAAGCCAGGGGCTCCCTACGTGTGCATTGAGCCTTGGTATGGATTTGATGACCCTGAGAGTCACGACCAGAAATTGGAAAACAAACCCGGTATCATCGAGTTGGGAGAACATGGGACCTTCGGCTGCTATTACCGTATTGAACCAAATACCGCGTGGTTCGGTTAAAAGAATCTACCCTCTACAATTTTGTTGAATTTCAGTTCTTTTCTTTGGAAGATACTGGTCTGTTCCCTAACCCCCATTTAAAATATTGAGAACGAAACAATTTAGTCAGTTCATACTGTTTTATACCCTGTCAGTATGTTGGGTTTGCACGCTAAGCGTATCTGCAACTCGTGGCGAGGCACTCGCCGAAACACCTCCCATGGGATGGAACAGCTGGAATTGGTGGGGGAAGGAAGCAATTCATGAGAAGCTCATGCGTGAGACGATCGATGCCATTGTTGAGAGTGGACTCAGGGATGCGGGTTATGAGTATTTTGTTGTCGATGGGGGCTGGCGAGATGTGAAACTTGCAGAAACGGGTGAGTTGCTCTCGCATCCGAAGAAGTTTCCTTCCGGAATGAAGGCTCTTGCGGACTACGCACACTCGAAGGGCTTGAAATTTGGTCTACACACGGTTCCGGGTACTCATGATTGCGGGGGTGATGAAGTCGGTGCTTGGGATGTCGAAGAAATCCATGTGAATCAGTTTATCGATTGGGGAGTCGACTTTATCAAACTCGATAAGTGCAAGTTCTTACTCGCCGATGAAATTCCGGAGAAAAAGTGGGCCAAACCTTGGACAGAGGGATGGAGACAGGGGGATAACCTGATCGATTCTTACACCAAGTGGAGGAATTTATTGGATGAAAGCCCTCACCCGATTGTGCTCAGCGCGAGTGCTTACCAATATCACGAATGGTATCCAGTGCTGACTCAGATGGGAAGGACGACGGGTGATATTGGATCATTGCAGTGGGGAGGAGCTCAATTTGACACTGGCCACCAGCGAGCCGTGATGACCATTGTGGATCTGAACAACCAATTCGCGCACCATGCGGGCAGTGGTTATTGGAACGATCCAGATATGATGGTGACTGGAGAACAGGGGTTGACATTGGATCAGCAGCGAGTCCATTTTGCGCTTTGGTGCATCATGAGTTCGCCCCTCATGCTGGGTAATGATCCTCGTAACATGACCGCAGAAGAACTTGCGATCCTCACGAATCGAGTGGCGATTGAGATCAACCAGGATCCGACCGAGCAAGGCCGCCGAGTTCATCAGGAAAATGGGATCGAAATCTGGCTGAAAAATTTAAAAAACGGAGATCGAGCGGTGCTTTTGTTTAACCGAAACGCATCCGAATCACGAACTGCTAAACTCGATTTTGCTGCGATCGGTTTGCAAAAGGAACATATTCTGTTCGATATTTGGGAAATGAAGGCTCTCGGGACTGTCGAAGCCACTTATGAAGTCAATCTGTTACCCACTTCCGGACAATTTCTTCTTTTAAAATAAAACGAGTTACCCTGTTACTTATGAATCGACGAACATTCGCCAAATCTGCTCTTGCCGGCGTCGCTGCCGGTGCAACATTAACTCCGGGCATAAGGGCCGCCGCTAGCTCGGAGTCGTCCAGCTCTAAATCGAGCTCCTTCAAGCTGAAATATGCACCTAGTTTCAGACATTTTAAAAATAGCGTAGGTCAGGATCCGGTAGAGGTGCTGCGTTTCATGAAGGATCAGGGCTTCGAGGCAATCGAAGACAATGGTATGATGAAGCGGACAGAGGAAGAGCAAACTCGCATTGGAAAAGAACTGGAGCGACTGGGCATGACCATGGGAGTGTTTGTTACGGGGTTCAGTTTCAACGATCCGGTTTTCGCGGGTAATCGTCTGGATGGAACCAAAAGACAGCGTGATCCGAAAGCGGTTCGAAAGCTTCTCAAGGAGACTTGTGAAAAAGCGGTTGAGACTGCAAAGCGAGTGAATGCAAAGTGGACCACGGTGGTTCCGGGAGCGATCGATCCAAGCCTGGAGGAAGGTTACCAGTTTCAAAATGTGGTGGATAATCTGAAATTTTGTGCCTCTATCTTCGAGCCACACGGAATCATCATGGTGTTGGAACCGCTCAACCACATGAATCATCCAGGGCTGTTTTTGAAATACATCCCTCAGGCCTACACGGTTTGCAAGGCTGTCGGTAGCCCGTCATGTAAAATTTTGAACGACCTCTATCACCAGCAGATCTCAGAAGGGAATTTGATCCCTAACATTGATCGTGCGTGGGACGAAATCGCCTACTTCCAGGTGGGCGACAATCCGGGTCGCAAGGAACCGACTACTGGTGAGATCAATTACAAAAATATTTTCAAACATCTCCATTCCAAAGGATACAAAGGAATCGTAGGTATGGAGCATGGAATCAGCCGACCCGGAAAGGCTGGTGAAAAGCGTTTGGTCGAGGCCTATCGCGAAGTCGATGCTTTTTAAATTTAAAAACTTATTAGAAAGGAATATCCCAAAATGAACCCCCATTCGATAAACAGAAGAAACTTCCTAAAAAAATCGACAGCAGCTGGAGCAGGGCTGCTAATCCTGCCTACAGGCACCTTGTTTGGTAAAAACAAACCAAGTAACAAGCTCAATGTTGCGTTGCTTGGTGCCTACGGAAGGGCTCGAGCGCATTACCAAACCCTGCATGATGAAAACGTCGTGGCGATTTGTGATGTTCACGATAAGAATCTTCAGTTTGCCACGGCAGAGTTTCCAAACGCGAAAGTCTACAAAGATTGGCGCAAGTGTCTTGATCATCCGGGTCTGGATGCGGTCCTTTGTTGCACAACCGATCACACACACGCATTTATCAGTTCATGGGCTCTGAATCGTGATCTCCACATTTACATGGAGAAGCCACTCGCGATTACCGTTCAGGAGTCTCGTCTGGTAAGGGAGAAGTATTTACCCAAACGAGACAAACTTGCGACTCAGGTGGGAATGCAGCGGCATGCATATCCAAACTTCAATCGCCTGGAAGAAATGATTCATAGGGGCGCGATTGGGAAGTTGAAGGATGTTGCAGTTTGGGGTAACAGACAGTTGAGAAGAGATGCCTATTGGCCGGATGCTGGCCCGGCGCCGAGCTATGTGGATTGGGATCTCTGGTTGGGACCCGCACCCTACCATCCTTATAATCCGAACTACTTAAGAGGCCGCCCCGGTGTAAACTGCCTGGAGTGGAACATGTTCTGGGACTTTGGAGTAGGGCAAATGGGAGACATGGGCAGCCACACCATGGATTTGGTATGGAACGTGATTGGTGCCGAGTTTCCAGAGTCCATTCATGCGACTTCGCCGGAAGCTTTGAATCCGGACGTCACTCCTGTCGAGTTGACATGCGAATATTTTTTCCCTGCGAATGATTGGAGAGACAAAATCCGAGTGACCTGGTATCAGGGAGGTGCGATGCCTCAATCACCATCGAAGTGGATCGACCTCAATAAGATTGGTCATGGAGCTTGGTTCAAAGGAGATCGTGGATTTATCATTGCAGATTTTAGCAATCGCATGCTTTACCCCTACGGTGAAAAAGCGGACCTCACTTATTTTGATCCGCCGGAAGAGGACGAATTATTGCAGCCACTCGGCAATTTCCAGAAGCAATGGACCGATGCGTGCAAAAATGGAAAACCAGCTGAGACGGACTGTAATTTCAAATACAGCGCCGACATGATCGAAGCATTGTGCCTTGGGTTGGTGAGTTTTCAGTCGGGTCAGCAGAAGTTGATCTACGACGGAGTGAATGGCCGGGTGACTAATGTTGCGGAAGCCAATCAGTTTATCAGCAAACAGTACCGTGAAGGTTGGACATTTGAAGGATAGACCGAATCTGCGGGTTTAGAATTCGAGTTTCGGAAGGATAATCAGGGGATAAATTTTACCCTGATTATCCCCAATTTTGACCGAACAATGAAGCATTTATTTATTTTCGCTGCACTAGGCCTGTTTTGGGGCTCAGGTATCTGCAGTTTTGCTGAAGAACCGGACACTCGTCCAAATATCGTCATGATTTCCGTTGACGATTTGAACGACTGGGTTGGAGCGTTTGGCGGGCATCCTCAAATCAAGACTCCCAACATCGATCAGCTCGCGAAAACATCGATGGTTTTCCGAAACACAAGCTGCCCCGGACCGGTATGTGGACCCTCCCGCTCTGCTTTGCTCTCGGGTTTTATGCCGGCTACCACAGGAGTTTACGCAAATCGCAACAACATGCTCGACTCCGAAATAGTCCAACAGAATGCGACTCTACCGGAGTATTTTTCAAAGCATGGTTACCTGACGATCTCCAAGGGCAAGATCTTCCATCGACATTCGACCGAAGACGGAGCGGACCCTGGGCATTGGGCCTTTGATATCTGGGAACCCACATCTGGTAAGGGTGGAGTGAACCGTAACAAACTCTATTCCCGTGATAAAGGAATCATCAACGGCAAGAAATTAAAGGACCCGAAATTTACCACATCAGGAGGCTCCTCCTTCGATTGGGGACCGACCGAAAGAGGAAAAGAGGAGACGAGCGACTATCAGACCGCTCTATGGTTCAAAGAGCAGTTGCAAAAGGATTATGATAAACCGTTCTTCATGTCGGTAGGCATTTCCAAGCCACATCTGGCATGGATTGTTCCGCAGCAATACTTCGATCTCTACGATTTGGATACCCTGGAGGTTCCAGAGGTTCGGATGGATGACCTCGACGACATCGTTGACGCTGAGGGAAACAAAGCATTCGAAGCTCATCCTGATTTTTTATGGTGTCAGCACTATGGAGTGATGAAGGAGGCTGTAAGAGCATACATGGCAGCAACGAGCTATGCAGACGAGTGTGTGGGTGTGGTTCTTGAAGCGTTGTTTACAAGCAAGTATGCAAAAAATACGATCGTCATCCTCTGGGGGGACCACGGTTGGCATCTTGGCGAGAAGCTTAGGTTTCGCAAAGCGACGTTATGGAAGGAGTCCACACAGTTGCCGTTTATGATCTATTTGCCTGGAATGAAGCAACGAGTGGATTGCTACCGCAATGTAAACCTAATCGACCTCTTTCCGACCCTAATCGATCTTTGCGGCTTGCCAAAAAAAGAACTGGATGGAAAGTCGATCAAACCTCTTCTTCAGAATCCGGAACTCGAGTGGACACCCACTGTGACCACAAGAGGAAAAGGGCATCATTCGGTCATTTCGGAGAAATGGCACTACATCAACAATAATGGCATCGTCGAGGAACTGTATGATTTAGAAAACGATCCTATGGAGTGGACTAATTTGGCTCAATCCGACGATCCGAGGGCGATCCAAGCCAAAGCCTACCTGAAGACTTTCTTTCCCACCGGAGACGTCGACGAAATTCCGAGAGCTAAAAAGAAGGGTAGTTCAGCGAAAACCCTCGACATGACGATCAAGCCGAAGCGTATACTTTCTGAGTTGAACTAGATAAACAGAGTCCGTCAGAAATCATTTATGAAAACCAATACCCTTGCGATTGCCATCGCGTTTGCTATGGCAACGAATGCATTTGTTTACGGTGAAAAGATGAAAGTGGAGTTCTTGGAAAACGAGAGATGATTAGTGGATAGGTTATTGAGATCGAGGTTCCTCCGTCTCGGTTACCCTATTTTGAACGTCTGGACTAAGCGCACCTAGATTTGTTCCAGAATCTTTCTGAGTTCAGCGATTTTGATCGGTTTGTTGAGGAAACCGTCCATGCCACATTCGACACTTCTCAACCTGAATTCTTCGGTGCTGGAGGCTGTTAAAGCAAAGATCCGTGGCTGTTCTTTGAATGAGAAGTTACTTCTTATCCATTCCGTAGTTTCAAAGCCATTCATCAATGGCATCTGAATATCCATCAAGACCACGTCGTAAGATTCTCTCCCCATGACATCGATTGCTTCGACGCCATTGTTGGCGATAGCATACTCGTGACCCATTTTGCGGAGAATATGCTTCATCATTTTTTGATTACTATGCACGTCATCTACAATCAGCACTCGGAGGGCTCGAGGAGTTTGATTTAATCCAGTGTCTTGATGCCTTGAGGCGGATTCCTTAACTTCTTCGCTATCATCGTATTCGAATTTGAGGGTGAAGGCGAAAGTTGAGCCTTTTCCGGGGTCACTTTCAACTTCAATTTTGCTGCCCATGAGCTGACAAAGTCTTTGAGAAATTGGGAGTCCCAGACCAGTCCCGCCAAATTTTCGCGTGGTTGCCAATTCGCTTTGTCCGTAGTTGAGGAATATCTCAGATCTTTTGTCCTCCGCGATGCCAATTCCTGTGTCTATGACGGACAGTTTTATTTTACAATCAACCTCGGTTTTCTCTTCGAGCTCAAGTTTCAATGTCACGGAACCTCTTGCAGTGAACTTGAAAGCGTTAGAAATAAGATTCAGAAGTATTTGTTTTAGCCGTAAACTATCCCCGATAATTGTTTTTGGAATCTCGGGATCATAAGCCAAAACAAATGATAAATCCTTTGTTTCTTCTTCATGAGAGAAGAGGTTCTTGAGATCCTGTATCATCGGTTTGAAGTCGAAACGTTCGTGCTCGATCCTCAACATACCTGCCTCGATTTTTGAGAAATCAAGGATGTTATTGATGACCTCAAGTTGTAATTCTCCGGCATCAATGATGGTTGAGACGTATTCTCTGATCTCTTCAGGATCTGTGGTTTGGCCCAGGAGTTGTGCGTAACCGATAATCGCGTTTAAAGGGGTGCGGATTTCATGACTCATACTTACCAGAAAGAAATCTTTTGAACGGTTCGCTAACTCTGCTCTCTTTTTGGCATTCTTCAATTCCCGTTGAGCCAGCCTTAATTCGGTGAGATCCACCTCGATCCCGATTTCCCCGAGAGTTTCGTCTTCCCGGCCCAAAATTGGAGAAATATTAAGTGAAACATTTCGCCGTTCACCCATGTGGTTTTTTGTGACCTTCTCCTTTTTGAATGGCATGTGGTGGAGTCCAAAAACGGAGGCGATCGCGCTGTCATTCGAGAATCTTGAGTTAAGTTCATCTTCCAATTCTCGGTTTTCTGGAAAGTCGGTTTCTTTGACTCCGTAAAAAAGCTCAAATGCTTTATTGCAGCCAGACAATGTGCCCTGTTGGTTCTTGTAGTAAATTGGGTGAGGTATGGCATCCAACAATGCTCTTTTGAAGGTCACCAATTCATTTAACTTAAGCTTATCAAGGATTGTTTCTTTCTTCAAACTTGCTCGTTGGATCGCCAAAAGGATGGTTTTTTGCAGAACTTCGGAGGAGTTTTCATACTTACTAATGAAGTCGAGAGCGCCAATTTTTAAAGATTCCAGTGCAAGTTGGATATCAGATTCTGCTGTCAGGACTACAAGAGGAAACTCCGGAAATTCTCGTGTGAGTTTGTCGATCGACTGAAGACCCGAAGCATCCGGTAGTTGCATGTCCACAAGTATGAGGTCACAAGCATCTCGGTTTCGGAGGGCTGACAAAATTGAGCCAAGAGTATGGAAACTTTTTAAATTGAATGAGACGCCGAAGTGTTTTGGGTCTAGGTAACTTTCCACGAGAAAGCAGTCCCCAGGATTGTCCTCAACAAGAAAGACTGTTAGCTCAGGGATTTTTTCGTCTTTAGTTGGATCGCCAAGATCTGGAAGTTTGACAGTCTGTTCCATTCCCCTTCTCAAATCCTGAAACAAAATGAAAAATGGTGAAATCTCAACTCACCCATTCTGATATTTTTTCTAAGCTGAGGCCCATTCACAAATGGATTAACCTGTTTTCGGTAATTTCACTTTGGTTAGCCAAAAATGACACATTGAGATAAGGAGTTTTTCATATTCACTCGCATGGTAAGGTTTGGTCAATACACAGTTCACGTGCAGATCGTATGCCTCCTGGAGTTCTTGAGATGAGGTTGAGGAGGTGAAAATGATAACAGGCATGAGTCTCAACTCTTCGCGTTGTTTCAGGTTTGAAGGACTTCCATTCCACTCAGAACCGGCAAATTGAGGTGCAACAGTACAAGATCTATCGAGTCGACCGTATTTTTGTTCACTGTGTCATCGAGGAACTCCTGAGCTTCTTTGCCATCTTTCTTTATGATCAGCTCCACATTTTTGGAGTATCCCGAGATGTGCATTTGGATAAGTTCAATGTCACCCGGGTTATCCTCTACGAGCAGTATTCTATATTGTGACTCAGCGTTCATTTGAATGATTTAACGGTAGTGAAATCAGGAAAATGGACCCTTCTCCTGGCGTAGATTGCAGATCGACTCTGCCCGAATGCCGTTTGACCACTGCATCCACAATCGACAGTCCCAGGCCGGTTCCTTCGATGCTGTCGTCCCGATGGAGTCTTTGGAAAATCTTGAAAATTCGATCCTTTTGTTCCATGTCAATGCCGATGCCTTTGTCTCTGACCGCGATAGTCACCATTTCATCGTCACCATCAGTCGCGTAAATCTCAATCTCGGGTTTCTGATCACCGCCAAACTTGAGGGCATTTTGAACCAGATTACGGAAAACCATTTCGATCAATGAAGGATCTCCATGAATAGAGGGCAAATCACCTTTTTTCACGACAGCTTCGGTTTCCTTGATCTGGATTTGAAGGTCATTGAGAATCTGTTCGAATATTTGATCGAGATTGATTTTCCTCAGTTCAAGTTCCTTGGAATTGATTTTTGAGTATTCCAGCAGACTTTTAATCATCGCTCGCATTCTCAGCGAGCCATCTACTGCGTAATTCAAATATTTTGCGCCTTCCTCGTCGATCTCATCCCGGAATTTGGAATCGATGAGTTGCACGTAGCTGGTGATCATTCTGAGCGGTTCTTGCAGATCATGTGAGGCGATGTGAGCAAACTGTTCGAGTTGTTTGTTTGAGGATGCTAACTTTTCGAGTGTAGCTTTCAGTTTTTGTTCGGCGGTTTTTAACTCTGTGATGTTCGTATGCGTTCCGATCATGATATCGGGATCCCCTTTTTCGTCACGAAGGATTACCCCTCTGCAAATTACCCATACAATTGAGCCATTTTTGTGATAATACCTCACAATTTGTTCGTAGGGCTTGCCTTCGTTGAGGTGCAGTTCGAAGTTTTTCTCTGTAACTTCTAGATCATCGGGATGGATCAGCTTTTTCCAGCTATCTGGGGTGTTGGGGAGTTCATGATCTTCGTAGCCGAACATCGCTTTGAATTTGGGGCTCATGAATTCCTCATCCATGTTCTTCATATTCCACTCCCAGTAACCGTCATTTACCATGTTGAGCACGTTTTCCAGTCGCGTTTTCTCTCGGGCTAGCTCCTCGCTATTGATTTCGAGCCTTTGAATGGACTCCTGTTGTTCAGTAAGGTCGATGATGGATCCGATGAGCCTCCTCCCTTTGCCATCTTTTGCTCTGAGGAGGATTGCGCAGTCCCTCACATAGCGAGGCTTTCCTTTTCCATCTTTAATCTGATATTCAACTTTGAGAACACCCTCTGGATTTTCCAAATACTGATTCAGCTTTGCTTCGTAATCTTCGGAGTAATCCGGGGCGATTTGTTTGATCCACCAACCTCTAGCATTATCTATCTCCAGTTGGTTGAAGTTAAAGATGTTTCTAAAGTTATCATTCCACCGGATCGTGTTTTGGTCGAGGTCGAGCACCCAGACCGCAGCTCTGGAGGCATCAACTACTGTTTTGTTAACCTCTTCGCTTTCTATCAATGCGTCGACCTTGATGGAGAGCTCTTTCTCAAGGTCTTCCTTGTTGGCTTTGAGAATCTTCTCTGCCTCCGTTTTTTCGTGGACATCGGTGACATTCCCTATCCAGGAAGTGATCTCTCCTTCATCATTGATGTAGGGGAGTGCAGTGGCTTTAAAGTAACGATAATTCTGGTGTGCAGTTGACCACATGCGGCCACTTGCGAAGTAGGGCACTTTATTTGTCAGTGCGTCACACCATAGTTTTTCGACATTTTTCCGATCGTCTTCATGTATACTATTTGTCCAGCCGAAGTCTTTGTATTCTTCCCATGATTGTCCGCTATACTCCTCCCAGTCGGGTTGACGGTTTACGAATGCACCCCGAGTATCGGATTCCCAGATAACATTAGTAAGAGATTTGGAGAGTAGTTTGTATTTTTTCTCACTCTCGCGAAGATCATTTTCAGCCTTCTTGAGTGTGTCGATATTGATGAGCGTGACTACGGCTCCATTCACTTGATCTTTGTTATTGAAGTAGGGGAGAATGCGTTCGAGAAAATAATGCCCCTCCCGGTTCTCGACCTCACGTTCGATAGGTTGTTTGGTTTGAATCACTTCTTTGATTTTGTGAACCAAATCATTTTCTCCTTTCAGATTCGACGTGATGTGCTCTATGGGTCTGCCTATGTCTTGAGGAAGAAGATTTAGACTTTGGGCTATAGCATCTGTATACTTCCTTACTTTGAGCGAATGATCGACAAAGAGTGTTCCTATCTTTGTTGATCTAAGCAGGTTGTCCATGTCGCTGTTGAGCTGCTCTAGTTCATCGTTTTTGCGTTCGTATTCTCCGTTTACCGTGTAGAGTTCCTCGTTTAGGGAGTGGAGTTCTTCATTTGTGCTTTGAAGTTCCTCGTTGGACGCGATCATTTCTTCGTTAGATGCCTGGAGCTCCTCGTTGCTCGTTTCAAGCTCTTCTACCGTCGTCTGAAGTTGTTCTCTGTTGTACTGAAGTTCTTGTTCGAGGTTATTGATCCTTTCAGTCGAAACTTCTCCGACATTAAAGGATTCGACGTTTTCTGTTTCGGAGATTACTTTGGACGATGTTTGCTTTGGCTCATCTATCGTAATAAGTAGAAAGACATCGGTTTGCGCTTTGATACTGAGGGGTTCAACTGTTAGATTAACCTTCACCGTTTCTTCATCAGGAAGATTTACGTACACACCTTTAAAAGTCGCCGTTTTGTAGTCCTTGAGTGATCTTTGTATTCCAGCTGTGAGTGCTATCCTCAGATCGCCTTCAAACATATTAACGACATCATTGCTCACCCGGCCTGCAGCTGGTGTTTTGAAATAAGTGCCAGCACGACCAAAAATATGGATGAGTTCGCGTCGTTCATTGATCAGTAGTGCCGAATGCATGTATCGTTCAAATACGGCATCGTAGACTCTGAAGAGTTGTGCATCCCTAATGTTAACTGTTGCGGTAAGTTGGGACGTATCCGGCGCCCTATTTTGTGGAGGACCAAGAGGTATCCTCAGATCAGGAGTGAGTCTTACGTCTCTTTTCTTTGAGAAAATTTTCCAACTTCTGCTGACGGTCTCAAATTCTTCTTCGAAACCACCCAGATTTTCACTCGTGCCGAGGAATAGATAACCTTTGTGTCTTAAAGCGAAGTGGAACATCGCAATCGCTTTTTTCTGGGCAATCACCTGAAAATAAATGAGCAGATTACGACAGGTGATGAGGTCAATTTTAGTGAAAGGTGGATCCTTCAGCAGGTTTTGCTCAGAGAATACAACCATCTGTCGAATCATCGACTTTATACGGTAATTTTCTCCTTCTTTCGTAAAATACTTTTCCCTTATTTCGGGGCTTGTCACTTCCAGGGCGTCGACAGAATAGATACCTGATGATGCTTTTTCCAGAGCAGTTTTGTGTACGTCTGTCGCAAAAACTTTTACCTGTCGTGGAGATTGCATCATTTCGAGTTCTTCTCTCAACAGGATTGCTATAGAATATGCCTCTTCACCCGTGGCGCAGCCACAGACCCACACTCTCACTTCTCGATCCGTGGTAGTACTACCAAGAATATCGGGAATTACTTTTTCAGATAACTGTTGGAACGCCGAAGTATCTCTGAAAAATTTGGTGACTCCGATGAGAAGGTCATGAGATAGGTTTTCCAGTTCAGTTTCATCCTGACGTAAGACTTGAGCATACTTCTCAATGCTTTCGAGGTTTAGTAGCTTGCGTCTCCGTTCGATTCTCCTGTCAACCGTACCTGTTTTATAGTAGGTGAAGTCGATGTTGTAATGCTCATTGAGCAAGCTGAACAATTCTGCAAATTTTCCGCGATTCCCGAGCTCGTATCTTTGTAACTTCTGTTTGCCATCTGAGGATAAGGATGAATTTTTGTGTTCAGATAAGACTTCGGGTATGATCTGTGGTTCTACAACAAAATCGGCGAAACCTGACTCGATTGCGTTTTTCGGCATTCCATCGAAGCCAGCAGATTCAGGATCCTGTACAATTACGAGACCTCCTGCCGAAGCGACATTTGGGAGTGAGCGCGAGCCATCCGAACCTGTGCCCGAGAGAATGACGGCTATTGATTTTTCACCAACGTCTTCGGCTAGTGATTCGAAGAAAATATCAATCGGTAGGTTTAGTGCTTTTCCCTCATCTTTGTCACTCAACCTCAGGCAATTGCCCTTAATGACCATGTTTTTTTTGGGAGGAATGAGGTAGATGTTGTTTGCCTGGACTTGGATGCCATCTATGACTTTGTGAATCGGCATCTCGGTATGGCGTGCGAGGAGCTCATCCATGAGACTTTTGAAGTCGGGAGAGAGGTGTTGAATGATAACGAAGGCCATTCCTGTATCGACAGGAACTTTGTCAAACATCGATTCAAGAGGTTGCAGGCCTCCAGCAGAGGCCCCTATTCCGACGATATGAGTTGGGGTATCTTCCATAGATGAACAGAGTTAGCGCAGATTAATCCACAAGGTAGATAGCGCAAATGCATATTCAAGGTCGCTTCGGTAATCTTCTTGCTGAAATTAGAGTATGTTGTTTTCTATATGTATAATTAATGAAAAAAAGACAGAATAATAAAAAGAAAAATTTTGTATAAGAATTGTTAATGACTACCAGAACCTGCCGATCATAATCCATTCTCGATCATGTAATCAGTGTATTTGAGGTGATTAGGTAAAAATGAAAGAGGTAGTCGTATTAATCGTGGAAGACAATGAGGCGGATGCTGACTTGATCAAAATGTACCTCTCTCAATCCACCCTCGGCAACGACTATGTATGCATCTACGCCGGTCGTTTAGAAGAAGCATTGGAGAAGACCAAATTGGCTCAAGTGGATGTCGCGATTCTGGATCTCAATTTACCTGATTCAGAAGGTTTGGGTACATTTAACAGTCTTTATCATGACGCTGCTTTCCCGATTATCATATCAAGTGGATTGGATGATGAACCGACAGCGCTCAAGGCGGTGCAATCAGGGGCTCAGGACTATCTTATTAAGGACGAGTTAACGCCTAGGGTACTGGATCGTGCCCTGAGTTATGCGATGGAGAGGCATTCGCTAAATCAAGAATTGCGTGAAGCAAGGAGAACGGCAGAGCAGGCTAACGAGACCAAGAGTCAGTTTCTGGCTATGATGAGCCACGAATTCCGGACACCTTTGAACGGGATCATTAGCGCTCTTGAACTTGTCAGAGATGACACCTACACTGAACAAAATCAGGAGTTTTTGCATATCATCGACAAAAGTGCACACGATCTCCTGACTTTGATCAATGATCTTCTGGACATCAGCAAGATCGAAGCGGGCAAACTGAGGATGAGCATTCGACCGTTTAGCCTTCAGGAATCAGTGGATTTTGTTTTGGAATTTCTAAAACCGAAGGCTGATGAGAAAGGAATCGAATTACTCGCACATGTAGATGAAAATGTGCCGGATGTGGTGTATTCGGATCCGCGTCGGCTCAATCAGGTCCTTATCAACTTGGTAGGAAACGCTATAAAGTTCACCGAGTTCGGAGAGGTCTCTCTTCGAGTCAAAGCAGGCACCAAAGGTAAACCCCATTTTGAGGTAAGGGATAGTGGCATCGGTATTGATCCTTCTATCTTGGACAACATTTTTGAACCATTTATTCAGGCGGACTCCTCCAACAAACGATCTTACGAGGGAACGGGTTTGGGGCTCGCGATTTGCAAACGTTTGGTAGCCCTACTTGGAGGCGAGATGTGTGTGGAGAGCCAACTTCGCATCGGCTCTACCTTTTATTTCACAATCTCGAATCATCTCGATTCCAGCGAACTTAAGAAACAAGAAATCGTATCCAGAACTTAGCAATTTTAAATTACTTAACCACAAATCACACAAATTTTCGCGAATAGCTGAGAGGCAATTAGAGTTTTAATTCTACAATCATCCTCTTTCCTTTAAGATTAGTGCAGATTGGCTTCGCCGCCGCATTGGCGGGGTTGATTGTCACAAAAAGTGGCTCAAGAGCGAAATTGGTGGTTTAAAGTACTATCAGTGATCACACTTCTTTGACGGATCAAATTCGAACGATTCGCTCTGCCCCTGGAATTTGTCGCGTTCTTCAAGAAAGGTGATGAGTTCATCTGCAGTCATTCCCTCCGCCGAGCAGGTAAAGAAGCGAGTCTCTGAGCCAAACTTCGCGATGATGTCGGCAAGCAAAGTTTCGCGAGAGTAGGATTTGCCGGAAGTCATCATCATTTCGATGACTTCGTGTCCATGGATTTGTGCCCTGTTTTCGATCATGATGCTTCATCATCGGGCTAATTCGTAGAATGACAAGTCCGTTTGGTTCGACGGTTCCGATATTGCAAGAAGTGAAGAAATGCATACGATCTGACTATGGGACACGAAGCGTTTCACGATTTACACATCCATCTCGGCGGAGCAGTCCCTTCGTCCGTGCTTTGGGAAATTCTCTGTGACAATGGATTGCAGACAGAATTTGAGAATTTCGATGCATTCCACGCCTCGCTTACCGCAACCTCGAACGACGTAAAATCGCTCGATGATTTCCTCGGGCGTTATTTTCAAACGACGGAAGAGATTCAGTCCTCTCCCTCAGCGGCGAGTGTTTCTGCCTATCAGGTGGTGGCAAAGGCTTACCGTCGTGCCAGGGTGAAGTCGGTCGAATTGCGATTTAATCCCATGAAGCGGGTTCGACACGGTCTGCACACGATGGATGCGATCATCCTCGCAGTGATTCAGGGATTGGAGAAGGCGACGCTGCACTACGGAGTGAGGACGGGCATCATTCTATCCCTTGGAAGAGAGCTATCGCATGAAGAAAACTGGAAAATCATTGAGGCGGCGATTCGTTGGAAAAGCAGAGGAGATCTGAACGGTGCTTTTGGTGTTGTGGGTGTCGATATGGCTGGTCCGGAGTCTGGCGTGAATGAAAACGATGCAGATTGGCTCAGGGAGACCGCTCAGATGTTTTCCAAAGCAAATAAAGCAGGCCTCCGCTTAACCTA
>JAKSBQ010000074.1 GCA_022361075.1 Opitutales bacterium | reverse complement strand
GATCGCATTGCGATGGTTTGGAGTTCCTATAAACGCACTGGCGATCTCAAACGAGGGGTATCCATCAGCCACTTTGTCGAGCGAAAAGATCACGCGGACAGCTTCGAGGAGGTTGCTCTTACCACTGGTCACGGAAACATCAATTTTGGCGATTCGGAAAGAACCGATTTAATCCCTTACTTTAGAGTCACACCCTCTTACTTTGAATTGTTCGAAACAGAGGCTTACGTCGGTAGGATATTTGAGGAGGAGGATGCCTTACTCGGAAGCGAACAGGCAGTCTTGCTCTCTTACGACTATTGGAAATCAAGCTTCAATGCAGATCAAAACGTCATTGGAAAGATCAAATACGTCGATGACCAAGCAGCAAAAATCATAGGAGTGCTCCCACCAGATGTATTCATCAAAGCGGATTCTCTGGCAAAGTCCGAACAGCCGAAAATCATCATCGCTTTCACCTTCCCGCCTCCTGGGAATCGCGGTGGATACAACGGCAGACACAACAATTGGAATGAGATGTATGTTCGACTCAAATCCGGTGTTACCATTGAACAAGCGGAAAATGAGATCCGCCATCTCAACCAAACACATGGTGAGGCGTGGGCACAGCGGGACGAACGTATGGGATTCGAACCCTATCTCACTACTCTAAGATCCGAGCTAACCGGCCCTCTGGTCCCCTATGCCATCACTCTCGGAATCGCCACATTGATCTTGCTCGGCATCGTCACGTTTAATGTGGCCAGTTTCCTATTGGGCAATGCACAACTGCGGCAAAACGAAATCGCTTCCAGAGCCGCACTTGGTGCTTCGCCTTCCCGGTTATTTACGCAAAATTTCAACGAGATCCTGATCTTACTTCTTCCATCAGTCCTGGCGGGTGTGGGCTTCTATTTTCTATTTCACAACGCCATTAGACTGTCAGGCGGCTTTAGTGACTTCCCTGTGGGAAACGATCCTCATATTTCCGTCTGGGGCATTTTGCTGGTTGCTTTAGTCGGAATACTGATGACCTGGATTTTTTCGCTTCTAGTCGCTAAAGCCTATGGTGAATTCAATCTACAAAAGATGGTGTCACGAGGACTTTCAGTGCAGATGAGAGCAGTCACCCAGCGCAGTAGGAGTAACTCCGTGATCTTTATCACTGCTTTTTCCATCATTTTGTTCATCTCCTCCGTTCTTTTCCTCAAAAGCTTTGTGGAGCTATCCAAGGTCAAACCCGGATTCGAGACAGACAACATCATTACCACACAGATCAATCTTCCACGCCCGAGATACAACGACGGGCCTGACATTCAGTTTTTTGAAAACCTTCTTCGCGAAGTCAAAAGGCTCCCGGGCGTTGAAGATGCAACTCTCATGAACAATGTTCCTTACACAGGCCTGAACACACGCATCAATCTTCAGCTCAGCGGCTACACGCCCCAGGAACAAGAAACCCTACCCTACGCCATCCAAATTGTCGGTGACGAAAACCTGTTGGATGTTCTCGGCATTCGTGTTTTGGACGGGCGTGGCATTCAAGTCACCGACACAGCGGACAATCAACCAGTTGCACTCATCGACCACTACACAGCCTCCCATTTTTTCCCGGATAGATCTCCGATCGGCAGCACGATTCGCGGAATCTCTAGAAATGGACCTGTGGAATTTACGATCGTTGGTGTGGTTCAGGACACTAAATTCACCGAGGGAACCGATCTCGTAAAGCACCCCACTTTCTATGCCCATTTCAAACAGGCAAACTGGGGTTGGTACTATCTCGTCATCAAAACCCAAAACGATTCCGAAACATTTATAAGACCGTTGCAGCAAGCACTCGCTAGCATCGACCCCAATGTCGGACTGCGATCGGTCACCACTTTTGACGCGATCATCGAATCGACCCTCCTGAGGCGTAAACTGTTCGTCGTTCTGATCTGGGTCTACACGGGCACATCGATTCTATTCTCACTTCTCGGTATTTACGGAATCATCGCACAAACAATGGGTGCAAAAACACGTGAAATTGGCCTTCGGATTGCACTCGGAGCGCTACCACGAGGGATCGTCAAATTTTACATGAGCACAAACCTTCGAACTGTTCTGATCGGAGTGGCGGCTGGAACAGTCGTTTGTTTTCTACTCACGCAATATCTGGCAAAAAAACTCTCTGATCTTTTCCTGCTCATTTCACCAACCGACCCGCTCGTCTACCTTGGGTCCACTACCTCGATCCTCGTTATTGTCAGCGTTGCCATACTGATTCCAGTTGTAAGAGCTTCGCGTATGAAACCGACTTTGGCGTTACACGAAGAGTAATTCCATCTTGCTGATTCGAATTCCACTGAGATTCGAACAATTCCAAATAATGAACAGCTTGTGAAACTTTAAGCACTTACCTTTTATGAAGTACCTTTGTGCCTTAAACGCGAAAAACGAACCCTTTGTGGATCACCTGTGGGGTGAATGATCCGATCACCTACAAACGCAACGAAGCCTTCGTTCATTGGCTAAACGAAAACAAGATCGATCATGAATCGATTCCCAATCCCGGGCAACACAGCTGGCAACAGTGGAGGGAAGACCTCAAAATCTTTGCAAAACTCGCATTCGGAAACCAGCAATAGTCTAATATTTGCGAATTCGTAGATTGCTCACATACTTCGCAATCGTGGGCATACTAGCAGATCAAATTCTAGGCTATTTTTTGTTAGTTGCTGCTGCACAAGGCATTGTGTTAGCAGGGCTGATATTCTTTCGGTCCTCAAAGCGAACCTCCTTTTACTTTTTCGGGCTTTTTATCCTCCTAATGTCGATGGGTTGCATGCAAAAGGCGATTCTCAATCTGTTTCACACGGAAAGCCAAACCGCATTTCCAATCAACCTCAGTCTGCCTTTGCTCTACACACCGTGTATTTACCTGCATCTCAAGTATCTCCCGGAGAGAAACATGCTGTTTCGAAAATCGGACCTGCTCCATCTTTTACCCGTTTTTGCATTCAGCATTTTTGAATATCACATGGTAGCATGGCCGGGTTCCGCATCGCCGTTTGTCCTGATTCAAGATCCACTATCGATAAGCGCCATCTATTCCCTCTGGCAGATTCTTTTCTTCGCTTCGCCGGTAGTTTATGGATTCTTGATTGCTCTGCTCAACAAAGAGAAGGCAGAACAAGCCGTTCAGAAATGGATCGCTCAAATTAGCCTGATGCTGATCATTTTCTGGGCAAGTTGGTTTCTGGTAAAACCTTTACCAACTTCAAGTCCTGTTCGCTACATCATCGCCCTTGGGGTGCACGGACCCGCCATTTTTCTAATCTACGTGGCGGGTTATCAATTTCTTCTTGAGAAGCGGTTTCTATTCGAAAAATACCTCAATAATCGGCCTCGCGTTAACTTGACCGAAGCGGAGAGGGTTATTGCTCGTTTCAAGGAGATTCAACTGCACCGCACGCCGGGAATCACACTCAAATCGGCATCGGATCAATTAGAAATTTCTCAAAAACAACTATCTGCGGCAACAAAAGCGATTTCTGACAGAAGCTTTAGCGATTTTGTCAATCACCTGCGTGTCGAGGAATTTAAGAAAAGGGTCGTGAAATCTGGCTCAAGCAACCTCTCTCTAATGGGCATCGCTGGAGAATGCGGTTTTTCCTCTAAGGCTTCCTTCCACCGCATCTTCAAAGAGCACTCCAGCATCACCCCAGGACAATTTTACGCACAACAGAAGTCTCAGATCACGATTTGAGACCTCCCAGCACTTGAGAATATGCCTTCAGTTCCAACGCTTGTGATCAATGAGCAACTCAAGTGATTCCAAACTCTTCACACACTCCCAACGCATCGAGACTCTAAATATCCTGCGCGGTTTTGCGATGCTGGGAATATTCATCTCCATCGTAGGAAGTTTCAATTCCAGCCTTCTTTACGGACATCGACTGGAGATCGATAAGACCTCGCTGGATCAGTTCATCGGCATGTTCCACAGCGTATTTGTCAATTTGCGCTTCATCGGGATCTTCTCACTGCTGTTCGGGATCGGGATCGCCGTTCAGGAGAAGAGTTGTGCCGCAAAAGGGATTCCGTTTTTCCCACGCTACAGTCGGCGAACCTTAGGGTTGGCAATACTAGGAGCTCTCGTCATAAGTTTCATCTTTCACGCAGAGATTCTTCTCGCTTACGCAATTCTGGGTTTTCTAACACTCTGCCTGGTCCGAATGAATCTGAAGTTTGCCATCTTCATCGCGATCCTGAGCATCGTCGTTTATGGCTCCATCTTTGAGATTACCGCACGCGAACTACTCCTGGCCGAATTCAAGGGATTCCGAAAAGTCATCCGTTTCCCGGAGTTTTTAGCAGCCTATCAATCGGGTCCATTCTTAACTCAAATCAAAGTCCGTTGGATGGAGTATTTGATCATTTATGCCGACAACGGCTTCCACATGGGAACTTCGCTAGGCATGATGATCCTGGGCTATGCAATCGCGATCAAAGACCTGCACCAAAAATTCATCAATAACCTATCCAACTACACCCGTTGGTTTGGTATCGCATCTGCAATTACTATCATTTTCGGACTCTATTTCTTTGCGACGGATCAAACCTTTTTCCTGATCACCGAAAAACCGATCGGATCGGCCTTCTGGAGTCTATTCCAAGTATGCTCCACTTTCACCTACATTTTTTCGATCTGCTGGATAGCCGCTCGTTCTTCACTAAAGCCTGTCACTCAATTCTTCGCCAACAATGGCCGCATGTCGCTCACCACTTATGTTGGAGGAGCCTTCCTTTTTGCCCTCATTTTCTACCATCCGGGACTCGGACTCTACACACAATTGGGCACCACCATCCAAACCGTTATCGCGTTGGGTGCGTATGTCGTCATGACTCTCTTCAGCTGGCTATGGCTCAAGCGCTTCAGCCAAGGCCCGCTTGAGTGGATGCTAAGAAAGTTCACCTACTGGAAATCACCACACAAAGTGAACTAGGGTTGCCCCTGGGAATCAGCGTAAATCTCAATCGACTTTGCATTTCTTACTGTTCTGGCCTCAATCACCTAGAACAGTGAAAAAAGATAAGCAAAGTTGGTTAGGCCCCCTAACCATCATCTTCTGGTGGGTAATCTTCACCTTAGTGGTGACTCTGTTGACAAGCCTACCTAAAATGATCGGTGGGCAACACCACAATTTTTTTCAAAATCTAAGCTGGCATTCAGGATGGCTCGTTTGGTGTTTGATGAGCTTCCCAGCAATTTTCCTTGCAAGAAGATATCCGATCGGACGTGAGGATCCAAAAGTGGGACTACTTAAACATTTCGGATTAGGATTCGCAGTGGTTCTTATCAATTTATTGATCGAATTCTTATTCTACTCTGCACTGTCGTCCTTTTCCGAAACGAAGATGCGCAGTCCAACCAATTTCCTTATCTCGTTGATCGCTTATCGATCACATCTCAATCTTGTCATCTACTGGGCAATCGTAGGTGCAACCAACGCGTATGATTATTACATCAAGTTTCGTCAGAGCGAACTTATCTCCACACAGCTTGAAGCCAAACTCGTGCAATCAGAGCTTCAGTCACTGAAAATGCAGCTGCACCCTCACTTCCTCTTCAACACTCACCACTCAATCATCGCTCTGATGCTACAAGAGCGGAATCAGGAAGCCATAAAGATGCTAACCCAACTTAGTGACCTTCTGAGGATGACACTTGAAAAAAAGAGCCAACAACTCACTTCACTGAAAGAAGAACTGGAAACACTCGATCTATACCTAAACATTCAAAAAGTGAGATTCGAAGATCGATTGGAAATTACAAAACACATTGATTCTACGCTCCTAGATTCCGAAGTTCCTTACATGATCCTGCAACCCATCGCGGAGAACGCGTTATTACACGGGATCGAACATTTATCAGAAAATGGTAAGCTGGAGATCACAGCAAAAGACGAAAACACCCACCTACTTCTGACGATTCAAGACAACGGACCAGGCTTCGATTCCGTCCAAACCACCCACGAAGGAAACGGAATCGGACTTCAAACTACAACCACTCGCCTGCAACAGCTCTATGGAGCCAACCACACCTTCTTAATAGGTCCTGCATCCTCTGGAAACGGCACGTTAGTGACCATTCGAATACCACTTCAAAAAACGGGAGTCTCAACATGAATTCACAAAAACAAGACATTATTCGTTCGTTGATTGTAGATGATGAGACACTCGGACGAGATGTAATAACACAAATGCTGAGCAAGCATGGAGACATGGAGGTCGTTGCAGAAGCTTCTAATGGGGAAGAAGCACTTCGTCACATCGCTGAAAAGAATCCTGATTTAATTTTTCTGGATATTAAAATGCCGGGAATTAATGGTATCGAGCTCGCCGAAAACCTTCAAAACAGAAACGGTGCTAATATCGTCTTTGTCACTGCCTACAACGAATACGCGGTAACCGCTTTTGAAAAAAACGCGCTGGATTATCTTCTAAAACCCTTCGATCAGGAACGTTTTGACCAAATGTTGAATCGTGTACGCAAGCGGTTCAACCAACAAAACGAGGCCCATTTAGGACGAAACTTAAAGGTTTTTCTCCAGAATAACTCCGCCTTCCAATCTAGGGTTCCAACTCACAGAATCGTAGTCAAAGAAAGCGGTCGTGTTTTCTTCGTCGAATCCGACGAAGTCGATCACTTTGAAGCTTCAGGAAATTACGTTGCTCTCCACACTCACGGAAAACAACATTTAGTTCACGGCACGCTTACTCAGATGGAACAAAAACTCGATCCGGAAAAGTTCCTGAGAATCCACCGCTCAACAATTGTCAATATAGATTCTATCCGGGAACTCCAACCCCACTTCAACGGGGAATACGTAGTTCTTCTTAAAAATGGCTCCAGGTTGAAGTTAAGTCGCAGTTTTAAGGACCCAGTGAAAGCTCAGCTCGGAATCGAGTGAGGACCTGTCATCATCCCTGAATTAGTCGATTCCAAACAATTGCCCAATCGGTAGAAGCGCCTGTTTGCCTCACGAAAGCACGTTTCATCCCTCCATACCAACAGCTCGTCAAATATCAGCTGAAAGTTCTGCTCATGTGAACTAAAGAACAAGCGAAACAGCATCACATAGATCATCATCATGAATATAGATCCAGTTTACCCATCTCGCAGACGCTTTATCAGAAACGGAACACTCGCAACGGCTTTACTAGCAGTTCCGTGGCTAAATGGCCAAAATCAAAGATCTCAAACTTCAAATGTTCCCAAGCGCCCTCCTGCATTAGACGGGCAACTGGTGAATCAGATCGTTCGCTTTTCCCACGGACAGCCTGATAAAGTGAAGCAACTGCTGAAGGATGAACCCGGTCTCGTGAACGCAACCTGGGATTGGGGAGGAGGAGACTTCGAAATGGCCCTTGGTGCCGCTTCTCATATGGGTCGCAAGGACATCGCGCAAATACTCATCGATGCCGGAGCACGAAAAGACATGTTTTATTTTGCGATGGAGGGCAACTTGGCGGTACTTCGCGCAGCGATAGATGGAGATCCCAGTATCGTCAACGTGTCAGGGCCTCACACGCTCACTCTGTTCTATCACGCAGCGATTAGTGGCAATGTCGACTTAGCCAAATACCTTCAACAAAAGGGCGCGCTCATTGACGACTCTTCACTCAACGCCTCCGTTCAGTTTGGAAAACACTACGAAATGACTGAGTGGCTGTTGGATAATGGAGCGACCTACTACGGCCAGTCTGGATTCCGCAAAAAACCAATGGCCATCACCGCCAGAGAGCAAGGGCTCAATCGCCTAGCGGATTTGCTAGAAAGCAGACAAGTCCCAAAACCTCTGAAATAACCTTTAAGTAAAAGAAAACACTCGCATTTCCAACATCCGATGAAAAGCTTTCATCCAACGATGATCTAACGCCGCTCGTCGATTTAAGATCGCCATAGAGCTCAAATTGTTTGGATTACTAAATATGAAATTCAACTCAGTTGCCCCACTTATCCTCTTTCTAACTTTTTGCACTCTGCTGGGCGCGAAACCATTTCCAACGACGTCCCCTGAAGAGGTAGGTCTATCTTCTGATCAAATCGAAAAACTGCACCAGTTTGTCGAAGAACACGTTGAAAATGCAACTTACGCCAGTATCGCAACTCTTGTCGCCCGAGATGGGAAAATAGCGGACTGGAAAGTTGCGGGCTACCAGGACAAAGAAAACGGAATTAAGCTCGAGAAAGACACCATTTACCGGATTTTTTCAATGACGAAGACCATCACATCCGTTGCAGTGATGACATTGTGGGAAGACGGGAAGATTCGGCTGAACGATCCAATTTCAAAGTATTTTCCTGAATTGGATGATATGAAAGTCCTCGTTGGAGGAACATTTGAAGATCCAGAATTTGAAGAACCTAAACGAGAAATCCAAATTAAAGACCTGCTCCTTCACGCCTCTGGTATTCGCTATCCCCCGGGGAATTCAAACAAGACACTAAATCAGTTTTATCAGCAAGCAAACGCAAGAGACAGTAAGACTCTCGACGAATTCATATC
>JAKSBQ010000013.1 GCA_022361075.1 Opitutales bacterium | reverse complement strand
TATTCTGCGGACATCAGCCATTCCTCTATGGTTGCCGAAAGCCCCCTCTTCAGGAAAACAGGCTTTCCCGACTGTCCGGCTTCCTGAAGAAGTCTGAAATTATGCATGTTTCGTGCACCTATCTGGATAATATCGGTATAGGAAGATACAAGCTCAACATCACGGGTATCAATTACTTCGGTTATTATTTTTAATCCTGTTTGCTCACGTGCTTCCGCCATTATTTTAAGGCCTTCTTCTTCAAGCCCCTGGAAAGAATAAGGGGAAGTTCTCGGTTTATATGCTCCGCCCCGCAGTATTTTTGCCCCTGCCTCACTCACCTTGCTTGCAATTTCAAAAAAAGTTTCCCTGTTTTCTACCGCACAGGGACCTCCCATTACTACCAGCTCATCTCCGCCAATTTTGACATCACCTACTTCAACTATCGTGTCTATCTGTTTTAATTCACGTCCGACAAGCTTGAAGGGTTTCATAATAGGAACAATTTTTTCCACCCCGGGCATGGTAAGAAGTGTTTGTGTATTTATAAGCCTTTTATCACCTATGGCTCCTATTACGGTTTTAACGCTGCCGTAAATGGGATGTGTTTTAAATCCCAGGCTTGAAAGCTTTGATTCCAGGTTGTCTATATCCTGCCGTGTAGCACTCGAATTCATTACAATAATCATAAAATCTCCTCCTGATAAGAATTACCCATAATAAAAAACCTCGTTCCCTTGTAACAAAGGGACGAGGATAAAATTCCCGCGGTACCACCCAAATTGGCTTAAAACCCACTCATAATGTACGAAGAATAAAAATTTTCCGGATACATTCTTTCCTGTAACGGGGAAAGCTCCGGAACTGCCTACTTTTAGTATTCCATGTGCACTTATGTTTCATACTTAAACTTTTATTAACAATAAGCGCCCGAATAAAGTTCAACAGCCTGCTCCCAGGGGAACTTCAGCTATCTCATACCTACGGTCTTCCACCATCACCGATTCGCTTTAAGGACTCAACATAACCTACTTTCCCTGTTCACTGCATTTACTTTATTAATGTTTTTTATATGCTAACACGACTGGCTTGTACATGTCAAGTTTTTTTTGCAATTTGCGCCTTAACAAGCTGTCTTGATAATAATTGTACAAATTGTGCAAAAACTTTGAGTTTCCCCATTTTTTAAAAGTTGAAATGCTGCAATCTTTGAAATAAGAAGAATAGAACAATGCCTTCTGTTGTG
>JAKSBQ010000362.1 GCA_022361075.1 Opitutales bacterium | reverse complement strand
TGGAAACCACGGCACGAATGCACTGGTCTCTTTCTGATACTGCTTGTAAAGATCTCCTCTCTTTCGGATGGCCTGAGCCTCTGTCGGGGGGATGCCTGTGACTTTCAAGACGAGGAATAGCATGATCGCGGGGGCAGCTAACAGCGTCCATACCGCTGAGGTGTGAAACGAGACCGCTACGAATGAGAACCAGAAGATCCACTCGAAGAAGTAGTTTGGGTGTCGCGAGTAACGCCACAGTCCATTTTTACACACTTTGCCCTTGTTTGACGGGATGGTTTTGAATGTCTTGAGCTGCCAATCGGAAATACTCTCCCCAATGATTGCGATAGCAGCAATCGTCACAGCAATCCACTCATTCGAACTCCAGGCACCGTCTGTATTGCGGATGGCTATGAGCGCAGGAAGGCTGAACAGAAATGCGGCTAGCGCCTGGATCATGAAAAATCCAAAAAGCTTTGGAGACTTTGGCCCGCCCCACTTTCGCTTCAGTTCGAGGTAGCGACCGTCTTCGGGTTCGGTTGCGATGCGGATCGCAAGGTGTGAGCCGAGTCTGGAGGACCAGATCATGATCAGTCCTAGTCCGAGCGGAGAAATAGCGGAGATATCTGATAGGAAAAAATACCCGATCGATAGTAGTCCGATCGAGTAGGCCCAGACGACATCGACCCAACCGGCGTTTTTCAGGCGCACACAGGCAAGCCAAGCGATGCACATGATCAACACCGAAGTGAAAAAACCTATGGTAATGAGAGTGAAAAGGCTCATGCTTGGGCTTGTTGGCGGGTTTTGGTTTTAAGGGGGACAGCCGGACGAACTTCCAACGAGTTTTCGGTATCGAGATCGAAGTTGTTCGGCGAGGCGAAGATGAATTGACCGACCTGGATGTGACGGCTGTCAAAGCCGGCTTCACAGTAACAGAAGTAGAAGTGCCACTTGCGTTCGAAGGCTTCGTCAAAGCCCAATTGCTGCCTTTGTTCGCTCGCTCTCATAAAAGTTTCATCCCACCGGCGGAGCGTTTCGGCGTAATGTTTACCAAAGGATTCAAAATGCTGCAGATCCCAATCGGAATGTTTCCCTACCTGTTCCTGAATGCTGCTGATCGATGGGAGGTGGCCGCCAGGAAAAATGTGTTTGCGGATGTAATCCACCCGTCCGCGATAGTAGCGATAACGAGAATCTGGTGATAGAATCACCTGAATTCCGATGATTCCCTCCGGTTT
>JAKSBQ010000448.1 GCA_022361075.1 Opitutales bacterium | reverse complement strand
GGACGCCTGTAAAACCTCAGACAAGCTGATTTGGGTGATTCGCGAGGCAGGGGTCAGGCAGGTGAAAATGCTGATCGCACCGACAATAATTGGGCAAAGGTGGCATTTTGGTAAATTTCAGGAAGGGCGATCGATTCGATCGTCACGTTTGAATTTAGTGCTTTTATGGTCTCGTGCATGATTGGCAGGAAGCTGCTTGAATTTCCTTCTGCTTCGGCGACGAAGATGGTGTGCCATTGATTCATGTCCCACCATGGGTTGTAGTGAAAATATAGGGAATCATCGTCGTCATTTTTTGCTGAGAAAAGTCTTTCTCTCAGCGGTCTAATGGTCCCTTGAGTAAATCGGTTTTAGATTTAGTCATATATTCCCCTTGGTATTCCAGGAGAGCGAGCATGAGTTGCTCCTTATCAGGATTGATGTAACGTCGGGTTTTTAGTTCCTTGAAGAGTGTGACAGCTGTCTTACTTCTTCTTTTTTGAATAGGAATCAGCTTCTTCTGCGACTTTTAATTGCTCGTTGGCAGAGAGGAGGTTTACCAGCGCATCAACCAGTGCTCTGATCTCTTCGGAGATCATGTATTGGTCGATCATAAACTCTAGATTTGCTTTTTCCTCAGGTGTAAGTGTGTGGTCGTCAGGGAAATCGAAGTATTGATTGTCAGATTCAAACTCGAAAGGAGTTTTTATCTTTATGTCATTTTTTATCTGATGGGGTAGTTGATCCTTCAGCCAATTAGCAAACAGCTCACACTGATCTTTTTTAACCGGGAAAGCAGACAGCAAATTTGGCAGAGCTGTGATCTTCGGATACTCAAGACCGTTCTTATAACGAGAAATGCTTGCTTGGTTGATCCCGGACCTTTTCTCGATTTCGGATTGTGAGATTTTAAACTCTTCAATGAGTTTTTGGAGGGTCCTTGCGAAGTTGTTCATGGCAAGGATTAAACGAGGTAGTTGAAGTTTCTTCAAGTTCAGTATTGATTATGTTATAAAAGTAAATATGCATATTATTCATGAATCCTCAGCGTGCAGTCCTCTGCTATCTCATTAAAGCGCTTCGTCCTCTAAGATCATCTCAAAATGAGTTGATTGTTCAATACGCGTCGCTTGAAGAGAAAAAATTGAGACGTCGGATAGTCGCTTTGGATAACAAAACCAATCAATCTGATAAACCCAGGTAGTAAATTGAATGATTATTCCTTTACAGAAAATGAGGATGTGAGCGGGTCCCAAAAGTTCTGCTCCATGGGCCATGATCCACTTGTATTTGCACGTGCGGTTCATGATCTAAAAAACCCTGTTCATGCGATCGATTGTTGTTTGGATCTTCTAAAGGACAGTTTGGCGGACGAGTTAGAGAAGGACCTGGAATTGGGAGATATCATGAACGCTGCGAAGGTTAGTACTGACTATCTTAGCAATCTCATCGCAAGGATTGTTGATTTTGAATTTATGTCGAATGAGGCTGGTTTAATCGAACTCACTCGCTTGAATTTACTACCTTTGCTTGATGAGGTAATCGTTCTGAATAAGCCGTCTGCTTCAAAGAAAAATATCCAAATCGTGACTAGCATTTCCGGTGAACCGGGAGATGCCTTGGCTGAGGTTTCCGCAAGCAAAGCAGTATTTGACAACTTGTTGAGCAACGCAATCAAACATGCTCCAGCTGGGGGAAAGGTGGAGATATCTTACCGAACTGAAGCAAGTGCGGTTACCATATCCGTGAGGGATACGGGCCCAGGGATACCTGAAAGTGAGCATCACATGATGTTCGAACCTTTTAAGAAGCTTTCGACGAGTCATGTCCTTGATATTTCGGGTGCCGGATTGGGGCTCAACATCGTGAAGAACCTGATGGAAGCTCAAATGGGGCAGGTCCGTTTCCAAAACCATGTCAATGGTGGAGCAAAATTCACTTTGGAGTTCATGAGGGTAAGTTGCCGGTAGGCTTTTTAAGTTTTGATGCGGATGGCATCATTGGAGCAGAGGCGGTGTGGCTAGAGAGGTACGTCACACCGCCCATAATGCTTGGTGTAGTTTGATTTGAAATTAGGCAGAATCCGTTCTCAGCAAGTAATTTACAGAGTGAGGAAGTAGGTTCCATAAACGTGGTATGATGGGAACTCTTGTGTGGACCTTATTTCACGTTCCGAATGTCATCCGGTGGAGCATTTATTTTTGGGGGATGATTGGAAAACTGCTGGTTGACCGTTGTGAAAGAATGGGCATCGACTTCAATACGACAAAATTAATCGAATTTTTAGGTAGATGAATGGTTAGTGTATTGGAAGTCCGGTCGGCGAACAGGTGGACTGTTTAGATTAAACCCAAAATATTTGTCTTAAATGAAAATCTATTCTCCCTTCACTCATACCGCTGTATTGCTTAGTGTTTTTGTATCTTCGTACTGTCATTCGCAGCAGCTTAACGAATCACGCATTCAGAAAAGAGCGGAAACCTGGCATGCCGAACATCAACAACCGACGGAAGGTATTGTGATCACTAATATTAAAGAAGATAAGGTGGTGCATGGCACAGCTGGGGTACTAGGAGAAGGGCGGGGCGAGGTGAATGAGCATACCCTTTTTGAAATTGGATCGATTACCAAGGTGTTTACGGGCATTTTGTTGGCGGACACGATCTTGCAAGGCAAAGCAGAGTTACATGACCCGATTAGCCAGTATCTGCCAAAAGGAGTAGTTGGGGAAGACTCGCCTTTACATGAAGTCACTTTGTTTGAACTCTCCACCCACACTTCTGGTTTTCCCAAAGTTCCGAATAACCTTAGAGAAGGATCAACCCCGGGAGATCCGTATGCTCACTACGACAGGGATTTGTTGTTCGCTTATTTAAATGAGTTTGAGGAATCCCAATTTCAAAACCGAGGCGAATACTTATATTCAAATGTTGCGATTGGGTTATTGGGTGAATTGATCGCAATGATTCATGATACAACCTATGAGGAACATTTGAAATCCGTCATCTTCGAACCACTGGGAATGCAAAACAGTTTCCTTCAGATCGATGCCGATTCGATTCCCGATACGCATACCCATCTTTTCGCAACTGGTCATAACGCAGGTTATCCTGTTTCCTATTGGCGAATTAATAGCTTAGCTTCTGCAGGAGCCATTGTGACAGACTCAGTTGATCTGGCGAAATTTGCTAAGGCGCATTGGGCTGATTCTACTCCAGAACGCTTAAAAAATGCGATGGCTCTTGCCGCCCAGAAACACACTGAGAAGGTAGGTCTTGCCTGGCACTACACATCAGATGATAGGCTTTATCATGGGGGCGGGACTGGTGGTTTCAGGACGCGTTTGATTATTAACTTGCTCAACAAGTCTGCTAATATTCGATTCTGCAACAGCTCGGCTGAACGAGCAAAACTGGAAGCTTCTGTGAATATGTCAGAAATAGCTGGTTTTTGGGAAGGAACGCTCAATTTGGGAGCTCAAAAACTACGCCTCGTTCTGTCAGTGTCTGAAAAAGGAAGTAGTGTTTATAGCCTGGATCAGGGATGCAGCATCATAACCGCCACATCGAGCTCATACTCAGAGGGTGAGTTCGAGTTTAAATTCACTTCGATTCATGGCGCTTTTACCGGGAAACTGGAAGATGGAAATCTCGTTGGTGCATGGGCTCAGGCTCAGGATATTCCTTTGGTTATGACGCGATCTGAAGGCATGCCTGAAAGTCTGGAGTCCGTTTTTCGGAAAAGATACACTGGCAATCTAGATCCCATTGAGGGATGGTGGTCAGGAAAAATCGGAGGAGAAGGCGGACTGCCATTTCTTCTGGAAGTGATCAAGCATTCCGATTGTTATGAAGTGAAGGCATGGAGTCCGACTCAAGCCGCTGTTGCTCTCACTGTTAGTAGCGCCAAATTTGACGGTAAGAAGCTCGTTGTTAAATTAAACCAAGTAGGAGGAGAGTATAAGGCGAAGTTTGACTCTCAGGAAATGGCCTTAGAAGGGAACTGGATACAGGGAGTAACCAGTTCATTGAGGATGACTCACAGCCGGACGAGACCTCATTGAAATAACTAAATATTTGCGGTCGTTTGCCATCAGGTTTTGCAGTAACACGTGCATCCGGATGGCAGGATGTTGAAAAATGGCTGGGTGAGTGGCTTCGCTCTAAGCAAGAAGAATCATGGTTGTATCATCCCTCATGCTTTGTATGGGGATGATGTGCCTGATTATCAGTAATACTGATTCAGTTGGGGACGATGATTGCGTGGTGAGGTTCCAACGATGCGTTTGAATGCTTTCGAAAAGGTGAAAGGGTCGGTGTAGTTTAGATGATTTGCGATTTCCTTGATGAGGTAACCTTGTTCTAACAAGTGTTTCGCGAGCTCCATCTTTTCTCGGATGATGAATTCGTGGGTAGAACCTCCCCAATGTTGTTTGAAAATGCGACTTAGGTAGGAAGGTGATAGATTCATAGCGTTACTGAGGTCATTGACATTACTAACGGATGCAAGGTGTTCATGGATCCACAGTTTCGCCTGAATGAAGTGTTGTTGGCTTCGGCTTTCTTCAGCGGATTCAAGTTGAACTGATTTTTGTAAAAGAAGAAGCAGTAGGCGTAATTGGCATGTTGTGAGTTCGAGTGATAGAGCATCTTTAGTGAGTGCATGATGAAACATCTGATCCCAACAATTGACGACTTCTGTAGGATTTTGGAGATGTTTAACTACGGTTTGATCACTAAAGAAATCACGAGTCCAGATTTCGGCATCTTTACCCGCAATCTCGACCAGTTTTATATGAACTCCTTCTGGTCCAGCGATGGTTTCGTGAGTTTGAGACCGAGACTGTAATATGAAATCTCCGGGTTTTATGGGTACAAGCTCTCCGCGATCCATGGCCATGCCTCCGCCTCCAACACAAAAAGTGAGTGTAGAATTTGGATGGGAAAGCCTACGAAAATGATGTTTTGAGCCCCATTCTGCAGAACAGATACGGATAAGTTGGAGTCGTTTGTCAGGAGCAGGAAGGTCTCGTAAATCGACATTCTTCAACTCAACAGGATCAAAGTTGTGAATGGGATGTGTCATCTCGATTGTTCAGATAATGACATGTTGATAATAGAATGCAACATTCCGAACTTTACCTCGATGTGTTAGAATGATGGAAACCACTACCGTGCATGTCTAAGTTTACTGGAGTTCTTCTCACCTTTCTTTCTTTGATCTTTCTGAACTCAGCATCTTTTGCGGATGATCATAAGCAGCCCAACGTCATCATCATCTACACGGATGATCAGGGTTATCAGGATTTAGGCTGCTACGGTTCACCAAATATCAAGACGCCAGTTTTGGACAACATGGCGAAGGAGGGCATTCGGTTTACTGATTTTTATGTGACCGCTTCGGTTTGCTGCCCGACGAGAGCTTCTTTGTTAACGGGTCGCTACTCCGTGCGCAACGGAATCGGTGGGGTGATCCTTCCCGATTCGAAGGGATTGGCTGATGAAGAAGTGACTATCGCAGAATTGCTTAAAACTGAAGGATATCGAACCGCTTGTTTTGGAAAATGGCACATTGGCGACATCGGCGCAAGTGTTCCAACAAGACAAGGTTTCGATAGCTATTTTGGGCTCATGTTCAGCAATGATATGCATCTGGGCGGTGCGCATGAATTTGCACAGGATGCGGTTTTTCGCGAAGGCTACACGTTAGAAAAAGCCAAGGCCGATCAGGCGTTCAACTCTTCTCATCCACGGAAGGAGGTTAATGCTTCGGGAAGGCAAAATCTGGTTCCACTTTACGAGGGTACAGAGATCGTGGAGTATCCATGTGATCAAGGCACATTGACGAGGCGTTATTTTGATCGTGCGATTGATTTCATTGATGCTGGAGACGGAGAGCCATTTTTTATCTATCTCACTCCGAACATGCCTCACATCCCACTTTTCGCATCCGAACAGTTTGAAGGCACTAGTGAGCAAGGTCTGTATGGCGATGTGATCGAAGAGATCGATTGGAACACCGGGCGGCTCGTGGAGCATCTCAAGAAACGAGGAATCGATCAAGACACACTTGTGATTTACACCTCAGACAATGGCCCCTGGCTAAGCTTTGGAGATCATGCAGGATCGGCCTACCCACTAAGAGGTGGCAAGTTTACGAACTATGAAGGTGGTGTTCGTGTGCCATGCATCATGCGTTGGCCTGGCAAGTGGCCGGCAGGGGTCGAAACCGATGCTATCGTGTCGATTCTGGATTTTTTCCCAACATTAGCTGGATACGCCGGAGCTGAAGTCGAACCTAAACGACTTGATGGCATGAATATCGCGCCCTTTCTTGAGAATCCAAACAAGCCTCTCGGTCGAGAGGTAATGCTCTATACCAAGAAGAGGGATATTGTAGGTATTCGAAAAGGGGATTGGAAATATCTTCCTAATGGTGGCGGTCGCAACCCCACAGAAGCCGATGGTGCTGAGCTGTTTAATCTCAGTTCTGACATTGGTGAGAATGAGAACCTAGTCGACTCTCATCCTGAAATTGCAGTAGAACTGGCTTCATTGCTGACGAAAATGGTCAGTGAAATGGAGGATTAGAGTCCTTCTCAATACTTCTCCAAAAACTGGTGTACGCTTTTGGAGTAGCCGCGGGAGGATCGGGCTTTTTTGGAGCAATTTTCGAAGGAAAACATGAACTCTCCGAATGCATCATTTTCGATGGATTTGACGCAAGTGGTATTGATCAGAAAAGAACGGTGGATACGGAGAAAGCCGAATGGCTCGAGTTCTTTTTCCATGCGTTTGAGTCGATCATGAACGAGGTAGGATTTGTCGCGATGGTAGACGTTGATGTAGTCGCCGTTGGCCTCAATGAGTGGGATTTCCGCGGTATCCAGGAAAAGTATCTTTCCGTCCGCTTTAATAGGGATTTTTTTATGCGAGGGATCTTTCTTGTGGATGATACTCTCGATGAGATTTTGCAGAGTCTCGATCTCAAACTGACTCTGCTGTTCGGTGATCAATTCAATTACCCGTTTGATCCCGCGATTAACCATTTCACGGTCGATTGGCTTGAGTAGATAGTCGACAGCGTGGACCTCGAAGGCCTTGACCGCATATTCGTCGTAGGCGGTGACAAAAACGATGTAGGGCAGGGGAGTGTCTTTGTGCAGTTCAGCCACTACTTCCATGCCGGTCATTGAAGGCATCTGGATGTCGAGGAAGACCAGATCGATATCCTGCTCTTGAATGGCCGCGAGTGCGTCTTCGCCGTTGGAACATTCACCGATGACTTCGATGCATTCAAAGTCCTTGAGCAAAATCTTGATGCCTTCTCTCGCAAGGGGCTCGTCGTCGACGACAAGTGTACGAATGGACTTAGTCGTTTCCATTGTTACAAGGTAGCTCGATTACCACAAGGAACCCACCTTCAGGTCTGTTTCCATATTCCAAAACCACATCTTCGCACATTTCCTCAATGCGCTCACGGGTGTTTTTCAGCCCTAGTCCTTCTTTGACGTGTTCGGTAGTCATTCCCGGGCCGTTGTCCGAAACCTCGATGCGTAGGCGATGGTTTTCGTGAGTCGCTTTAAGTTGAACAAACCCTTGTTTCGTCATTTTGGAGATCCCGTGAACCATCGAATTTTCAACTACAGGTTGGAGTAAAAAATTGGGGACTTTGCAATTGAGCGTATTTTCATCGATTTCGTATTTGATTTTCAGACGGTCCGAAAACCGGAGTTCATAGATATCGAGAAACAGTTTAGTAAATCTGATTTCTTCTTCGAAAGTGACCCATTGTTCGTGTTCAGAGTCGAGAGTTTCTCGCAGCAGAAGGCTAAGTCTGTTCAACATTTTCTCTGCGTTGGCGTTGTCTTTCTTTAAAATGAGCGTGTTAATCGCGTTGAGTGTGTTGAAGAGAAAGTGGGGATTAAGTTGGTTACGTAGCGCGGTGATGCGAGCTTCGGCAAGTTGAGTCTCGAGTTGGGAGGACTTGAGCTTCAGGTTTTGGTGTAGCAGATAGTTTTCGAATGCTAATGTGATTCCGATGATGACCGAGAGCACCAGGAAATTGGTGGTAAAAGTCTGGGGGCAGAGAAACCAGTAGAGATTTTTAGTCGGAAACCGTTCTCCCGTATCAAACCACCAAAACAAATCAAGGTAGCCCACAAACAGGAGCATATGGATGGTTGCCATGAGAAAGATGAGACCGATTACTTTAGGAATCTCTTTTCCAGGTTGGTTCCAACTCAACGGGAGCTTTCGGAACAGCCGAACCACAATAGGAGTAATCAAAATCCACATCGCCCAGTTAAAAATGTCGATGCGGGCCCATCGCCAGTTGATGGCTCTTTCCTTCATTAGCGCCACTGCCGCATCCTGGGCGAGAGCACCCAAAGCAACAAAAATCCAGAGAATGATCAGGATCAAAGTGTAGTTTGGGCTCTTAGTCTTTTTCGTAATTTTTTCGGACATCGAATGTTATAGCTTACTAGTTTGCGATTATCGGACCTGTTTATCAATTCGCAAAGCAGTATTCGATGAAACGTCACGAGGCTTCGGTAAATGGTGGCGCATGCTGCAAAAATGGAGAGATTGTGTATTACTTTAGCTTGATCGAATTTTTGTAACCTTTGAAAGAGCCAATCAGAAAGCAAACGATTAAATACTCTGGCTGAGCATAAGGAATTTGGAATCAAGAAGCTGATATTCTGTATTCTAAATCCCACGTTCTTCGTAAATCATAAACAGAATTTCACAACACCTCACCGCATTGATTTACTTGTTAATTCTTAAACTATTCCTTTCCCAGCATACCGATCCCCAAAGTCTTTTCGCCGATGAATCCAACCCACTGATCGAGTAAGGGTTCACAGACGTGATAAATTCGTCCCAAATGGAAACTGATATGAAGCACATGACACGTTACCTCT
>JAKSBQ010000128.1 GCA_022361075.1 Opitutales bacterium | reverse complement strand
GATTCATTATTTCCGCAACATTTGGAGCAGGTCGGCGCTTGTCCACAATTGCAATTTCACAAACCAGCCTGTGGGCCAGATCCCTCGCTCTGGTTACTCCACCTATATCAGGAGAGACTACTATCACATCTTCTAACTCCAATTTTTTATAATAATCTGCTAAAATTGGTACACCTAATAGATGGTCAGAGGGAATATCAAAGAAGCCCTGAATTGCGTTGGCATGTAAATCCATGGCAATTACCCTGTTTGCTCCGGCTGCAGTTATTAAGTTTGCAACCAGCTTTGCAGAAATAGGGTCTCTAGACCGGCTCTTTCTTTCCTGTCTGGCATATCCATAGTAGGGGATAACTGCGGTAAGCCTACTTGCCGATGCCCTTATTAAAGCATCTATCATGATCAAGAGTTCCATAATATTTTCATTAACAGGAGAACAAGTAGGTTGAATTACAAAAACATCAGCCCCCCTGACACTCTCACCAATAGCTATACCAATCTCCCCGTCTTTAAAGTGGCTTACTTTTGCTTGACCGAGGGGAACTCCTAAATACTGTGATATTTCTTCTGCCAAACCCTTGTTGGCACTACCTGAAAAAATTTTAAGTTTTTTATTGGCCATTGACATTAAATAAACCTCCCGAAACATCTGTACAATTTACATAATTATTTTTTACTCTTTTTTTGCCATTGCAAAATGTTCTTCTGCTTTTGTCTTGCTATAGCCAGGGAATCTGCCGGTATATCCTTGGTGATTGTAGAGCCTGCACCTATAATTGAGTTTTTACCGACTTTAACAGGAGCAACCAGGCTGGTGTTGCTGCCTATAAATGCTCCATCTTCAATAACTGTCGGCCATTTCTTTTTTCCATCATAATTACAGGTAATAGTACCGGCACCTACATTTACATTCTTACCAATGGTAGAATCACCTATATAGCTTAAATGAGGAACTTTGCTACCGTCATTGATATCTGAATTTTTAACTTCTACAAAATCTCCTATTTTTACATCTTGACGTAAAACAGTTCCGGGTCGCAAAAAGGCAAAAGGACCAACCGAGCAACCACTTCCTATATT
>JAKSBQ010000221.1 GCA_022361075.1 Opitutales bacterium | reverse complement strand
CGGCACCAGCACGACCTTTGTCGTTCTACGCCTGCAAAACGACCTCGCCAACGCCGAGCTTCGCGCTGTCAATGCCATCGCCAGCGCCAACCGCTCCGTGGCTGGCTTCTACCGACTGCTAGGCACGTTGGAGCCTTAATCTAACGAAGATTGTATCCTCTGACATGACGATTGCACCATAAATGATTGTTCTCGACTTACATAAGCGAATCTTGATTATGTATGCTTTGCTCCTAACTTCAAGATGCCTCGAAACAGTAAATTCCAAAATTACATCAACACCCTCGCGCAGTCTAAAAACTTATCCGAAAAAACCATCGCCTGGAACCTTAATCATGACGCGAGGATTTCACCGGAAAGAAAACGCTTCTTCAGCTTAGACGCTAAAAAAGAAGTCACATGTGATGATTATTCAAGTACGTCCTCAGCGGATTTACTTAATTGGCATCTTAGGGATCATGCACAAAAACGTGAGCTAAAAACGAAAAAAGGGTCTTTAAGACATCCCGATTTTTGTAACCCTAAGGTCAACCGCCGGAACCTCTACCGGATTCATGAGGATCTCATTGATCTGGCTCCAAGTATCAATCTGATCCGATGCGTCGATCTATCATCTAAAGGAATACAGGATTATGTCATTCAAGCTGGAATTGATAAAGGTATTCGGAATTTGCAAGATTATAAACTGCCCAACAGCAGAGGATCGATATCACCAAGAATAGGAGTCAGCCACGATCCAATAGTCTACCTGGATAATTCACTAGAAGACTTGCGTAGAAAATACAGACAATTTTCCCCAAAAAACAATACCGCACACAAAGAAACCATTCGTTCAAATAAGTTTCTCAATGGCTTAATTGAAGCAATGAACGATTGTCCTCCATTTGAGCCATTATGGACTACCACTGCTCGTTCCTTTTGGAATCACCAATATAGTAAGAACCCACAATACTGGATGCAATCAGTGGGTGTCACACCTAACCTAAATGATACTTGGCTTCTATTGTTTCGATATAAGCGCAAGCGGATCTTTCATCTGGCTAGACCAACTCAATTGGATGCAGGAAATTCGCCATTGCATTTCCCGACGCCTGCCTCCAGTAACACGGGTTTTGCAATGGAATGTGACGGGCAAAGCGAAGATCACGATTTGATACCCGAATACATACACAATAATTTTGATTTATCCATAGAAGACATACACGCCTGTGTAAGGGTAGAAGGTAAGAAACTAATAAAGCTTCAAAAAGGTCCCTATTCTGCACAATCCAGACATCTTCGGCTCATGAAACAACGATTCGGAGGGCTTGCAAACTGGATAAAATACGATCATCCTTTAATCTAACGAACTTCAAACAGCGATTAATGAACGAAGGTATCGATAGCCGAAAACAACTTCTAATAGATTGGCTGACATCCAAAAGCCCAAAATCTTCTAAGCTGTTGGAATGGTGCAACGATGGTTATCTTTACGGGAGAGAGCAAATGGCACCTCACTTGCAGATCTTTAATCTCATTACGGAGTTGTCTACCTCCGAAAAAATCATCTCAAAGATCGCTTCACTGCTAGCCGACCTGTTTTCAAATCATCCGGATCTTAAAATTCCGTATGCTAATCTCAAAAGAGCTCCTAGGGACTTATTGCTCGAATTGCTAAATCTGTCTGCAGCTCTGGAAGCAGGTGATATTCTCAGAGATCCACTAATTGGAATTTTACACCATTTCAGAGACACTAAAAAGTCATTGGATAACATCCTCAAAATTGCGCTCAAAAATGCCCTTATCTATAATGGTGGCGATTCTTACAACGAGGAACTATGCCAGCTATTCCTTGATATGTCTGAAGGGAAACGGGAAACAGGACTAGGCGGAAGTCCAATTGACGGAGTAGTCGGCATCTCCTACATGCCCAGCAAGGAAGACGACCAAAAACCCAATAGACAAGCTCTTGGATTCGCGCTCCGTAATCTGGCCATCTATTGGGAAAATGACGAGGATCGATGGGAGAAATTTAGGAGCGTATTGCGCTGGATCGGAGAACGGTGGAATATCACCAACCAAGCTTTCTTCATAGAACTGGCAAATAATTCCAATTGGCACCTAGAAAAATCACGATGGACCGTCCTTAGCCTTCCTGAATTGTTTTACGAAAACTACGGTTTGATAGGAAAAAAGAAAGATAAGCTAGGAATTCATGTTGATGCGAATGTTCACGACACATTACTGCGGACAGGACAAATTAAGAAGGGAGAACCCTACTGTGGAGGATCAATTTTTTACATCAAACTTCCTAAATCGCTAGAAAAGTGCATTGAGGATAATTTGGTAACCTACTGGAAAGCTGTTAGTAAAAACACTAAAAAAATAGCTCAGTATAATGCAGTCATCGGAGTCGCCTTGGAACAGCTCGAAAAAGGTGTTCTTAAAGGTTTAAAAAAACAGACTAAGCGTTCCCGCAAAAGTTACAATAGCTCAAAAAAATTAGCTGCTCTATCAAAGCATTAGATAAAGCGTTACTTCACTTAAGTAGTTCATTAATTTTCTCAATAAGCGGTTCGAAATCTGCCGTTTTCAAAAGATGAGTATCATCAGGTGAGAGACTTTCATCCAAATCATCTCGATCAACAATCGAATAGAAGAACATGGAAGTCTCCGTTTCATGTTTTTCAAAAAGCCTTTCTTTGAATAACCGGCTGCAACGCACACCTCCTCGAAAAGGTTCATCACCGCTTAATTCCTTCTGAACTTCCTCCGGAGTTTCGGGAAGAATATGATTGTCTCCTAAATCATCGACACTACACCAGAGCACCATGACATCAAAAATCACCAAATCAAAGTTCTGATCGACAAGGCGGCTCAGCTTGCGCCGAAACTCCAGCTCGCTTCGAATCACCGTAACGACGACTCTCCCGACTCTCTTTACTTTTTTTTCAATCTCTTCCTTGAGCAAATTGCCGAGGTTGTTCGAGTCTTCTACCAACAGAATGTGTTTCATGATTCGTTTGGATTCACCGTAAAGACTAATCTCACTTCCGTGAGCCCCTCGCTATTCGGGTCGATGATCAGAAGTTCACCGTCATGAGCTTCCATGATACGATTGACAAGCCAAAGCCCTATACCCTGACCTTCCTCAAAAAGCCGAGCCCTTGGTGACCTCCAATGCCGGTCGATGCATTGTGAAATTTCTTCTTTGGCAAACCCAATCCCGTTATTGCTGACAGCTAAATAAGATTTCCCAGTCTGCGAAACCCCAGCTGAGATAACAATCGTCGTAGCTGTTAGACTGTATTTTCCCGCATTGTCGATAAGGTTAGAAATCATCTGCTCAAGTAATGCAAAATCTACGGATACCCATTTAAGATTCTCATGATTAAAGGACTCTCTATTTACGTAAAAACTAAGCCTTTTGTACTCGTAAAGACATTGTGCATCATCTGCCAACTCGATCAATTTTTTAGTGATTTTACCAGGCTCCAAAAGTTGCTTCTTCGCAACGATCGCTTTTCCATATGCGATTTCTGAAAGCTGTTTCATCTGTTGGGCAACCCGATCTGCTCTTCGCAACAAACCTCGGATCGGGTCTACCTTTTTGGATAAATCGATAGACTCTTCTTTGTTATCGGATCCCAAAACCGAGCTAGTCCATTCCCGAAGTTGGTCCACCCGAATCCCCGCTTCAGCTATGGGATTTCTCAATTGATGAGCCAGATCTTCATTAGCATTAGCTTCCTGTTTTTGTCTTCTCTTGGTCTCAATCAAGTTTTCCCGCTCCTGTTCCACAAGATCTGAAAGTTTTAGAAATATTCCGATTTGTTGGCCGATTAACTCAGCGGTCTGTTTTGCAAATGATGTCGGTTTCTTTTTCCCTCGCCAACGGATATCGAGCACACCTTGTCGATCACTGCCAACTCCAATTGGAACAATCAAAATAAAAGTAACATCCTTAAAAATCGCTACGTTTCTTGCACAGGAATTTTTGGCGTCAATCTCAAGAGACTTTCCTGTTCGAAAGACCTCTACCCCAGCTAATTCATGAGCATCATCCAAAGAGGAGTCAGGTAAATTCAATCCATGGCTTTTATACTCTGTAAATGCCTGAGGAGAGAGAGCTTCATAACGTAAACAATGTTCTTTTTCATAGCAGAGCCTTACCGAATTCAATTTTGCCCCCGGAATGCAATGAGCGGAAAGCTCCAATGCATTTTCGATAATCTCTTCACGCTCGAGATTTCTCACAGTGATTTCCTTCAGGACAATCGTATTGAGCCGTTCAAGGTCTTTAACAAGTTGATCCAAATATTTATTTTCCCCCAGTAGTTGGTGGCTAGTACGCCAACCTTCCCACCATTTACCGATCTGTAAAGCTACCACTTCCAATTGCTCAGCCTCTCTCTCAGAAAAATAGAAAGGAGCTGATTTTCCCATATAACATCTCAAGGCTGCTGGAGCAGGTTCTCCTTTTGCATAATGAAATCCCACAAAAATGGGAATGACTAAAAAACTTAGAGGCGGGGGATCTTGATCAAGAGCAAGACCGAGCAACGTTCTCGCACGCTGTTTATCTGATTCTTCAGAAGCATACTTAAGTCCCGGATAACGTGCTAATATCTGATCCCTGTCTCTCTGAAAATTCCCAAGATCCTGAATCAAAAGGGGTTTTCGATTCGCGAGTGCCCAACCCGTTAGTCGCCCTTCGTCAACCGGCAAACGATATTCACTAAGATGTCCCAGTTCCTCATGCGTAGTCGCTTCGCACTTGTAAGTTACTTCGCTCAACTCAACATCGTCAGCCGTAAAAATAGATGTCTCCACAGTATCAAATGCTTTACCTACTATTTGGCAAATATCTTGAAAAACTCCTTCAAAATTTGGGAAAGGACTCTCTAGTCCAAACTGAGTTTCAGCGTTTCTCAGAGTTGCTTCGATGGCATGATGCATGCCCAATAATTTACGTTCACGCATCGAAAGATATAAGGCTGGGACAATTGCTGCTATGGTGAGTAATACATCGGCATCAAACTGAGCAAAATCATCCTTGGACCCTTCCCTGTAAACATCCAGAGCACCCCATCGGTTATCTGGATAAGTGATCGGAACAATGCAGCATTTATTAATCCCATGTTTTTCCCAAAATGGATGATCTTTTTTAGCTCCACCTTCACTCGCTAGATCATTACAAATCACAGGTCTTTTTTCGATAATTGACTGGGCAGATGGACTATTGCTCAGAGGAACATCGTCCATCGCAAAGAGTTCACCCGACTGCCAGTAAGCACCCACAGTCAAAAGATATCCGCTGGGAGGATCACTCGACAAATCTGAGTTTTCAGTAATCTCCCACAAACCACAGCCAAAAGAATCCAATCGTATCGCGATCCATCTCAGCATCCCGACTACTGTTGAGTCTGGGTCAGAGAGACAGATATTAACCAACTCGCTTAGGTTGTCCGTTAAATTTGTATCACTGCTGTCGGTCATGGGGAATTGTTCAGAAGGCGTTAACAGAATATGCTCACAAATCTCATTTTACCATAAAAATTTGACCTTATACTCAGTTTATCTATATATAGAAATTCTATACATCATGAATCAAAATGACTTACTTCAAGGAACTCTCGAATTGCTGATACTTCGTGTGCTCGCATCCGGTGAACGTCATGGCTATGGCATCGCCAAACGAATCGAACAAGTTTCGGGCAACACTTTTCTTGTCAAAATGGGGTCGCTCTACCCTGCCCTGAACCGCCTGGAGTCCAAGGCCTACGTCAACTCCTATTGGGGGCAAACCGACACCGGGAGGAAGGCCAAGATTT
>JAKSBQ010000060.1 GCA_022361075.1 Opitutales bacterium | reverse complement strand
TCGAGACTTTGAAGATACCGACACAATGGATACCGAGGGCGTCGTCATCATCAGTCAAAACCTCATGGAACGTTACTACGACGGTCTAAATCCAGTCGGAATGAGCATCAGGTTCTGGGGCAGCGATCTCAAAATAGTCGGTGTCGCGGAGCAAGTTCAGGATAAACCCTACTTCATGGAGTTTGAACGATACACACTCTATTTCCCTTTTAAACAGTGGCACGCCATGTCACGACATTCGACTCATTACATGGTGCACGTCGCAGGTGAGCCGGAGAAATTCATCCCGACGATTGAACGAAAAATCAAGACATTTGATCCCAAAGCACATCTGGATTCCAGAACCTTCATGGAGAACTTCAAACTCGCTACCTTTGCGCAGGAACTTCCCATGATTGTCACTTTATTTTTCGCAATTGTAGCGCTCTTTCTCTGCGGGATCGGGCTCTACGGTCTGGTGAGCTTTATCGTTGCAGAGCGCACCAAGGAGTTTGGTATACGCATGGCATTGGGAGCCAATCGGCGCATCATTCGCAACATCGTCTTCGGCGGCAGCGGCAAACTCATAGCATGGGGCCTTTTCGCAGGCTTAGGGATATCTCTCCTGTTAGCTTCCCGCATGCAAGGCTTCTTCCCCGAGGTCAACCCTTACGATCCAACCATACTCGCGAGTGTGGTCAGCTTTGTCTTCGTGATCAGCACAATAGCAAGCTATATGCCCGCTAGCCGGGCAACTCGAATCAACATTGTCGAAACATTACAGGCTTAACTACGTCTACAGTAAAAAAAGAATATTAAGAATTCCCCTTGACATCCTAGGGGAATACCTTACCCCTAGAAATACTAGAGGAAAAAATATGAAAAAGGATAAAAGCGATTTACTACAAGGCACTCTGGATCTGCTCATCCTGAAAACGCTTCAACACAAGAAGCAACACGGTTGGGGTATCTCCCAGATGATCGGTCTACAATCGCGAGAGATGCTCAACATCAAGGAAGGCTCGCTCTACCCCGCTCTTCATCGTCTTGAGCGGCAGGGTTTGATTGCTTCCGAATGGGGACTATCCGAAAACAACCGTAAGGCAAAATTTTATAAAATCACCAAAGCAGGTCTCGCTCAATTCGAGGAAGAAACCACTCACTGGGAACACTTCGTAACCGCAGTCTCACTCGTCCTCTCAAACTAACAAACCACAATGGACATCAAACGCACAGGCGTAGCCGAGAAGAAGAAAAGGAAACGGATAATTGTTTTTGTTATAGTAGTTGTAACAATGGGTCTTGGAGCATGGGGAATCGTCACAATGGATCCTCCGCTCCAAAAAGTAGATGCCGGCTCGGTCTGGCTCGAGACAGTCGAGCACGGCAATCTTTTGCGTGAAGTCAGCGGTATTGGTACGCTCGTCCCTAAGTCCAACCGACAAATCACCGCAAAATCGACAGGTTTGGTAGAGGAAATTCTCATCTACCCAGGAACCGATGTCACGGCAGATTCAGTCGTCATCGAAATGAGTAATCCGCAGCTCCTGCTCGACGCTGAAAATGCGAAATTCGAAGTCACAGGAGCTGAAGCCCGTTTGAATCGTCTCAAAATCCAGCTCGAAGGAACGCTCCTTCAGATGGAGTCTAGTCTCACTCAGCTCAAGGCGAGTCACAAGCAGGCGACGATGCAGGCAGAGGTAAATGAAAAACTCTTCAAAGACGGACTGGTCGCCGAGCTTACCTACTTGCAATCCAAACTCAATGCGGAACAACTCAGTGAGCGGGTAGAACTCGAACAAAAACGCTACGATTTTCAGAAAAACTCTAATCAGGCCCAGATCGATGCGGAAACCACCTCTCTTCAAAGTGTTCGTGGTCGTTATAAACTTCTTCAAGAGCAGGTGGAAGCCTTGAACGTAAAAGCCGGTTTCGATGGCGTGCTGCAACGCATGTTGGTTGAAGAAGGTCAGCAGGTCGGACCAGGCACGCTACTCGCCCAAGCGGCAGATCCTAATCTTCTGAAAGCCGTTTTACAGATTTCAGAAACTCAAGCGAAGGACATCACCATCGGACAACCTTCCACCATCGATACACGCAATGGAGTAGTGAACGGGCAAGTGATGCGTATCGATCCTGCAGTCATCAACGGAACCGTTGCTGTCGATGTCGACATCATCGATCCCCTACCCCGCGGGGCGCGACCGGATCTCACGGTGGAAGGAAGGATCGAACTTGAAAGACTCAATAACATCACCTATGTCGCAAGACCCGCGTTCGCACGCGAAAATTCGGAACAAAGCATTTACCGTCTCGAATCAGAAGCTAACACCGCACTCCGGGTTCCCGTAACCTTCGGACGAAGTTCGGTGACGGCTATCGAAGTGATCAATGGCCTCAATCCAGGTGACCGCATCATCGCGTCAGACACCTCTTCTTTCGAGAACCAACCTAGAATTCAAATACGTTAACCATTATGGATAAAAGACCCACTGTCATCAAACTCGATAACGTCAGTAAAGTCTTTCTGACTGACGAACTCGAAACTCACGCCCTAAACAACGTCTCCATCGAAATTGAAGATGGAGAATTCCTTGCCATCAACGGTCCGTCTGGTTGTGGCAAGTCAACGCTACTCTCGATTCTTGGTCTCCTTGACTCTCCATCTTCAGGTGATTATCTGCTCGGCGACCGCCAAGTCGCACGTCTTAGCACCGAGGAGATGTCCAAAATTCGTAACCGAGAAGTGGGTTTTATTTTCCAGAGTTTTAATCTCATCGGAGACCTCACCGTCTATGAAAATGTAGAGCTCCCTCTTACCTATCGCGGCATGACCGCAAGCCACCGCAAGGACCTGGTGATGGAAGCATTGGAGAAAGTCGACATGAGCCACCGCCTTAAGCACTTTCCAAATCAGCTCTCCGGTGGTCAGCAACAACGCGTCGCCGTTGCACGTGCTCTCGCTGGCAAACCTCAGATCCTGCTTGCTGACGAGCCCACAGGGAACCTGGACTCTAAAAATGGTGAAGCGGTGATGGATCTGCTCAAAGACCTGAACGAAGAAGGTGCAACCATCTGCATGGTAACGCACGATGACCGCTACTCCGAATTCGCTACCCGCACCATCCATCTCTTCGACGGTGAAGTCGTAGAAGAAACAACAGCGGCGGCGACTGTCTAAGCAAAAACTAAGAGTTCAGCCTGTATAAGATTTAATAACTCGCGCAGTGACGCAGTGCATCAGTGCTAAGAGGTAATAATGCTAACTCTGTGTCACCGCGGTTCCGCGTGAAAAAATTGCAATATACTCAATGCAAAAGAACTGTTTACATCTTTCATTTTCTAGTCTTCGCAAAACTTTGCGTCCATCGCACAAGTATCTTTGCGAATTACGGGCAGTCATATTATTTGCATTTTTTACCACGACGATACTCCCGTTACAAGCAGAGGAAAGAGTTTACACCATCTCCGAGGCAATGCAAATGGCATTGGAGAACAGCCTGAATTTGAAGATTCGCGAGACGGATGTCACGATCGAAGAACAGGGACTCAGGCAGGCTAAAGCCCAGTTTGATCCGCAATTGTCAGCGAGTTATTCGAACGACGACGGTAATTTCTCAGAAAACAAGCAGTCCGTTAGTGTCGGAGTAAGTGGAAACCTACAAACAGGAACTCGATACAGCATCAGCCTGGATTCGAGCTCGCGGGATACCGACCCTGACCTTGTCGAATCCTTTGCAGGGCTGAGTTTCACACAGCCTCTTCTTAGAGGATTTGGACTCAAAAGTAACCTTGCCTCGACCCGAATCGCCCGTCGAAATCTGGAACAAACCGAATGGCAGCTCAAACAATCCATACTCGACACCCTCAATCAAACCGTCATCGCTTACAACAACCTCTTCCTTGCCCAGCAAAGGGTAGCCATTTCCCGGAGTAGCCGTGATCTTGCGGCCAAGCTCGTCGAGGATAATCAAAAGCGAATTGAATACAAAGCACTCGCTTCTCTCGACGGAGCATCAGCCGAAGCGCAGCTAGCGGTTCGTGAAGAATCCCTTCTGCAATCTGAACTCTTGCTCATTCAAGCGAAGAACTCCCTCAAAGGGCTCATCTTCGAGGAAGCCCAAACAGCCCTCAACGCCGATGTTCTGACCGAAAGCTATCTCTACGAAATCGAGATTGCTGAGTTTCAATCCTACCTCGATCAATTACTGGAAAACCAACCCTCTTTTCGAATCGCAGAGATCGCCCTCGAGATCGCGCAACTGCGCTCCGCTCGGGATCGCAACCATGCGTTGCCCTCTCTTGAAGTAATTGCAAGCATCGGCTTCAGTTCGGTTGGTGACTCTCTAAGCAGTAGTTTCAATAATCTCGATTCAAACAATGCCGTGCAATCCAACTCTATCGGTGTGAATTTCTCCTACCCACTCTGGAACCGCTCGCGGGATGCACAAAAAATCATCAGCCAACAGCTCGAACGCATCTCAGCCTACAATCTTGAACGGGTGAAAAAGAACATCTTCCTGGAATTTCACAGTTCCTACGAACAGGTAAAAACGAACCTCAAACGCGTCGAAGCTACCCGCAAAGCCCAGGAACTCGCTCAAGTCAGTCTCGATGCAGAAGAGAAAAAGCTAAATGCCGGCACCAGCACGACCTTTGTCGTTCTACGCCTGCAAAACGACCTCGCCAACGCCGAGCTTCGCGCTGTCAATGCCATCGCCAGCGCCAACCGCTCCGTGGCTGGCTTCTACCGACTGCTAGGCACGTTGGAGCCTTAATTGTCCTATCTACATAGATATTCAAAACAAAAAAATTTTGCTATTATATTCAGTTTATCTATATATAGAAATTCTATACATCATGAATCAAAATGACTTACTTCAAGGAACTCTCGAATTGCTGATACTTCGTGTGCTCGCATCCGGCGAACGTCATGGCTACGGCATCGCCAAACGAATCGAACAAGTTTCGGGCAACACTTTTCTTGTCAAAATGGGGTCGCTCTACCCTGCCCTGAACCGTCTGGAGTCCAAGGCCTATGTCAACTCCTACTGGGGGCAGACCGATACTGGGAGGAAGGCCAAGATTTACGCACTAACGGACGACGGGCGTCGTCAGATCGAAACCGAAACTAATCTCTGGGACGGATACGTAAACGGTATCAACCGAATCCTTAAAAACGCCTAATGAGGACCATCATGCTCTGGATCGAACAATTAATCCGCAAACTTCGGCATCTGACTAAAGAGAAATCATTCAATGAGGAACTCGATGAGGAGATGAACGCTCACCTCGAAATCATGATCGAGGAAAACATGAAGGATGGAATGTCTCCTGAAAAGGCCAGGAAGGAAGCTTTCAAAAGATTCGGTAATGTCGAAGCACTGAAGGAGTCCTGTGATGAATCCTGGGGTGTAAGGATTTTGAGCGACCTCAATCAAGATCTAAAGTTTGCTACTCGAAAAATAAAGAAACACTTCCTATTCAGTATCGCGGCTGTTCTATCACTTGGCATAGGCATAGGCTCTGTTACAGCACTATTCAGTATCTTCAATACTGTTCGTTTTCAAACGCTACCCGTCCCCGAAGCTGAAAACTTGAGAGAGATTCGTGTGATTAATCCCAGGGTCCGTAGTGCAGCAACAAGAGGTAATACCCAGGAACTTCCAGGAGGACGAAGAATGGCAAATGTGGTCAATTACCGCACGTTATTGGAGTTTCAAAAATTAAGTCCAAATATAGGAGAAGTCTTGGGTTTCGCCGAAATAAATGGCTCTGGTATACGGGTTAATGAACAAAGTGCCGGAGCGAATGCCATGATGGTCTCAGGAAATTTCTTTTCCGGTCTACAGGTTGATCCGCTATTTGGGAGAAACATCAATGTAAATGACGACAAAATGGGCGCAGCACAAGTAGCGGTCATTTCCTACAATTATTGGAAGCAACATTTCTCAGACAAAACTACTGCGGTTGGTAGTATTCTTTACCTCAACAAAATAGCATTCGAGATCATTGGTGTTCTGCCTGAAGGATTTAATGGACCTCTTCATGTCAAAAAGATCGGGGTTTATATTCCTTTAGCAATGCAACCCTTGGTTCATGACCTACAATTGATGAATGAAACCCATTTTTGGATTTCTCCTATTGTTCGCTTAACAACACCAATCACCGAAAATGCTGCGAAATCATATCTAACTGAAGCATTAGAGAGATCTCTGCCAATTGAATCCCTTCAAATCAGTAATAACAGCAGCGGACCTCGCCAGGTGATTATTGAGAGCCGTGGCGGAATATCATCAACAGAAAACTCCAGTTCTAATGTATCCTCAGGACCTCCTCCTCCGTTGTTTGAAGTTCGTTTTCTCGAAGGCAAACAGGGAGTGATGAACCAAACTGATCGCTTTGAAATCTACTTTAATATTCTAATCATCACTGCTTCACTTATCTTACTCGCCGCCTGTTCAAATCTCGCGGGAATGCTTCTCGCCAGAGGGATTGCAAGTAAGGGAGAAACCACAACGAAACTCGCACTCGGTGCAGGTAAAATCCGAGTCATGCGCCAGTCTCTGATAGAAAGTGCAATTTTGAGCATATCAGGTGGGATACTGGGGTGGTTAATCTTGCTGCTAGGCAAATCGACGATTCTCAAGACCTATTCAAGTGTCTATCGAAATCTTGAGTTAGATGGTCCTAATGACTACCGAGTCCTCTTATTTGGAATTGCAGCAACCTTGCTCGCAGGTTTCGTATTTGGCATCACACCTGCCATTCAATCGTATCGCACCAATCTCATTGAAGGTATGAGATCTAAAAACACTCGAATTAGATGGTTTAATGTGGGGCCCCTTTTTGTCTCTTCGCAAATTGCTTTCGCAACACTGTTGATCATCTGCACATTACTGGTTTCGCGATCCATCCACCACCTGAATAATATTGAATTAGGTTATGCGAAGGAAAACGTCATGTCCTTCCAACTGGTGATCCATAGCTCAGTCTATAAACCTACTCAGATATACAGTTTGATGAATCAAGTCACTGACAGCTTGAGTATGCTACCTGGTGTTTCTTCAGTATCTTCCTCTGATGTTCCATTGCTATCGGGTATGAGAAGAACGGGACAGAATATTGTAAGCATGGAAGTGAAAGAGACTGAGGACATACCCGTTCGAACATTGACCGTAACCGAACATTTCTTAGATACCGTGGGAATGTCATTAGTGGATGGTCGCGGTTTTTTACCCACCGATACTCCCGAAAGTGAACCTGTCGTGATCATCAACGAAACTTTCGCAAAGACTTTCTTCACGACCCCCAATCCAATTAATAAACATTTTAGGCTGCGAAACCGCGATTATAGAGTCGTAGGTATAGTAAAAGATTTCAAATACGAGGATTTACGCATGGAGAATGGGCCGGCAATACTCCTATGTGCATCTCAAACACCCCCGAATCGTTTTCGAACCAAACGATTGTGTTTCCAACTAAAAACCCATGGAGATGACCTTCAGATGGCAAAATCGATCACAGAGGCCATTCGCAAAATTGATTCGGAAGTTCCTCTTCGCAATTTGAGAACCATCGAGACCAAATACAGCGATTCCATTTCAAGAGAAAAATTTGCGGCCTCTCTGCTCTTTTTCTTCTCTGCAATTGGTATCATTCTCTCATTTATCGGAATTTACAGCCTTATCTCTTTCACGGTGAATCAACGCCTCAGGGACATCGGAATTCGACGCGCTTTGGGAGCAAATTTCCAGCAATCGATCGCATTCATTTTCAAATCCTCAATGGTCATGATTTTTATCGGACTACTGATCGGAACAGCCACGATGGCGATAGTTGGAAAACACCTGACGGAATACCTCTACGAAGTCGAAGTTTGGGACGCCTATACACTCATTATCACGGGTGCATCTGTCTTCACGATCTCAGCTTTCGCGACCATCATTCCTTCCATTCGCGCCTCTCGAATCCACCCCATGGACACTCTCCGTTACGAATAAATGAGTGAAAACTCGATGAACGGAGCGTTCACAAATGTGTTTAAAAAGTGCTGTTCCACAAAGCTCAAACAACAAAAAAGCACCTCTCCGGCAGAGAGGTGCTGAATCAACGACTACTATTGACTGTTAGTGGAAAGAAAGACAAAGAGAATAGCATCATTGGAACCAATGTCATATTATCGTCTGCCGACCTTTCCATCGAGGCTTGGTAAGCCTTTCCAATTACCGTTGGAAACACCTTCCATAGGGCGTTGGAATACCTTTCCAAAAGAAAAAAGAAGCCACTCCTCTGTTAAAAAGAATTGATCCAGCCCCACGCTAAAAGTTTATTGAATCTGCTCCACGAATCATATGAACCTCAACTCTAATTTTACAAAAGCCACTAACAAGGCAGTTGGTTAAACTCCGCTTCGCTCCGTTCACCACCTTGACGTTAGGTCAGTCTTAGAAATCCATCTTCAGGGAGAAGATAATCGTTCTTGGCTCCGAGATCGCGAAGTGACGAGGTGTGCCATCAGTGGTGGCACGTGTCGGATAAAGATCGTCATCTGAAAACGCATTTTTGATGTTCAGTTGAGCTTTGTAGTCGTAACCGAACAGGGTTCCTTTATAGCCGACCCAGAAATCAAACGCGTTGACTTCGTCACCATAGTGCGGATTTGCAAGATCTTCGATCGTCACAGTTCCAGTTGAAGTTTCGACCGTTGTTGCCCCAAATCCGATCACAGGAGCGGCACGGTGTCTCCACGCACCACCGACATTGACGTTCTCGAAACGATCTGAGAATTGATAGTTCACGATGGCGTTGATCCGTGAGTCTCTCAGTTGTGAAGCGGGCTTGTTTTCACTCGCTTTGAGGAACTCAATCTCCGCAATTCCATCCTGGTAGCGCACTGCCATTGGTTCATCCGACAACGAACCCCCATCAATGGTGTTGATGGTAAATACAGTCCATGGATCTCCGTTGAGCGTAAGACTTTCATAAACGGATCGACGACCCATGAAAGCTTCTTGCCAGTTAGTTCCGAGGTTGGAAAGCACTGCCTCACCTTGAGCCCAGGTGACCATTAGGTTTAATCCCTTGATCGGCGTAGCGGTGATGGTTACCTCGTCTCCCTTTGACACGGAATCCTGTGTCAAACGGAAGGCTGACGGGTCCACGAACTGATTGGGGTCAAACTGCCCAACCGGACTATAACTACCTCCCTGAATCGCTGCAGTGGCCAATTCCAGATCCCAGAAGATCTGGCGGAGATCGTTGAACGCATTCGCAACGTTAGTTCCCACCTGGCTGGTTTCGTAAGTGTTCCAACGAATACTGTATTTTCCATTAAACAGATCTAACATGATCCCGTAATCTTTACCCTCACCGGAAACGGGGTCTTTGAAGCCGCCTTCCAAGCGACGGCCACCACCAGCAGAACCTGCGTCGTTGTTCGAAGATTCGTTGTAGAAAACCCGCAAGTCAACATCCGCAGTCCAGAGCTCATCTAAAAATAGCCCAAATGGAATTTTGAAAACCGCACTTTTGGTTTCATTAGTAACGTCAACGCTGTCCTCCAGCGGAAGTAAATCGAGCCTTTGGTAAGTAGGGTTCAAACCAGTCGCACGGTCCGACACATTGTTTGCAAAGTTGGCGACATCGGAATCGTCCTTGCGGCGACCGTAAGTGAGAATCAAATGATCACTGAAATAATATCCCTGAACAGTGAAAGCACTTGAGTTCAATTCTGTGAGTCCTCCGCTCGCCTGACGACGACCGTCTCCACCCCAGATCTGGGTTCTTACCGGATCATTGGGTCGCCCATCGTCGTAAATCCACCATGGGTCATGGGGATCCAACCCGATGTCCGGAGCCACATACTGCCCGGGAGCAAAGTATTGCATCATTTTAATTCGACGCTGCCTTGGGCCGTTGGTGATGTAACCAAGAGTATTGCCCGTTCCTCCCGGATCATCTGATCCCGTCAACGTGTTTTGCCTGGCTGTAATAAATGTCGGATCAAGCCCGCTCTGGGAATTGTAAATGTAACGGAAGAAATTCTGTCCGGCACTGAACGATTCTCTTTTGGAGACCAATCCTGAAAGCACGTGCCGTCCCATCCAGTTCAGCCACTTATTGTCTTCGGCCTTTAGCACCTCGGCCACGTTAAATTCGTAAGAAACGGTCGCACGGAGCTCTTCCTCGGTATCGTCATTCACCCAACCCCAGGTTTCACTTTCTACAAATTGTTGACCTGCGTAGGGATTCGATACCCATGGAGTATAAGCTTCACCTGTATTTGGATTAACCGTGACGTTATCTGTTGGATCCGGATCAGGATTCGCGTTTGGCTGATAGAGATTGGGGTCCACATTCATCTGGTAGTCCACCTGACGCATCCCTGCCCTCCATTCCTGAGCTTCTTCATAGTTGTAAGCCAGCTCAACGAACAAGTTCTTGATCGGATTTAGTTCAACAAATACCTGATACTGATGGCCACTGATATCGTTGTAACGACGATTGCCCGTCAGGTTATGGTCAAAAACCGGGTAGTACTGATCGCCAGTGAGATGAAACCCGGGAAATCCAAAATGGTCGAGGTTATCCACCCAGTTTTCCTGATAAAAGGGATTGCTAGGATCCGTAGTGGATCGACCCGGACGGGAGATGTCTCGGATGATGCGATTCAAGTTCTTCACACCTACCCATGTTACGCCAGTTCCATTATTCTTGTCTGGCGCTTGAGTTGGAAAAAGACCGGGCCCTGTCGGATCATTGGGATCTGGAGCGTAACGAATCTTATCCGGGTCCAGATCCTGACCACCACCGTTGGCCAGATAAACCGGGAGCGCAATGTTGTTGGTTGGATCCGCATCATTGTTAGATTCCCACCAAGCTTTGTTGTCGAAGAGTTGCCCACCGGCAAAAGCTGGGTGATAAAAACCTGTTAAGTGATCACCCGGCAAGTCTCTTACCGCTCGATTGGCAATACGATCCACCGCTTCAAAATTTGCACGTATGGTAATCCAATCCGCTGGTTTGTAGGTAAACGTACCATAAATTCGATCCTGGTCGTCAAAACTGGGATCCAAAAAACCATCCTCACGATCCACCAAGGCAGCGATTCTTAGGGCAAAATCGTCACCGAACGTCTTATTCACGTCCAACGAGGCCCTTTTGGATCCATTGGAGTCGATTCGCAACTCCAACTCACCCGCATCCTTAAAAAACGCTCTTTTGAGTGTTGAATCGATGATACCACCGGGATTACCCACACCGAAGAGAATCGCGTTAGGACCACTGGCGATCGTAACTCGCTCGGTGTTATAACGATCGATGTCCAAATTGGTTTCAAAGAAGTTGACTGAGCGAGTCGCGGAACCCAACCCACGCACTCGAGTTGATGTTGAAGCATCGAAGTTCGGCTGATCTGTGGGGCTGTACTCCGTGCGATTCTCAACGTTCAAGGAGTATATTAAAGCATCCTCAACATCGGTAACACCAACATCGTTAAGCAGCTCTTCCGTCAGAACATTTACCTGAGAGGCGACGTCCTTAAAATCCGTCTTCAATCGACTTCCAGCAAGTGTGCTTGTTGCCCGATAGCCAAAATCTTCTGAAGCATCTACAGTAAACGGGGACAATTCGAAAACATCTTCGTCGGCCGACTGATCCGAGTCATCTTGCGCCAGAACTACAGTCGGAATGAGGATTAGGACGACTAGTGGACGTGTGACATCTAGCACACGGAGTGATTTGAGTGCGGGTACCAGACCAGCAACAAGCGGTATTTTACTCATAGTTATAGGTGGATTCGCACACCACAGGGATCAGAAGACACCTTTTAAGACGTCACGCTAATGCCAGGAGCTATCCATAAGGGGTATTAATACAGTTGTATAGGGATTCTAATGCGTAAACCTACCGCACAAAAAAAGTCAAGTTATACTTATTATAATAAGATAGATAACTCTCTTAAATACCCACCTATGTTCTATGAAACAGTCGCACACGGTTAGGAACCGAAGACTGTAATGTCATCATCAGTCCTGTTGCCTCCTGGAAGAGCAGAAGAGCTACATTAAAACTCTCCTAATAACGGATTCTCCATGATGCGCCGGGCATCCTCCGGATCAGTCTTATCAATTCCTGTGAGAAGGTAAATCACCATGCCTGCATCGGAAGGATCAAACTCCGTATTCCTCTTTTTAATGCAAGTCTCGAGGCGGGTGTAGAGCCAGTCCCAGGCTCCCTTTTTGTAGGCTTTGTGGTTGCGAGCTTCGGAGTCACGAACCCAGTCGTATTTCTCCCTGAGCGCTCGCAAGCCATCGTGGGTCGGACCGCCATTCTGGTTGGCAATGTAGTCAAACTTCAGTCCGTCTTTTGCGAACTCCTCTTCAAGCTCCGACCAAGTCCAACCTGAGTGATCTTCGTTTTCATTAGAAGGGTGATCCGAGTGTTTGTTGTTCCATGGAGAGTGC